>NZ_OMPH01000010.1:0-25618 GCF_900312795.1 Ruegeria sp. AU67
TCCCAATCATTGAACTGCGCAAGGCGCTCGGCGTTCTTGGGGCTCATGCCGCGCGGGTTTACGGCGACCCGTTTGTGAATGTCTTTGAGTGCCTTGATGACGTCTTCTGGCGCGTTCAGGTGATGCCGTGCAATGGCGACGCAGGTTGCTGCAACATTACTAAGCCCGGACGGCAGGCCATTGGTCCCACGGCGGTCTATGATCGTCCGGAAGGCTGTTTTGAGATTGCTCGCCGTAACCACCACAGACAGGCTTGTGAACTTTTCCGGGCTTTGCCCCGAGGTTACCAACGCGTCCAGCAATTGACGCAGATACGCTTCGGTGTTGCGCAGGCTGGTCTCGCACAGCGGCTTGTCAGGACCGTCTTCGCTGAACAGATCACGTTGCGCCAAGCGGTCGATATAGGCTTTGATCTCTGCTTGCAGGCTCTCCGGATAGTCCGTCAGCGGGCGGGCCATGTACCGATCAGACGGCAAACGGTCCTGCCGGGGAAGATCGAGACCGTGTTTGCCAATCACGTGGTTCCATGTATCGATCATGGACTGAATGTACTTGGCTGGTTCGTTCTTCAGCAGCACAGCGTCGAGGACCGTCTGAAACGCCTGAACCACTTCGCCACTAATGTCCTTGGGCGAGATCAACCGGGCACTGCAATAGCGTGCAAACCGCATCAAGCCCCAAACCTGATGGGTGGACTGCACAGTCTTCAGAAACGTGTCCCACTCCGGGGTCAGTTCAGATTTGGCTTCAAAATCCTGCAATACCCCAACCGCACGCAAGGCACTGGCCAGATCGCTTTTGGTGGTGCTGAGGGTGTTGGGCTTCACCCCGCAGGCGGCGGGATGCAACGATGCCAGCAGTTTGCGCAGTTGCGGGACGTCTGTCGGAATGTCCGACGGCGGACGGCTCATGTATGTACTGACGCGCGAGATCGCGGACAGCTTGGACTGTTGACGTTTCTTGTCGGGGTCTGGATTGGACTTCAGAACGTTCAGAACCTCGGCCAGCGTTGTTGGCGGTTGGATATCTTGGTGATGGGTCATGACAAACCTCTTGGGTTTTGAGATTGGGGACAAAAGGGGACACTTGGGGACATGCAGACCCATGGCGGCCCTCTTGCGGATATTCGGGAAACCAAGGGCGTGAATTTGTACCCGAAATCCATGACCCCGTTTTCCCGAACGCCGAAAAAGCCGATTTTTGTGAAAGCTTTAGAGAACATGGGCCGCTGCCTGATTGCCGCGCTGCTTGGCAAGGGCATGCAAATCACTTCGGGCAACACGCCAATCGCGACCCAGCCGGGTTGCAGGCAGATCACCGGACTTGATCCAGCGGCGAACGGTCTTGGTACTTATGCGGAACAGCGCCGCGACATCGCGCACACTGAGATAGACGGCATCCTCTGTGATCGGCAGATCAACCATGATCCACCTCCGGGTCTTCACCGTTGCAACGGGTTGCAAAATCCGAGCGCGCGGCCTCGCGGGCCAACAGGCGTACGAGCGCAATCAGAGGTTCGGGGATATCAAGAATGGGCGGGTTGCCCTTGGGAGCAGAAGACGAACACGTCATCGATACGTTCCTTATAAAGGAACCGCTCGAGACAATGATCGCGATGTTCTGGTTCAGGAGTGCACTCCAGACGACAAAACACTGACCTCAAACGAGATCAGGATCATTGCCATCGAGTGCGTCGAGGACGAAGTGCCGTCCTGTCCAATCCCAATATTGGCGGCCCAGCCATCACGGCTGGTAGGTTGATAGTTCTTTCAGTTTATCTGACGCGTTTAGTTATATCAACCTATTGTTTTGTTTACCTTTTGCTTACTTTTTGCAGAAATTTAAGTTGACGTGAGATCGAAAGTACTGTGGCGGGTTTTTCAAAGTCTTAGTAACAGTCGCTTCTCACAAAAAGCAGCCATTCGTTTGCAGTCCACCGAGCGACTGCTTAGAGCCCAAAGCGGACATACCCAAACTCGCAAAACGTGTTGCTTGAAAAAGGGCAGACTGTCCGTCACTCTCTACAGATTGGTAGTTTAGGGTTTTGTCATGACGCAATGTTTTGACGTTATTATCGTTGGCGCCGGAAGTGCAGGATGCGTCCTCGCCGCTCGTTTAACCGAAGACGTGAAGCGTTCTGTTTTGCTGTTAGAGGCCGGTGGATCGAACGACGACCCCCGGGTTTCCACCCCTGCCAAATTTGGCGCGCTCACCAACACACGTTTCGATTGGGCATTTCGAACCGCTCCACAGGGCGAGCTTTCAGGACGCCAGATCGCCTATCCGCGCGGTCGATGTATCGGCGGCACTGGTTCGATAAACTACATGATTTACCTGCGCGGGCATCCGGCAGACTACAACACGTGGTCCCAAATGGGCGCAACGGGTTGGGGATGGGACGGTGTGCTGCCCTATTTCAAGAAGGCTGAGAATTGGGAAGTCGATGGAGATCCGTCGATCCATGGAGACGGTGGTCCACTGATTGTGACTAAACCAGGCGAGCGGTCGCCCTTAACCGAGACATTCATCCAAGCCTGCCAGCAGGCCGGGATACCGTTTAATGGGGATCTGAACGGCATGGAACTGGACGGCTGCGGTTATTTCCCCGCGACCTTGCAGCAGAGCAGACGGGGCAGCACCGCGCAGACATACCTCTCCGCGGCAATGAGGCGTCCCAACTTGACCGTTGTGACCGGCGCGACGGTCATGTCGTTGCAATTTGAGGGCAGTTCTGTGACCGGTGTGAATTATGTCGCCAAGGGAGAACTGAACCATGCAACTGCACAGGAAACCGTCTTGGCGGCGGGCGCCATAGGCTCACCACAGATCCTGCAACTCTCAGGAGTCGGCCCTGCAGACCTGTTGAACGATGTCGGCGTACCGGTAAAGCATGACCTACCCGGCGTGGGCGAAAACCTGCAGGATCACTTTCATTACCGCGCCCGTTGGGAAATCGATCAGCCCTTGACCTTCTATGGCCGAAGCTCTGAGCAAGCGGCAGAGGTTGAGCGCCTCTACTCGGAAAAGTCGCGCGGCCCCCTGGCAACGAACCACTTTGAGTCTGGCGCATTTCTGAGATCCGGACCCCATGTCGATATTCCCGACATAGAACTGCTTATGATTCCATATTTCATAAGCTTGGGAGCCCCGGAGTATCGCCCACCGGATCGCCACGGTTTCACAATCTCTGGTTTTCCGACCCGTCCTTGGAGCCGAGGGCGTGTGACGATTGCATCAAACGACCCATTGGATCGGCCCATTATCGATCCGGGATATCTGAGCGATCCGGCGGATGTCGATCTGATGCGCTCGATCATCAAAGAAGCGCGGAAGATTGTGTCACAGGAAGCCTTTGCGAATCTCAATCCAGTTGAAATATCTCCGGGGGCGGACAACCAGAGCGACGAAGAACTTCTTGCGGAAATCCGCGAGATTTCGTCGACGTCTTTTCACCCCGTTGGCAGTTGCAGGATGGGGCAAAGCGATGATTGCGTCGTTGCTCCCGACTTGAAGGTGCACGGGCTTGAAGGGTTGAGCGTTGCCGATGCGTCTGTGATGCCGCAAATGAACACCGGACATCCCAACGCGCCGGTGGTTATGATTGCTGAAAAAGCTGCCGATATGATCGCTGGGCGAGTCTGAGTGAAATAATTGCAAAGCATCGGACAACCGACTTTTTGTGACAGGATCAGCGACAGTTTTGTCCGCATTGCGGTCGCTCGCGACATTGGGGCGAACGTCCGAACTGAGCCCAACGCAGTCATCCATCGTTGCTTGAGCAGGACAGTAATTTGCGCATTTGAGAACAAGTATTTGCTGTCCATATGCTAAAGCTTGAGAATCGAGGTGGAACGACCAAAGGTAATTTCATGTTTAGATCATCAACCCGACGTGAAGCAGAAAGTTTGTTAAGCGGACTTGCTCTTGGATTTTCTGCCGACCCATTCATGCGTTGGCTGTATCCTGAACCTGCCGATTTCCTTACCCACTTCCCGCGAGTAATGGACTTCTTTGGCGGGCATGCATTTGAACAGGGTAGCGCGTTTCGAAACGATGATTTCACTGCTGGCGCACTTTGGCTTCCGCCAAGCATTCACCCTGACGAAGAACGGCTTGTCGCCTGTTTTGAGCAGACGGTCGCACCAGAAAAGCATGATGCGTTGTTCGAAACCTTCGGGCAGATGGACAATTATCATCCCGATGAGGACTGCTGGCATTTAGCTTTTATTGCGGTCGATCCAATTCGCCAAGGAAAAGGGTTGGGGTCCGCGTTGCTTGAATGCTGCCTAAAACGTTGTGACGAAGATGGAAGACCTGCTTACTTAGAGTCGACAAACCCAACAAATCTATCGCTGTATAAGCGCTATGGATTCCAAGAAATGGGTCTAATCAAAGCCGACCAAGCCCCACCCCTGTTTCCGATGTTTCGCGCCGCCCAATAGCGATAGATCAAACGGCTGCATTGTCCGCATCTCGGCCATCCGTGCATATCGCAGCGAATGACCGTTTTGAGCCCAAAGCAGACCTAGGGGCGTTCTGCGGCGAATGACCGCTTCGAGCCCAATCCGGACATAGTCTTGCGGCACTGTTTGCAGACGCAGCTAAAAAGTTGGCATAATAAGTCCGCCGCATCGCAGCCAGGAAAGCGGTCATTCGTTTTCGGTGCAGCAAAATCTGAAGTGCCTATGACCGAGTTGCGGACAAAGCAGCCAGATACAAACAAGGTGAAATTCGTCTGTTTACGTCCGCCGAATAGGAAGACCGGGTCGCGCTCTATTCCATTTCGTTCACGTAAACAGCGCCATTGAGCATAACGAGGTCAATGGTATCGATTGGTTCCCATTCCTCAGGTGCGTCGAACCACTGATCGGTGCCACCGATGACCGTGATGTCCTCAAGCGGGTTTCCATCCACCAGAATAAGATCAGCATAGGCTCCAGCTTCAATCACTCCGAGTTTGCCTGCCTGGTATGGGTTCCTTGGACCGGACATCGCAATCATTTCTCCGGCTGTGGAGGTCAGTTGCTTGAGAACTTCAAAGTTGCTGTCGAATGTTTGCGTCCGCCACCAGATTTCGTAGCGGCGCGCCCGTTCCGCGTCCGCAAACTTGCCAACGTAGTCAGAGGCAAATACCACCTTCACGCCATTCTTAAGAAGGTTACGCCCGAAATCAGCGTACTGCTTGCCCAGCTCCTCAACCAACGGGATTTTGTCCGCGGGCATAAGGGGGTTGCGAGCAAGGTCAGGAGAGATGCCCCACATCTGCGGAACCATGTATCCGCCTTCCGCCGCTATACGCTGCATAGTCTCTTCGGAGATGAAGAACCCGTGTTCGAATGTTTTCACACCACAATCGAGCAAACGATTAACTGCGCGGTCCGTGAAGGTGTGGGCGGCGACATAGGTTCCCCAGTCTGCGGCAGCGCCGGTAATCGCGCAAATCTCATCTTCGGTAAATTGAGTTGTGTCGATAGGATCGAAGCGCGATGAGCCACCGCCACCGCCCATAATCTTGATCTGTGTCGCTCCGTTGCGCAGGTTCAAACGTGTGGCTTTCAGGGCCTCAGGGACACCATCTACGACGTTTCCAATGCCCATACGCTCGAAGTTCGACAGGTCACCAGCATCATTGATCGAGAAGCCCGCGTCGGCGCGATCACGGAAGTCACCATGACCAGAAGTCTGCGATATGAAAGCACCAGATGGATACAAACGTGGACCAACCACGCGACCGAGATTGATTGCTCTTGCCAAGCCAAACGCAGGACCGCCCATATCCCTAACTGTTGTGAAACCGTCTCTGACAAAACGTTCAGAAACAATGACAGCATTGTAGCTAATGTCTGTGATGTCGAGGTCACGTTCGACCGGACCAAAGTCATCGTTGATCATGACGTGAGCATGACCATCGATCATGCCAGGCATGAGCGTGCGACCACCCCCATCGATAACCACGGCATCCGCTGCATCGATGGTTTCCGCGGAAACTTCACTAATCAGGCTGCCTTCGATGAGCACACTTCCTGCTGTCAGGCCATTATTGACGCCATCGAAGATATTGACGTTCGTAATCAGTGTCTTCTCGGGGCGCTCCGCATCGAAAATCATCGCCGGTAATTCACCGGGCGCATATGCACTGGAAATGTCTGACTGAGCCGCGACCTCAAATGCTGTGACCGAAACACTGGCTGCAAGCGCGACCAGAAAGCCTGATTTTGAAATGGTCATGGTATTTTCTCCCCCGTCTCTCCTACGAGTAACACGCGCCAGTTCGACCAAACAATAAAAGTTTGCCACGTCAAACACCGGTTGGCGCGAAACAAAAGCCAAACTACGCACACTATAGAGGGCTTCAGTTCACGGCAGGGCCATGAGTTATTGCCGACAGCTTTGAGCTCGAATCGGCCTTGCGGCAACGCAGCGGGGCAACCTTGGGGCACGCTCCGGAAGCAGCCATTCCCGAAACTCAGATGCTTCACCAATTTCAAGGGCGTAACTCGACTCCCTGACATTCGACTGTTTGAAGCGGTCGCTAGGCGAATGGTGTCGGAATGGCGGCAACGAGCCCAAATTGACCGATGCCACATAACGCACAAATGACTGCTTTGCTGACCTTAAATTGGCCACATATATTGACTAGTAACTTCCTAGATAGTTTAGGACTGAGCCTCATTGTCAAAGAACACTCTCCGATACTTGCTGGTAGCAGTGTTAGCGGCGGCAATTGTTTTGCTGACTTTGACCATCTCTCCGGCTATCCGCACTAAGGATGCCAACTTCGCGGCATGCAAAAAAGAAATGTCCGCTCAATGCCTCACAGATCTGGGTGTGGAACTCGCTATTGGTGCTCGTTCGCTTCCGCCGTACATGCGTGAAGTCGAAATGTTGGCTCAGATGGGCCGGATAGAGGATGCTTCTGCATTGGAGCTGCGCATCCTAAGTGGAAAAGATCGCCCGCCCAAGAACGTTGAAGCGGCTGTGAATATTAGGTTGGCCAGTCATCGGATAACCGAAGCAATCCGTCGTGGTGAGAGTTTACAAACGGCAATGGATGCGACGCCAGCCGTGGAGCCTGGAGCTTTGTGGATCAGCGCTCTCGACTTGCTTGGCCGCAGTCCATACGGCGCATCGGCCAGACCAAAGGTCAAACCCAATGAGCGAACGCTTAGTATCGTTTCAAACATTGCTGATGCCATCGCAATATTGGCGGAAAACGAGACGGAGAATTCCCGCACAAGCCACCTTATCTACGCAGCTGAATTGCAAGTGGCCTTGGGGAACCGTGATGGCGCTATACAACTCCTCGAAGCGCTACCGCGTACAGAAGACCCTTTCATATTTCCAACTGAAGACCTTGTGCGGCTAGTAGGTTCACAGACTGTATTGCGACTTTATCGCGAGGCTGGAGGGGCTCGTCCCAACATACTTCTGACCGCAGCTTCGGCGGAATCAGAATTGACCCTTGCGAAAGGATATTTGGAAAGGGCATTTTCAGAGTTTTCCTCAAGAGATCCATGGCCTGACTTCAGATGGATGGAACGCACCGTTCACCGGGCCGTGAGTCTCGGGCTGGATGAATTATCACTCCGATTGGCGCGGGAGTTGGTACTTCAAGCCCAAACGAAACATTCAGCATTCCCAGTATTTCCCCACCTCGATGCAGCACGCGCGCTTATGGCCGCTAGAGCTAGCGAGATCGAGATTCGGGAAAGCCTTGTGCTTGCCGAGAGTTTTTTTCCTCGCGACGAGAGAGCGGTCGTGAGGTTAGGCGTTGTAAGCGGAGCCATCGTTTGGGGGAGCTCGGGGCTGGACGCTCAAGCCAGACGTGAAATCGCAAATCTGAGGGCGCGACTTGGAGACGTCGGCGCAGCAATTCAAATGATGGACGGGATAGACTACCCAGTGTTCGCGTGGAACGACATGCTGACCTCTGATATTCCGCTTGAGCACGTGGAGGCTCTCTTGGGTGCTGCAAGCGACATTCTTTCAAAAGAAGAATATGCTTATGTCAGAGCGCAGCATGCACAGGAATTGCTTTTCTTCGGCGGCACGGAAAGTCAACGCTCCTGGGCGCTAGTAACTGCAACAGACCTCTTGCAAGGTCAGCAATTAAACGGGGATCGAGCCGCAAACATCTATAGCTCTCTGGGGAGAGTTGGGAGAAAATTGAACGATCCAAGTATCGAAAGATTGGCGCTGATCAACATGGCTCAAGTTGCCCTCAATTCTCGAAGCTTTCGTGACCTGATTAGCGCAGGTTTTCAGTGGCACCAATCGGATCTCTCACCTTAGAGCGGACTTTGGTCTTCGGCTATTGAACGGCAGCTTTGTCCGCGAAGCAGACTTTGGAGAGAGTTGCGACGAATGACCGCTGTGCGGACTTAGTTGCCGTTAAAATTTCCCGTCAGATTATTGTTACCCAAATCATGTGCAACGCCATGTAGATTACAATTAACGAGCCTAGGGTATAAAAGGTCGCTCGAATTTCATGGGATTGCTTGGTCGCATAGGCCAAAAAGTGTGCGAAACGCACGGCGACGAACCCGTAGAGTAGCAGCTGTGCCGACAACAGCGCCGGATCAGCCAACACAAAGAGCAATCCAGCGATCCAGAACGCTGGAATGTTCTCTAGGTCGTTCCGATGAATGCGCCGAGAACGGTCGACGTAGTCGTTAGTATTGAGCTGAGATGGATCAGGGTTTTTGTTTATGAGGCCCGTCCTGAGGTCTTCAGGACTCGCCCATCCACCACCTACTTTCAGCATGCGGTGTACCGTCATCCAACCCTGCCCCATAACTTTAACTACCATCAGGGAGGCTGCAATTGCGTACGTTACGAACACTGGGTTCTCTAAGTTCAACAAATCCATATTTCCAAGCCCCATTCTGCTTGCCTACCGTTGGTAGAATAGATAACCTACCAACGGTAGTCAGGCAAGGGTAACTTATGACCGATCTTAAAACCGACGGGAAAATCATTGATGCGGCGCAAAAACTACTGGCAGACGGTGGTTTTGGCGCAGTCTCTTTCGACACGATTGCGCGCGCACTTGGCATTACTAAGCAATCGGTACTTTACTGGTTCCCCACAAAAAGCGATTTGCTTGCCGCCATGTTTCTCGATTGGTTGGGCGAAGAAACCAATGAGGCCGAAACAAGCCTGCTATCTGTAAAAACTTCAAATGAGGCCATTGACGCGTTCGTTCGGTCAATCACGCGGTTCCATACATCCAACCTTGACCGCTACAGGATGATGTACCTCGCCCCCCAGACGCTGAAGGCAGGAATGCAAGAGGTACGAAACAGCGATGTTCTCGAGAAAATCCACGTTACCACATCGAAATTGTATGACGCCTTAGCTGCCAGACTCGACGAGCCACCCGAAAAAGCTCGCCAGACGGCATTTGCGATTCACTCTGCCACCTTGGGACTTGTACTGATGCTTGGGCTCGCTGACGGCATCGTCGATCCGCTTAAGCACTCGGAGGCCGAGCTCGTTTCTGCATTGATTGCGAAACTGTCCTCATAACAATCAAGAAACAACGCGACCAGAGGGAGTAGGCAGTTTACGAAATCGTCGAACTTAGATGAAGTATTTACCATAGGCCGTTTAACAACCAATTGGCCTTGGGTTCGTCTACAATGTGCGTTTTTCCGTTGTGACTGTAGACCTATTTTGTCGAATTTGGAGCAAAATCTCTGAAAATTGCGAAAACTTTACGGGTCTGAGACCATAAATGTTAGTTTTCAACCGTTGTTTTTTAACGAGTTGAATATGTTAAGACTAGGTGAATGGAAGCTATTGCCTGCAAAAAGTAGGCTCTCCCAGTATTTCTCCCTTGGGAATAGCTTCCAATCATCTTTCAAAGCGTTTTTGGAAATAGCCGGCCCAATATGCGTTCTTGCAGTTTTGCTTGCCTATAGCCTTCATAAGGCTTCTGCCGCGAGCTACGCATCGATCCTCATGTGAAACAGTTTAGCTTCGACCGAGATGCCAGGTTCTTTGCTTAAAGATGTTGCAACAACTACTGGTCTTAAAGCGGGCATTCGCTTCAATTGCCACAAAGTCTGACCGCCAAAAACACAATTCATGACCAGACTGCTCCAGAGGCCTTCAAATTCAGACCGACGTGAACACAGGCTAGGGCATGATTGTTCGTTGGTTCATTAAATGAAGTCTCCAAAGAAAATATAACAAATGCAACAACAGTATGAGTTCAGTGAAATTGAAGGAACACCGCGTGAAGATCTATTCTGTATTCGTTTGGATGCTGGCCCTGACCTTGATGGTTGGCGTCATCGATGTGGCTTCCGCCAAAGAAAAAGGCGGGAAGTCAAAAGACAAGAAAGTTCAGTTGGATGGCAAGCCGGATAAGGGTCAGAAAGCTGTGCCGCCAGGGCAAATAAAGCGCTATACAAGAGGAGCCAAACTTCCCGCCGACTTGGATTACTCGGACATCGGCGACCTTTCCAACTGGAAATTGAAACCTCCAGGAAAAGGAAATCGTTACATACGCGTCAACGATGAAATTTTGGAAGTTTCTGATGATCTTTCGACTGTCGTCGACGCCGTTGGCATCGTTGGTGACCTTGCTAAGTAAAACGGCTGAATCATAACCCCTGGACTCAACGCGGTCAGCTGATTGATTTGGTCAGATGTCGGCTTTTGGACGGATAGCAGACCCAACGTTGCAAAGCGCCAACGTCCGCCTTGCGGGACGAAGCTGACATTGAGGCAATTCTCCCTTAACTTTCAGAAATGGAGGATAGAAAATGTCGGAACGTGTGACCGGAGGGTGCAAGTGCGGTTTGGTTCGGTATGAGGGAACGCGCCTCAAGGCTCCGATGTTTCGTTGCCACTGCCGTGACTGCCAACAGTTAACAGGGTCGGGCCACGCGGATATGACCCCTCTCGCGATTGATGATTTCTGGATAAGTGCTGACTTAAAGAACTATGAAATGTCCGGAGGATCAGGACAGTCAACTTTCAGCGGGTTTTGTCCGAATTGCGGATCACAACTTACGAGAAACAGCAGCCGTATGGGCGACCGTGTCTACGTCCACGCAGCCTCACTTGACGATCCGAGTATTTACGAGCCGGAAAGATCTATCTACGCCCAGTCTGCGCAGAGTTGGGACAAGGCGACGATCATTAAGAGCAGCTAGGGGCTTAAACCCACCGTTCGCTGCGCAATCGGCCAACGTCGGCTAGGCGGACGAAACCGACCTTGTTGAGCGCGCCGTTTGTAGCCGTTCGAGAATTGAAACGCAAATTCTAGTATAGATTTTGCTTTGCATCTTCTGCGCAGCCGTTTGCAATCTCTTTGACGCTCTCGGGCATAGCGCCGTGTACCTTCATCATATCTGCGAGAGAGGGCACATCAGAGGTGTCCGGCCAATCCTGCGATTGCCAGACTTTTCCACGGATGAACGCCTTTGGGCAATGACATAGTACCCTTTCCACGTGGACGAGTAGAATTAGATCCGAGGGCCGCCCGTTGACCGAAAGTTGTCGCCCCAAATTGGCGTCCTTGACCACCGCTCCTTTTCCACTGACGCGCAGAGTGTCTCGGTGTCCTGGTATAATGAACAGTACGCCAACGTTTGGATTTTCGGATATATTCTCGAAGGTATCCAACCGATTGTTCCCTGGGCGATCTGGTATTGCGATGAGTTTCTTGTCTATGACATTCACGAAACCAGCGGGGTCGCCACGGGGCGTGATGTCCAATACGCCGTCCTTACGCGTCGAAGACAAGATCGCCAATGACGAAGCCGCAACGAAGCGTTCGGCCAGTTCGTCAATGTGGTCGATCACTTTGTTGTCGACCCAATGGTCAAACGGCTTTTCCGTTCCTCGCAGCTCAAGCGGTGATGTCAAATGATGGTCAACACTGCGTCCAAAAACACGATCCATAGGGTCAATCTCCGTCTGACTACGGCAAACATACCATATTGAGCCAAGACCGAGAACGGCTGCGGAAAGGCAGTCTTCTTTGGGCTCAATGCGGTCATACAAGTGTTTTGATAGGAACGTCTGCTTTCAGAAGGAATACGCTTTAATCATGCATTTTAACTGCGTTCGACAACGGCGGTTGCGCCCTCCCGCAACCAGCGTCAGGTAATCCATAACACCCCGTTCAGACAACAATTGATAAAATAGATCAATCGCTTAACATCTGCACCCCGCCAGGCGAGTAACCTGCAACGCCAAAGACCCAAATCATCCCTCGCAAACAAAAAAATCCAAGCAGAATAAAAACAGTCAAAAAGACCGTTGGCGCGCGTCTGAAGCTGTAAGTAGCGGTCTCGTGTAGTATCCACCGTTGACTCATGTCTACCGCGCGGCTTCCATGGTCGACCGGTGACTGGAACGAATAGCCATCCCGCACGGGTTTGCGCTCTTGTCGAATCAAATCAATTCGTATTTTGTCCTCGCGATGGTTCCCGACTGTATTCTGCGGTCAGGGATAAAAGGGAATACGGTGCGGTTCTGTAAAAAGGCCAATTCCGTGACTGCCCCCGCAACTGTAGGCGGCGAGCGACCCGAGATCGTCCACTGGGCAATAGCCTGGGAAGGATCGGGATAGCTTAGACCCGCAAGTCAGGAGACCTGCCATCCGAAATTTATGAACCTGGGCGGGGTGTCCCAGAGGGAGATGACAATGTTTCAAGCGGTCCGTACCGTGCACGACCTTGCGCTCGCTTTGCCCCTGTCCAAACACAGGAGGCGTTGCCGTTGTCATTGCAAAAAGCTGACACCCAAAGAGGTAAGTGTCTGACAGAATTCAGCGTTCCGGTGCTGGTCGCGGGGGCTCTGGCGCTGTCGGCGCTCTTGTGGCTCGCGATTTACGCGGTGATTTGATGTCGGCCGTTTTGCAAATCCGCGATCTGACGTTGGGCTACCGCGACCTGACATTGTTTCACCGCCTCTCCATGGATATCGCGGCCGGAACGACACTTGCCGTTCTTGGTGCAAACGGGTCGGGGAAGAGCACTTTTGTAAAGATGCTGCTGGGCTTGATGGATCCGCTCTCGGGCAGTTTGACTTGGCCGCAGGGCCGTCCTGGTGACATCGGGTACCTGGCGCAGATGACCGAGTTCGACCGCCGATTTCCCATCCGTGTGAGGGATCTTGCCGCTATGGGGGCATGGCGCGGGTTTGGTTATCGTACCGGGCTGGACGCCGCCGCGCGCGACCGGATGGCCGCCGCGCTGGATGAGGCCGGGGTACTGGATATCGCTGACCGGCCTCTGCATATGCTATCAGGTGGGCAACTGCAGCGTGCGCTGTTCGCGCGGGTTATCATGCAGGACGCGCCGCTGATCCTGCTGGATGAACCGTTTGCCGCAGTCGACCAAAGTACCGAAGCACATCTGTTGTCGATTATCCGCCGATGGCGCGATGAGGGGCGCGCGGTGGTTTTGGTGGTGCACGATCTTTCCTCGGTGCTGGATTATTGCAGCCACGCGCTGCTTTTGGGCGGGCAAGAGGCGACCCACGGACCGGTGAATGACGTTCTGACACCAGACCGGCTGGTTGCACAAGGATACCTCTCGGAAAGTCAGGCGTCCTGGATGTTCCGTGGCACCCATTCAACAGCGGAGCACGCCAATGTATGACCTGATCGTCGAAATGTGGAGCTTTGCCTTCATGCGTCGCGCTTTTGTGGCAACCACGGTTTTGTCGGCTTCGGTCGCGCCGGTGGGGGCATTTCTTGTTCTGCGTCGCCTATCGCTGGCTGGTGAGGCCATGGCCCACGCGATTACGCCAGGCATCGTCATCGGCTTTGTCACGGCGGGCTTGTCAGTCATGTCACTGCTGGTCGGAGGGCTTATCGCGGGTGTTGGCGTCGCCATTTTGACCGCCTTTCTTGCACGCCGGACAATCCTGCGCAGCGATGCCAGCCTTGCCTCGCTGTATCTGATCGCATTGGCGGTGGGTATCTTTATCCTGTCTGCAGCAGGGTCCGCAGTTCCACTAAAAAGCTTCCTGTTTGGATCAATCCTTGGGATCGACGACGCGTCGATGATCCTTGTCGGAGGGGTGGCGACAGTCACATTGTTGGCATTCGCCGTTCTGCTTCGTCCGCTGATTGTCAGCACCTGCGATCCGGTTTTCTTCGAAACTCAGACCCGCCGACCGTGGCTGGTTGATCAGGGTTTTATGCTGCTGCTGGTTCTGAACCTGCTGGCTGCATTCAAAACGCTGGGCACGTTGATGGCCGTTGGCTTGATGATCCTGCCTGCGACCGCAGCGCGCTATTGGGCCAGTACGATCACCGGGCAACTGGTCCTGGGTTTTCTGTTTGCCTTGTCCAGTTGCTGGATCGGCCTGACCCTGTCCTACCTGTTCCCGGACACGCCGTCCGGCCCGGCGATCGTTTTGGTTGCCGGTGGGTTCTTTCTGTTCTCGGCCATTTTCGGTCCCCTTGGTTTTGGCAGACGGATGCGCAAACCGTCTGTTTCCAAAGACATTCCCATTGCCCAAATTCAACAAGAAGAGAGAGCACAATGACTCTTGTAAAGTCACTCTACACCGGCATCGCCTCTGTGTCGTTTGCTTTGGCTGCATTGCCGACCGTTGCGGCAGAAGGCAACGTCAAGATCGTCGCCAGCTTTTCGATCCTCGGCGACATGGTCGAAGAGGTCGTCGGCGATCTGGCCACGGTTACGACAATCGTGGGCCCGGACGCGGATGCGCATGTGTATCAGCCTTCGGTTGCAGACGCGAAGGCCGTTGCCCAGGCGGATATCATCTTTGTCAACGGTCTGGGCTTTGAGACATGGTCCGATACCCTGATCGCTGAATCGGGCACTGACGCAACCGTGCACGTTGCCACCGACGGTATCACGCCTGTCACAGTCGAGGGCAAAATCGACCCCCACGCCTGGAATTCGCTGTCGAATGGCATGATTTACGTGACCAATGTTGCCGACGTGATGACAGAGGCGATGCCCGAGCACGCCGAAGAAATCGCTGCCAATGCTGCGGCCTATATTGCGCAGCTTGAGGCGCTGGATGCAGAAACCAAGACAAAGCTGGCAGGCCTGCCTGCCAATCGCCGCACGGTTGTGACTGCACATGACGCATTTGGTTATCTGGCAGACGCCTACGGCCTGACTTTCCTTGCGCCGGTTGGCATCGACACCGAGGCGGAGCCATCAGCCAAGGATCTTGCTGTTCTGATTGACCAACTGAAGGCTGATGGCGCTGCCGCGCTGTTTGTTGAAAACATCACAAGCCCTACTTTGATTCAGCAAATCTCGGATGAAACCGGCATCGTGATTGGTGGGCGGCTGTTCTCAGACGCCTTGTCGGAACGGGGTAGTCCGGCCACCAGCTATCTCGCGATGTTCCAGCACAATCTGAACACTCTGTTGAACGCGCTTGGGAACGCAACCGCAAGCTAACTAGTCTTTAGGTACGGGGCGGCGCCTGAACCGCCACCCTGTACCGTGCATTGGAACAGCGGGTTCTTGGTAATCGCCACCTAGTCCGGCTTCCATCCATCTTCGTATTCTCCCAAAGTTCGGGAAAGATCCAACAGCGAGGCGAACAGTCTTGCGTAAACGTCCCGTGACATCATGGTCTTGTTGTCATCCAACACTTGCAGAAGATCGACGACGCCCGAGGCAAAGGCATCATAGACCAACTGGTCCGCGGGCGTTGGGTCCAGGGTCCATATATCGTGCGCATTATAATACCCTACGGGTTGGGGATCGTCGTCTATCATTTGTCCGCCTCATTTTGGTGAGGCGCATGTAAGTGAGATGAAGGCGAGAGCTAGTGATGTGGCGGAAAGTCACAAGCTTTTGGCAACGCCAAAAAGGCGAACCTGATTTCGCGTCTGGCTTTTACAGGATGTGTCGAAGCGCGTTTTCACCACAGTTGGCTCGTGTTGTGCCAGCTCGGCAGTTGTCAGGGTTTCGAATGTTCGCTCTGCAAAACTTCCAGAAACAAGTTTGTCACCCGTGTTGGTTCAGGTTGCTTTCTGGTCACTGCTGCAAACCGGGTTCGATATTGCGTTTCGCCCGGCAACACCATCCGCATCTTTTCCTGGTCCACAAAATCCTGCGCAAGATGATCAGGCAAATAACCTATGTATCGCCCTGACAGGATTAGTATGGCCAGCGCCTGCTCGCTTTGAACTTTTGCTGACCGTTTGAAACCCAGTTGCTGACCGACGATCAGGTTCGGAGAGTTCACGCTGAGCCCAACATAGTTGTACCTGAGCAGGTCACTGGTCCTGAGTTCCTGGTCTGGTATTTCGAAAAGGGGGTGTTCCCGGCCGCAATACAGGAACATGTTCTCGCCATATAACGGAGCATAGTTAAGACTTGTCGAAGGGCGATGCAGCGCAATAATTCCGATGTCGAGCTGGCCACTGATGACCATGGTCTCGATCACGTTTGGCGGCTCAAGGGACAGTTCGATCTGGACCGAGGGGGCGGCTTCGTTGAACCGATGAATGGCGCGGGCAAGCCGGGAATCCGGGTTTGACGCACATTGATCAAATAGCGAAATGCGGATCGTTCCCCCCAACTGTTCCTTGATCTCGCTGACCTCGTTCCGAAATTGCGACACGGACACAAGCAGGTGATCTGCTGCTTGCAGCACTTTTGCGCCGTCTTCTGTCAGGGCGAAACCCGCAGGACCGCGCGTGCACAGTTTTAAGCCCAATCGCAGTTCCAAATCAGTAACATGCTTCGAAATGGTGGATTTGCCGATATTCAGCTCAACTTCGGCCGCAGACAGACCACCACTTTCCACAACCGTCTTGAAAACGCGCAGCAATCGGATGTCGCTGTCGCCGATGCGTGAGGCAACCATTTTCTACCCAATTCGTAAGGTTCGATATATATGAAACCTATCGCGCAAAGAATGGCAACATAGAAACACATTTCACGAGCTACTCTGAAAAAGCCGAGGTAGAATCGGACTGGCCATCTCTCCCCAGGTCAGCGCGCACCTCGAAACATGATAAAACTGGGAGGACATCTATGTCATTCATCAAAAAGCTTGGCACCATGACTGCTGCCGTTTCGGTCGCAGCCCTGATGGTTGCGGGCGCAGCCGACGCGAAAAACTTCAAGATTGCTGTTGGCGATAGTGCAGGCAGCGCACAAGAAGCCCTTGGCTTGGCTTTCGTTAAGGCACTCGAAGAAAAATCGGGTGGCGCACACACAGCTACACTGTTCCTGAACGGTCAGCTGGGTTCCGAGCAGGACACCGTCAACGAGGCCGCAATCGGCACGCTGGACATGTCGCTGCTGGCGATCAACAACATCACGCCGTTCTCGCCTTCGGTTGGTGTATTCACTCTGCCTTATGTGATCCTGTCGCTGGAAGATGCTGAAAAGCTGACCCAAGGCCCGATCGGTCAGGAACTGGTGGAAAACACCATTCGTGACGCAGGTGTGCGCATCATCGGCTGGACCTACACAGGTTTCCGCCGTCTGACCAACTCGAAAAAACCTGTCAGCTCGGTTGCTGACCTGCAGGACCTGATCATCCGCGTTCCCAAGAACGAAATCATGATCGAAACCTACAAGTCCTGGGGTATCAGCCCGACTCCGATGGCATGGTCCGAGACCTTCACCGGTCTGCAAACCAAAGTTGTCGACGGTCAGGACAACCCTTACCTGACGATCAACGCAATGAAGTTCTACGAGGTCCAGAACCACGTGACCAACCTGCGTTACATCTTCTCGATCGAACCGCTGATCGTTTCGGAATCTGTTTTCCAGGGTCTGAGCGAAGAAGACCAGAAGATCATCCTGGAAGCCGGTCAGGAAGCAACTCAGATTTCCGCTCAGTTCCTGCGCGACTCTGAAGCTGCGATCAAAGAAGAGCTGACCGAAAAAGGCATGGCAATCATCGATCCTGAGAACGATGAGGCCGAGTTCATCGAACTGGCAACCGGTGCAGTATGGCCTCAGTTCTATGAGTCCATCGGCGGCGTCGAGAAACTGAACACGGTCCTCGAGGCCATCGGCCGCGAGCCCGTCCAGCAATAATCGCCAAAGAGCGAAAAGGAAAAGAGCGCTTCGGCGCTCTTTTCATCTCAGGGAGGAGGGAATTCCGCAATGTTCTGGAAATTTCTGGACAATATCGAAAGTATCATCTGCCGGATCCTGTTATCCGGCTTCGTCTGTCTGCTGTTTGTACAGATCATCGCGCGGGAAGTCTTTGGCTTTTCGTATAGCTGGATCGAAGAACTGTCAGTCTACATGTTCGTCTGGTTTGTCTACTTTGGCGCCAGCTATGCGGCATTGAAAGGTGCGCATAACCGGGTGACCTTCCAGTTCAAGTTCCTGCCCGAACGCTACATCAAGTATATCGAGGCTTTTGCTGATCTCTTCTGGCTCTTTTTCAACGTCTACTTCCTGTATCTGGCCACGGACTTTGTCTTCAACAAGATGAACAAGTTCTGGAAATCCCAGACCCTGGGTATCGAGATGAAGTATGTCTACATGGTTCTACCTCTCGCCTTTGCGCTGATGACCGTGCGCATCATTCAGGTGAACTATCGCCGCCTGATCAAAGGTGAAGACATCCATGATCCTGACCAGATCGACCTTGATGAAATCAAAGCTGCCACCGAAGCAGCCAAGCGCGACTGAGGCAGGGAGGAAAAACCATGGAATCCGAAATCGTCACAATCCTATTTGGATCGTTTCTTCTACTGCTGCTCATCGGCGCACCGATCACGGTTGCGCTGGGTGTGGCATCGCTGTTCTCGTTCCTTTACCTGGGCGAAAACCCAATCAAATTCGTGCAGATTGCATTTACCTCGGTGGGTGCGTTCCCACTGATGGCTCTGCCTGCATTTATTCTGGCGGGGGCTCTTATGGAGGCCGCCGGTATCTCAAAGCGCCTAATCAATGTTGCTGAAAGTCTGGCTGGTCCATTCACCGGCGGTATTTCGGCTGCAACGGTTATGGCCTGTCTGTTCTTTGGCGCCATTTCGGGCTCGGGCCCGGCAACAACCGCGGCCGTGGGGATGCTGATGATCCCAGCAATGATCGACCGTGGCTATGAGCGCGGCTATGCCTCTGCTATTACCGCTTCTTCTGGCGGCCTCGGGATTATTATTCCTCCCTCCATCCCGATGGTGATCTTCGGCATTGCCGCGCTCGGTATGGCGCCTCCGCTGGAAGCAGTTGAAAAGTTCGGCACCTTCCAGTCGGTTTCGATCTCGAAACTGTTCATCGCGGGCTTTGTCCCGGCGTTCCTGATCGCCACCAGCTTGCTGATCCTTAACTACTTCATGTCTAAAAAGCGTGGGTACAAGGGTGTGGCCGAAGGTTGGTCGCTGCGTCATGTGGCCTGCGAGATGTATCGCGGGTTCTGGTCGCTGATGGCGCCGCTGGTGATCCTGGGTGGTATCTATACCGGCTTCTTCACCCCGACCGAGGCTGCAATCGTCGCGATCTTCTACACTCTGTTCGTTGGCGTGGTCATCTATCGTGAACTGACATGGCAGTCGCTGTTCCAGTCGCTTGAAGCCACCACGTGGCTGACGGGCCGTGTTCTGCTGATCCTGTTCACTGCGACCGTGTTTGGCCGCCTTCTGGTGGAAAACCAGATCCCGGCGATCATCGCGGACTCGATGCTCAGCTTTACCGACAACCTTTATGTGATCTGGGCGCTGATCATCTTCTTCCTGCTGTTCGTCGGCATGTTTATGGAGACACTGGCCACCATCCTGATCCTGGTTCCAGTGATGCTGCCGGTGGCCTATTCGGTGGGTATCGACCCGATCCACTTTGGTGTGGTTATGGTCTGTACGCTGGGTATCGGCTTCCAGACGCCGCCGCTGGGTGAAAACCTGTTCATCGCATCGGGTATTTCGAACATAACGATCGAGCAGATCTCGTTGCGTGCATTGCCCTTTGCGGCGGCTAATACCATCGCGATCTTCATCATTGCGTTCTTCCCTGAGCTGTCGCTATGGCTGCCCAGGCTGTTGGGCTACTGACCTGAAAGGATAATGTTATGAAACAAATGGTGACAAATATCCTGTTCGCGACCGACTTGTCGGAGAACTCGGGTCATGCCATGCGCAATGCGGCCAGCATTGCCATGGCAACAGGGGCAGAAATTCACGTCCTGCATGTGAACGAACCCCTGTCGGACGACGCGAAGATCACGATGGACATGTTCATCCTGAACGAAGAAACGCGTAAAACCGCGGCCCAGCGTCGCCATGAAATGGTGCGCAAGGTGCTGGCCGAACGGCAAGCCAAGTTCTGGGCACAGTTCGAAGGCGATGACGCCAAGATCCGTGAACAGGTGTCCTCGATCGAGGTCACCGACGGGCACCCGGCCGAGGTGATCCTGCGGCGCTCGGTCGAGATGGGGTGCGATCTGATCGTGCTTGGCGCACATGACCACGGCTTTTCGCACACCTTCCTCGGAACGGTGGCGAAACGTGTCTTGCGCCGGTCGAAAATCCCGACACTGATCGTTCCGAACCCGGACGAAGTCTAAGAATTTCCCTGGGCCGCTGCGTTCGTAGCGGCCCATGCTTTGCGCTGTACCGCTAACCAATTTGGTGATGCCCGAACACCGCCTGTTCCGCATCCAACGGCCCTACGTTCATCACGGGCCAAAGCTTTCCAAACTAAAAACCTCCGCCTCAAATCATACCCAGAAAGCTTCGTTAACAGAGCTTAATGAAACGGTGTTCTCTCCTTAAGAACCGGTTCCTTAATTTGAGTTGTGACCAAAACCGCAATCCAAATTCAGGAGGAGAAGACCATGGAAGCGACACAGACTATAACCTCGAACCGCAACGTTTTTTCTGCGCTGTTCGCGGATTATGCTGAGGCCCGAACCGAGCATTTCCGCCGCAGGATTTTCGCCAACACAGTCCACGACCTAGAGGCGTTGAACGATCGCCAATTGAGCGACATCGGCGTCCCTCGGGCTGAAATCAAACAACGCGCCTATCAAAGCGTTTATCACGGCGCGCCTTATCGGCAGTAATCAAGTGCCGGAGATAGCACCCGCGTAACCAGTTATGAGGTAGTACCAATGTTTGATGTCATCCCGCCAAGCAAGCAATTGCCGCCCACGACCAGTGCCCTGCAATTGTTCGACCGCGCCATGCAACTACGTGCGGTCAGCGCCGATATCGTGCGGGCCGCACAGTACTTGAACAGCTTTTCCGATCAGGAATTGTCAGAGCTGGGCATAAACCGCAGCGATCTTGACGATACGATCCAACGGTTCATCTGAAGCTGTGGCGATAGCCAGGTTTGATACCGGCGACAGAGACGAAGATAAAAGCCACTCCTGTATGTCGGAGTGGCTTTTTGAATGTGGATTTAGGCGGTGTGATCGACGACCTGCAAATGCTGCGCCAGCTTGTCGATCTCGGCCATCCAACCCTGCACCAGTTTTGGGTCGCTGGGTGCCGCATGTACACCGACGGCGATCGCACGATTCAGGATCGCTTCGACCGCCAGCGAGACCGGGATAGACACCAGTCGCGCCATTGCCGTGCCGCGCGCGTCGCCCCAGGCGTCCATAACATAGGTTTTGTGCCAGACGGGTGTTCCGTCTTTCTCGGCGTTCAGTCCTACGCACAGAACCACGCGGTCCGGTTCGCCCTCGTCATAGGCGTTTTCGTCCCAGAACTGGTCCGACATTTCCTTCAGACGCGCGTCGCCTTCGGGTCCGGACAGGGTTTCAATCTCGCTGAACACATCCGACCACGCATCGGCCCAGCCATTCAGGCGCAAGGTGCCGCGGACGAATTCCTTGACGGTCCAGTGATCCTCGAACTGATATTCTTCCATGAAAGGCAGAGAGTCGCGGTTCGGATAGACCTCGAAGCTTTCCGGCGTCGGCAGGGGTGCAACATAGCTGCTGATCGCATCCCAAGGGCGGGCCACATCCAGCGGAGCATAGTCGCGGATCGACTTGGACGGCGAACGCAACGCTTTGAGCACACCTAGCGGGGACCAGCTGAACTTGTACCGGAACGGGTTGGGGTTTTTCGGAATGCCGCCGCAATACGAGATGAAACTCAGGTGGTTGTTCGCATCAAACGCGTCCGAGGCGCGATAGTCGGCGATCAGGGCATGCGCCATCAGGTGGTCAATACCCGGATCAAGCCCGACCTCATTCACCAGCGCCACACCGGCCGCGCGCGCCTTGTCGTCCAGCGCGCGCATCTCGGGTGCGATGTAAGAGGATGAGACAAAATTGGCCTCCTTCGAGATGGCCAGTTCCGCCAGTGGCACGTGCCAATCGCCCGGCAGCATTGAGACGATCACGTCGCCTTTTTCCAGCACCACGCCCAGTGCGTCGATGTCAAAGGCACGAATGTCGTCGGTCAGGTCTCCGACCTCTGCCTTGGCTTTTTCGATAGTCCGGTTCCAGACGGTGACTTTATGACCGCCCTCAATCAGGCGGCGCAGACCCGGGATGGCCGAAAGGCCGGTACCACACCAATGGATGGTCATTCGTAAGCTCCTTTTTTGCTGGTTAGCCGAATTTCAATTTTGCGATCACGATCGCTCCGACAAGAAGGATCGATATCACATTGCCCAGGATCAAGGGCCATGCGGCGATCATCAATCCGTAGGCCAACCACAACGTCAGTGTCGACAGGATCAGCAGGTTTGCGGGCAGGGACAGATCTTTGGTTTCGCGGCTGCGCCAGGTTTTCAGGGTCTGGGGTAGCCAGCAGATCGTGCCAAGAACCGCTGCTGCACCGCCGATCAAGTGTTCCATGCGTGCACCGGCTCAGACATGTTTGCGAAACTCGTCCTGTGCCCGACCCCAAACACCGCTTTCGATCTCTTTCAGCGTCAGCAGAGTCGGCAGCAGTTGCGCGGCATAGTCTTCAGAACTTTCGACCGGCAGCATCGACGGCAGGTTGTCGATCGCCATGACGTCCATTACCGGAACACTCGCAACACGCAAGGCAGGGGCGTCCCACGTGGTGGCTCGGTCGTAAACCGGAACCGGATTGTAATCGCTGTCCGGGTCACAAGCGACGTCGCCAATAGCAGTCAGTTTACGCGGCGCTGTCAGCGCCTCGCGCGGAACAAAGATCGGGGCGCCCGGGCGGGCAAAAATGCAGTTCAGAAACAGGTCATGTTCCAGAATTTCAGGGAAAGGCCCGCCGTTGGCGGTTTCAGCCATGTCCCATTTGGTGACATTGACTCCCATCGCCTCGCACAGGTCGGCAGCGCCTGCACCCACGCGACCCAGCGCGCCGATCACGATGGCGCGGGGACGATTGGCGCCTGTGGCGTTCAACTCGGCCAGTAATTCAGCATTCAGCGTGTCCTTGCCCGAATACACACCAACGGGCGGGCATTCCTCATTCCGTTGCTGCGCCGCCCATGCTTTCAGGGTGACAGCTGCGCCAGCATAACCAGCCCAATACCCGAAGGCCGCGACGCGACGGCCGTTCTCGTCCACAAGGTATTCCAGATCATAAAGCGTTCCGCCCCCGGCCTTGAACCGCTGCAGTAGGGCGCGGCCAGAATGCTGACCTTTATAGGCGTGGCCGAACATGATGTGGCGATGGGGCAGGGGGGTGCCGTCCTCTGGCAATTCCTTCAGGCCAAAGACGATGGCATCAAGGGGGGCATCGGGCCAGGAATTCTCGGGCGCAATCTCGCAGCCTGCGTTTTTGTAGCCGTCTATCGGAATAGCGCGGACATGGCTTTCCTCGACGGTCACCCGGATGCCTGCCGCAATCAGGGACGCCGCGCCTTCTGGGGTCAATCCAACCCGTTCTTCATTCGGGCGTTGCTCTGCCCGGACCCAGAGATGTGTCATGCGTCTTCCTTTACTCAAATCATCCCTGCGGCGCGCACCGCCTGAACCGAGGCGCGCGCCTCCATCGCCTCGCGGAAAGCGAGGATTTTGGGAAAGGCCGACACGTCCACGCCGTCGCCTTCTAGCCAGCTGCACACCACGTACAGATAGGCGTCCGCCAGCGAGACCGTATCGCCCAACACAAATGGCCCGCGCAATCCGTTTGATACGATGTACTCACAGGACGTGGTCATGGTCTGGGCGACCTTGGCGGTCATGTCTTTCCAGCTGGCTTTCTTGTCGGCCCAACGGGCCCCGCGCAGCTTGTGTGCGTGGTTCACATGCATGGTCGAGGCCAGATAATACATCACTTCGCGCATACGGGCCGCCATGACAGGATCGGCGGGGACAAGATTTGCGTCAGGCGCAACCGTAGCGACATAATCCAGCAACGCCCCTGTTTCAGTCAGGATACCGCCATCAACCGCCAATGCAGGCACACGGCCTTTTGGATTGATCTGTTTGTAGGCCGGTTTGGTCTGGTCGCCTTCGGCGAAGTCCAGACGGACCGCTTCATAGTCCAGACCGGCCTCCTCCAAGGCAATGGCAACGGCGATCGAAATGGTGCGGGGTGCATAATAAAGCTGCATCAGAGTGCCTCCGGGCTTGGATTACAGGTGCGTTTGGGCAAACTGCCTGTCTGGTGCTTCCAGATGCGGGACTGCGTTGAACAGAACCGGGCTCAGTTGCGCGCCTATCGGGTGCAGACGATGCATTGAGGTGTTCATGATGGCAAGAGCCACTCGCGCCATCGCAGGTATGTCCAGTCCCATCGCCTGCCGAACCACCATCGAAATCAACCCGCCCGATGTCACGACAATCGCTGGCCCACCCTCGGTTCCGATATCGCGCAAAGCGTCCGAGACACGTGTTTCGAATTCCTCAAAGGTTTCCGGGGTCTCTTCGATCTCACCCCTGGCCCACGCGGTAAAAGTTCGCGGCAAGTGTTCGACGAACCCCTCACGGTCGGTTGGAATCGAAACGCCATGCTGCTCTTCATACAGTTTCGCAATGTTGAAGTATTCAATCTCATTGAGGCGCGGATCCCGGTTGGGCTCAGGCAGCCCCATACTGGCCGCGGTTTCCATGTGTCGCGACAGGGTTCCGCAAAAGACACGTGGGTAGAACGCCTGTGTGTTTTGCAGATGCGCACCTAGCCAACGTGCCTGCTGATGGCCCAGATCGCTGAGCTTGTCATAATTTACTTCGTCACGTGCGGTGGTGTTGGCCTGCCCGTGACGCACCAGTGTGATATGTGCCATTGCGTCCCCTCTTGCGCGAAGTCTTAGGGCAGGTTCAGGGGCGGTGCCAGAGCCCTTTGGCAGAAAGCGGCTAAAAACCAGTTTGATGGCTCGGCTGTCTTTTGTTCGCCGCGGAAATTTGCCCATGGCACGTCGCATGCGATGTTGCCTAACGGAAAAAAGTTTCCTATAGGATACAAAGCCGCTGCATGCGGCCGTATACATGCCTCTGCAACGCCGCCCTCGGGGGACCAAAAGACCGCCAGCAGTCGAAGCCTGTTGACTCGCTGCACAGTCCTAGGAACCTTGGTGTCAATTGGCGACAATACAGAGATAACGTTGCAATCCATGCGGCAATGTTGCCAAGGTCTTAGGAAAGGTCTCTGCCATGTCTGACGCACCCAAACGCACCCCATTGCATTCTTTGCACGTTGAGTTGGGGGGTAAGTTGGTTGATTTTGCTGGGTGGGAGATGCCTGTTCAGTATCCTTTGGGGATTATGGGGGAGCATAAGCAGTGTCGTGAGAAGG
>NZ_OMPH01000040.1:0-433478 GCF_900312795.1 Ruegeria sp. AU67
CCCCCCAGGCTCCATGGGCGTCGACAAATACTGGTCCCCCGTAAACCGCGTCGACAACGCATATGGCGACAGAAACCTAATCTGCACATGCCCCCCAATGGACGCTTACGAAGAAGCCGCTGAGTAAGCGAGCTGAAACTCACGACCGACCCCCGAAATTATGGGGGTCGGCCATAAGAAATGGGCGGTGCCCCGAAGGGCAAAGCCGAAGACCATCAGGTGGAGGAACAATGAAACACTATGTCCTCAAAAATGTCCGTTCACGGCAAGCCTGCGTTGCCAGGCAAATACCCAACAGAAATCATCACGTCGATGTTGTCCTCTCTGGCGAGGACACCGAAGCATCTGCACAGATCGTCCTGGATTTCTTTGATGCTTTGAACAGGCTGGTCGAACATCATTCTTACATCATCAACATTCGCAGGTTGGCTAAAGATCCGGTCGAAGGGCCACTGTACTGGTCTGGGCGAACGGCACTGTTTTGGGGGGATATCCACGAAAACTGGCGGTTGGATGACTCTGAGAAATCCTGGACCTCACAGATTGTGAACCTGTCGTCGCGCACAATACTTGTCGGCAGCGCCGTTTTGCTGCTTGCTCAGATCGGGCGGGCAGAAAAAACAGTCGCCGCGGTGCACCCCAACTTCACGGCCGCAGCGCAGGAAATCGGACTGATCGAAGATGGATCGGGTATCCACATGGCCTATGATAACCGTTTGCACAGCGCATCGACCCGGTTAAGCGCATTACGGTTGTTGTCCAATTTCGTTTCGATCGATCACGGAGAGCACCTCGCAGACACTCTGCGCGGATACATCGGACTGTCCGAGCCTAAAAGGACCGCCAAGAGCCATCTTGCAATCCGGCTTTTCCAACGGTCCGAGGCCGATCCACAAGTGCGCCGAGCCATCGAAACGATGAGTGATAATCTTGAGGAGCCATTGCGGATCTCGGATCTGGCGCAAATGCTGGGTACGTCTACCCGACAGTTGCAGCGTCGATTTCTAAACAGAACCGGGACAAAGCTTTTGACAACGTACAGAGAGTTGCGTCTGGAACGGGCTGACACGTTGCTTCGGACAACGGATCTGTCGCAGCGAGAGATTTCGGCAGCCACCGGGTTTTCTTCTGCCGTCGCTTTGGGTCGCGCCTTTCGCGCCCATTACAAGACATCCCCGGACGACATCCGAAATCAACGCTTTGCGGGACAGTTATCCGCCAGGTAGGACGAAAAGAACCGCGCCCCGGCAAACAGTTGGTTCGTCACCCCACCTCAATTCAAACACACTCGCTGACCCACGCATCGGGTGAGTTGCCGTTCCCATTGGGCCGTCATCAGAGTGCGCACTGAAGTCGTTTTGGTTAGCTCAGTCTTGTAGATTGTTGGCGCGCTCCCCGCTGGCACATGACCGCCTGGCCCCGCCTTTTGAAGTTACGACGGGCGCAACTCCCTTCATTTGTCAGGGATAGGGGGCACAAACGTGAGGCGCCGCCCGGCTTTCGACCAGACGCGCCAATTCAAAGGCCGAAACGCGGCTTCCTATTCCTTTCAGATCGAACGGTCCCGCCGGGGTCATATCTATCCGGACCTGACGCGCAGTTGCATTTGAGACAAGCACCTGACCGTCCTTGGCGATTTCACACAGGCGTGCCGCCAGATTGGGCGCAGGCCCGATGGCCGAGTAATCCAGACGACCCTCAAAACCGATCCGACCCAAGGTTGCTGCGCCCGTTGCGACCCCAATGCCGAGGCCAAGACCATGCTGCGCTATACCCGCCCTGTATGGGACCATCGCCTTTCGAACATCAACTTGCATTTTCTGGGCCAGATCAACGGCTCGCTGCGCAGCATCATCCAGCGGCACCGGCGCGCCGAACAAAACCATCAAACCGTCGCCGAGAAACCGTTCCAATGTTCCCCCGCAGGCTTCGACAAGCGGTCCACAAGTGCCGTGAAATGAGTTGAGCGCCGCGACAACCTGATCCGCATTGGCTACGGTGGCGAAGGCCGTGAAACCGCGCAGATCGGCAAAAAGAACCGTGATCTCGGCCTTACGGGTTCTCAAGACATCCGCCTCATCCGTCGCGCCGACAATCATCGCGGCCACCTGCGCCGGCAGGAAACGTTTCAGACGATTGGTGCGCTCGATCTCTTCTATCTGGTTGGCGACCCGAGTTTCCAGCGCTGCATTCAAATCGGCCAGCTGGGCTTTTTGCACTTCGACTTGACCGTAGAGCGCGCCCAGTTTTTCGCTGGTTTGGTTCACGTGGTTTGCCAGCTCGCCCAGTTCGTCCCGATTGGGAACCGTAATCCGGTTGTCGAACCCACCCCGGGACAGCTTGCTGAGCACCGCATGGATGCGTTCGATCGGCCACAACAGGGACGACGAAATCGAATATCCCAACAAAAGGGCAATCCCAATCGCTGCGATCGCCGCAGCCGCGATGCTTAGACGTGAGGTCAAATATGCCTGTTCTGTTGTACGCGCCAGTTCGCGCACTTCCTGTTCGACATCCTGCGCCACGGTATACGCCTCGCGCTGCATGGCTTGGAGCGGCTCGAACATGTGGTCGATACCGTGTTGCGCTGCGGCTAACAGATCGCCTTCGCGGTTCAGACGGCGCAGTTCAGTGATTGCCGGTAAAATGTCCTGAAGGTCAGATCGAAGGTTCGCGATCGCCTGCGCATCCGGCATTCCCGGCTGTCCAAAACTGCGAAAACCAAGGGCAAGGTTACGCTCCAGCGCCGCCGAAACGTGAAGTATCGAACGCGTAGAAGCTCCCAGAATTCCGTTCTGACGAGGAAAGTCTTTCAGGTTCTGCGGAACGAACAAGGACAGTAGATGTGTGTTCAGGTTCGAGATCGTCGTGTGGGTGTCATTAAAAAACGCAATACGCTCCTGATCGCGCATCATCGTCTCGGACCGCAGATTGGCCTGATGCAAGGCATATAGACCAAACAACACCAAACAGACCAGCAGACCGGTTATTCCTAGAAAAGCCACCAGCAGCTTGGCCCGAACCGAAAGAGCGACCTTGGCGACGCTGAGCGCAACCAAGGGCGGCCTGTCAGGGCCACCGTTGCGGTCGTGTGTCATGCTGCACCCCCCGCCGAAATACGCGGCAGAACTGGCATCATTGTACACAAATATGCGAAAAAACGCTAGCAAATATGCCAAAATGTCTGCGCTAATAACCCTATTGAAGCGGAATGTGCGCTACTTCTCGGACGAGTCGCGTTCGGCATAGTCACGCAGGCATTGGATATCCGCGATTTCTGCGTGATTGCGATTGATCTTGACACCCACCGGCTTGAGTCGCGAAAACGCCCGGCTCAGACTTTCGGGTTTCATGCCCAAGCGCCCGGCAATCAGCATTTTATCATAAGGCAGCTCAACCTCGCAGCCGCCAGACACCTTGTCGGACAGGTTCAGCAAAAACTCGGCCACTCTTTGCGCGCCGGTTTGGGCCTTGAGTTGCTCCAGCTGCGCGACCAGTGAATGCAAATGGGTAAAGGTCGAAGCCAGAATCGACACGCCAATCTCAGGGTCTTCGCGCATCAGGGACAAAAGAAGCGGGCTGGGAATATGCATGATTTCGCACGCCGAAACAGCCTCGGCAGAGACTGGGTAAGGCACATTGCGCAGCGCGACCGCCTCACCAAAGCTTTCGCCACGGGTAAAGACACTGACGACGGCCTCGGCCCCAGTGGGCGCCATGCGAAACAGCTTGACCCAACCCGCCAGAACCACGTGTACGGCCTTGGCCTCTTCCTCCTGCAGAAAGATCGTCTCACCCCGATCGTAGCGCCGCCAGATCGCATGGCTAAGCAGTTTGTCGATATGGTGCTCTGGCAGGCTTTTCAGCAATAACGACTGTCTGGCGATTGCCTTTTGTGTTTCATGGGCCAAGAAGTGCCCCCTTTTTCCCTGGCCAATCTCTCAGCCGGTACATTCGTTGCCTTATGGCTATGCCAAACCTGAATCCTCTGCACCAGCTTTTTCCTGCGCCACAACTTGACAATTGTCATGTCATCACACCGCCACCATGCCTAACCTCAGGTCAAAGCCAGTATTCCCGGGAGTGTGTGAGATGGACTACCAGCGATTTTTCACCCAGAGCCTTGATGACTTGCGGGATGAAGGAAACTATCGCGTTTTCATAGATCTGCAACGGAACTGCGGGGCTTTCCCGAACGCGCGCCAGACTGATGGAACGGTGCAGCGAGATGTGCGGATCTGGTGTTCCAACGACTATTTGGGCATGGGGCAGCATTCGGAGGTGATTGGTGCGATGCATGACGCACTGGATCGCTGCGGTGCAGGTGCGGGTGGCACGCGCAACATCTCGGGCACAACACATGACCACGTGCTGCTGGAAAATGAACTGGCCGATCTGCACGGGAAAGAGGCCGCGCTGCTGTTCACTTCGGGCTATGTCTCGAACTGGGCCGCGCTGGGAACTCTGGCGGCCAAAATCCCCGGCCTGATCGTTTTCTCTGATGCGTTGAATCACGCGTCGATGATCGAAGGCATCCGCCATTCGCGCGCGCAAAAGGTCATCTGGAAGCACAACGACCTTGAAGACCTCGAGGCGAAACTGGCCGCGGCCGCCCCCAACGCGCCCAAGATGATCGCGTTTGAATCTGTCTATTCAATGGATGGCGACATCGCTCCGATCAAGGGTATCTGCGATTTGGCCGACAAATACGGCGCGATGACCTATCTGGATGAAGTTCACGCCGTTGGTCTTTACGGCCCCCGTGGCGGTGGCATTGCCGAGCGTGAGGGGCTGATGGACCGGCTGACCGTGATCGAAGGCACGCTGGGCAAAGCATTCGGCGTGGTTGGCGGTTACATCGCCGCTTCGGCTGCGCTGTGCGATTTCGTGCGCAGCTTTGCCAGCGGGTTCATCTTTACGACGGCCCTGCCCCCCGCGATTGCAGCTGGTGCTGCGGCCTCGATCCGGCATTTGAAACAGTCGAATACCGAACGTGATCTTCAAAAAGCACGCGTGGGGCAGGTACGTGCCCGACTGGATGCCGAAGGAATTCCTCACCTTCCTAACCCCAGCCATATCATCCCCGTGATGGTAGGCGATCCGGTGAAATGCAAATTCATCTCGGATACGCTGTTGGAAGAGTTCGGTATCTATATCCAGCCGATCAACTACCCAACCGTGCCCAAAGGGACCGAGCGTTTGCGGATCACCCCTTCGCCTGTGCATACGGACGAGGATATTGACCATCTGGTCGGCGCCCTGTCGGCCCTGTGGCACCGCTGCCAGATCGCGCGGATGCCGATGGCCGCGCAATAGCCATGGTGCCCAATCGCACCTGAGAACTTGCCGCTCTTGAAGGCGGCTTTTTCTTTGATCACATGAGGTAGAGGGAAAAGATGACGAGCATAAAGCCGGTCAGCACCGCTGTGAACCCGCGCAGCCAAACCTGACTTTTTGCGAGGTCCAGATACAATGCAAGGATAACGCGGGCTTTGATCAGCGCGAGGATCAGGATACCGGCGCCCAGAAGCTCCGGTAGTACGGGCAGCATGGTCAACAATGCGGAAACAAGGCTTAGCGCGAGCAACGTAAGCCAAGCACGCAGGAGTGAGTTCGGGAGCCTCTGGCGGGCGCATTTGAAAAAAGATGAAGCCTGTGACACGGTGCCTATCCCAGAAGGTAAATCACGGGAAACAGCATGATCCATACCAGGTCGACCATGTGCCAGAACTGAGCGCCAGCCTCGATGTTACGTGCATCGTCGCGCCAGGCAACGAGCACCAGGATACCCCCCCCTGCCAACACATGTGCTGCGTGAAACCCGGTCAGCAGGTAGTAGAACATGAAAAACGGGTGGGTCTCAAACGTGATCCCCTGCGCCGCTTTTCCCGTGTACTCGACCCCTTTGATGATCAGGAACACTACTCCCAGCAGGGCAGCACCGATCAAGGCAAGACGTGCGGCACCACGGCGTGCCACCTTGCGCCAAAGAAGCGCCTGCGCGGCGAGGTAACCTGACGTGACCAGCACTGCTGTATTGAAGGCCGCACCCGTGCGATAAAGATGCGACTGCGCCTCGGCAAAGCCCGCAGGGTCGGTCAGGCAAACGGCCATGAAGGCGATCAAGCCTGCCCCGAATACCAACAGCTCCGAGATGATGAGCACCCACATCAACAACTCACCTGGAAGCTCGTCGATCAGGGAGGTATCGCTCATGCGCCGACCAATTGGCGGTAGATCTGCGGCAGCGCCATGGTCAGGCGGTGCGGGTCGGGGATGACCGCAAACCCACCTTGTCCGAACATTCGCGGGAACCAGCTTTTGCCGGTTTTGTCGATGGTCACACCGAACACCGAATGCCCGGCGCGGCGCGCCTCGCGGACGGCCATGCAGGTATCTTCGATACCATGGCGCCCCTCGTAATGGTCCAGATCATTGGGCTTGCCATCGGTGATGACCAACAGCAACCGCCGCTTTCGGCTTTGACCTGCTAGATCGGCCGAGCAATGGCGGATCGCGGCCCCAAGCCGCGTGTAATGGCCCGGCCGCAGCGACGCGATGCGCTGTTCGACAGTCGTACCCATCGGCTCATCAAAGCGCTTGCAGCGCTGGACGTAGACGCGTTGGCGTTTTAGCGAACTGAAGGCGTGGATGGCGAAATCGTCACCACAGGCGTTCAAGCCCCAGGCCAGCGCGGCCAGTGCCTCGCGCGCGATGTCGATCACGGCCCGTCCTGTGACGGCGCTTTCAGTGGAGCGGCTGACATCCAGCAGGATCGAGACGGCAAGGTCGCGCGCTTCGGGGCGGGATTGCATCCAGATACGCTCGGTTCCTTCACCATTTGCGCAGCGATCAACCTGTGCCCGTACGGCGGCCTCGATATCCAGTTGGTCGCCATCCAGATGGCCGCGCGTCATGATACGACCGGGGCGCAACGCCTCGAACTGGCGCTTGACCGCGCGGATACGGCGGGCGGTGGCTGGGTCCTTGCCAAACTCCGCCGCGTCTTCGCGGATATCTGCATCCGAGAGCAGAACATTGACGTGATCGGGCAGATACCGACCCGTACGCACATCCCATTCGGGATAGAGGATACGGCCCGACAAACGCTCTCGGTTCACATCCTCAGGGGCGAGGTCCAGATGCAGTTTCAGCTTGGTGGGCGGGGCTTTTGAGATTTGTCCAAGGCCAATCTCTTCTTGGTCGTCGGCAGCCTTTTTGGCGTTGTCGGGATCATCGTCATCGATACGGCGATTGATGTTTAGAAACTCAGCCCAGCTGAGGATGGCTTCGAACTTGTGTAGGATAAAGCTGTCGCTGCGGGACGCCTGATCGGATTTGCGACGGCGGGCACGGTGAGTTTTCTCGCCGGATTCTTCGGGCGGACCTTCAGTGTCTGGGTTTTCGACCTCGTTGTGTTCGGAAAAGCCGACGGCGCGCAGTTCGGGCCACAAGGGTATCGGGCGCATCGGCTGATAGCCGCGCGGGGCGACCACGTCATCGTCCAGCTTCAGAAACTGTTCGGCTTTTTCAGACAACGGATGCAGTTCGCCCAGGTTATATCGGATCAGCTCTTCGACAGCCGCCTCGGCGGGTGGAAGGCTGGGAATGTCGCGTTGATGCAGCACCCCTCTGCAAAGCTCGGCGTAAAGTGGGCGCAAGCCGGGGGCGTCCTCCAGTGTCGCCTCGACCATGTGTCGAGCGGCGATCAGCGCAGTCAAGTCGGCGCGTAACGGATCATAGTCATCAATTCGGGTTCCGGCATGGGCGGCCGCAGCCGCCAGCCAGACGTACAGTGCGCCGTTGGCCGCGCGCACGGGAAACACCGCCAGACGATCTGGCAGGCGCAGAACCTCGCCATCAAACGAGGCGCGCGGCATCAATTCAGTCTCGGTAGCCAGCCGGCGACGCCAGCTCAAACGATGACGGGAAACCTCGGGTGAGACCGGACGCAATTCAACGCCCGGACTACCTCCCAGCCCTCGGAAAAGGACTGCCAGCCGCCCCGCGACCTCAGAGAGGTCGACCGCGGCTCCTACGTGCACCTCAGGTGCATCAAGGCGGCTGGCGAGGGTGTGCCACAGTTTCCCGATCGTTTCTTCGGGTTCCCATGGCTCAAAGTCGATCTTGACCATCGGCCGGCCTCACCCAAAGACAGCCGTGACAAGATCGAGGAGCCCGCGTTTGATATCCTCGTCATCCGTCAGAGGTTCGATCATTGCGGCAAGGATGGCGCGGTCGGTGGACATGCCTTGTGCGATCAGCGTCGCGGCATAGACGACCAGACGGGTGGAAACGCCTTCCTCCAGATCCTGACCCTTGAGGCCGCGCAGCTTGCCTGCAAGGCGCACCAGTGGTTTGCAGCGCTCCAGCGGCAGACCGCTTTCCTGCGCAACGACTTCCGCCTCCATCTGGGGCGACGGGAAGTTGAACTCCAGCGAGATAAACCGCTGCCGAGTCGAAGGTTTCAGGGTTTTCAGGATATTCTGATAACCGGGGTTGTAAGACGCCACCAACATGAAACCAGGCGCAGCCTCAAGCTCTTCACCTGTGCGGTCGATCGGCAGGATGCGCCGGTCGTCGGTCAATGGGTGCAGCACGACAGTCACGTCCTTGCGGGCCTCGACGACTTCATCGAGGTAACAGATTGCGCCTTCGCGCACCGCGCGGGTTAGCGGGCCATCGACCCAGACGGTTTCGCCACCTTTCAGTAGGTATCGCCCGATCAGGTCGGCCGCGGCCAGATCGTCGTGGCAAGCCACTGTGTAAAGCGGACGGCCAAGGCGCGCGGCCATATGAGCCACAAAGCGGGTTTTTCCGCAGCCTGTCGGACCTTTCAGCAGGACCGGCAAGTTGTTGGCATAGGCGGCGGTGAACACATCGCATTCATCGCTTTGGGGTAGGTAGAAGGGGGCGTCAGCCGCCCCCGTTCCCATTTGAATGGAGCCATCCATTTGCATCACTCCGCAGGGGTTTCAGCTGCGCCCGGCTCGATGATCTCTTTGCGAGGCACCCAGACCGAGTAGATGAACAACAGCGCACCAAGGACCACCACGACGCCAGAACCAAAGCGCATCCAGTAGAAGATCGCGATCTGGTCTTGCACGTCCATGAAGTAGTCTCCGACCACGCGTTGCATGTGTGTTTGCACGGTTCCACCGAAGGTCAACACAAAGGTCATGAAGACCATGCCGCTGGTCATTAACCAGAAGCTGCCCATGTTCATCACCTGATTGTATGGATCACGGTTCTTCAGGATCGGCATCGCATAGCTGAAGATCGCCAGGTTGAGGCAGACATAGGCACCGTAGAAGGCCAGGTGACCGTGCGCGGCGGTGATCTGCGTGCCGTGGGTGTAGTAGTTTACCCCGTGCAGTGTATGCAGGAAGCCCCATACCCCGGCACCGAAGAACGCCAGCGTGGCACAGCCCAGCGACCACAGCAGTGCAGCCTTGTTCGGGTGGTCACGACGGCCCTTCCAGACCATGACGAAAGCAAAGGCCATCATCGCGAAGAACGGGATCACTTCGAGGCTGGAGAAGATCGAACCGATCCACTGCCAGTAGGCGGGTGTCCCGATCCAATAGTAGTGGTGCCCAGTTCCAAGGATGCCCGAGAACAGCGCGGCCGCGACGATGACATAAAGCCATTTCTCGACCACCTCACGGTCAACACCGGTCAGTTTCAGCATCAGGTAGGCAAGGATCGAGGCCATGATCAGTTCCCACACGCCTTCGACCCACAGGTGGACAACATACCACCAGTATTGCTTGTCCAGGGACAGGTTGCCCGGGTTGTAGAAGGCAAACAGGAACAGCAGCGCCAGCCCCCAAAGACCCAGCAGCAGGATGTTGGTGATCGCGGTCTTCTTGCCCTTCAGAACGGTCATCGACACGTTGTAAAGGAAGATCAGTGCGGCCACGACGATGCCGGCCTTGACCCATTTGGGTTGCTCAAGGAACTCGCGCCCCTCTTTGCCCAACAGCCAGTTTCCTTCGAACAGGTTGAACGTATAGGTCAAAACCACGCCCAGTGTACCGACCACCAGAATGATCAGCTGCAGATATGCCAGCATGGGCGAATGTATTTCACGCTCTGCCTCTTCCGGGATCAGAAAATAGGCCGCGCCGAAGAAGCCCAGGATCAGCCAGACGATCAGCGCATTTGTATGTAGCATCCGCACAATGTTGAACGGCAGAAGCTCGCTCAGGAAATTAGGCGACACATAAATCCAGCCGGCGATCAGACCGCCGATTACCTGGATCGCGAACAAGCCCATCGCTACGGCAAAGTAGGCATAAGCAATTTTTTGGGATTCGTATTTCATTACTCTGTTCCCTTCCTCAGCCGGCCTCGTTGGGCGGCCAGTCCTGAGCGTCGATATTGTCCGTCCAGATCAGGAAGTTGGTCAGATCACGGATTTCTTCGTCGCTGAGGTTGAAATTGGGCATCTGCCGACGACCAGGAATGCCTGTGGGCTGTGCTTCCATCCATCCCTTGAGGGCATCAAAGGCCGATTCCGGATCATCCAGAACATCCCACCGCGTCATCACGTTGCCGACCTCGGGGGCAAAGTAAGCCCCTTCACCCAGAATCGTGTGACAATTGATACAGGCGTGTTTTTCCCAGACGTGTTTGCCCCGCACCACGCTGTCATCAAGATTCGCGGCATTCTCGGAATTCACGATGTACCAGTGGGAATGGGCCGACAAAGCCAGAAAGATAAGAATAAAGAACAGTGACCCGCCATAGAATATATTGCGGGCCATGCTCTTGGTCATGACTTCTCGCATCGCGCTCTCCTTTGCGCAGATTAGCTTGTGAAGATCAGCATGCAGTTGGGGACCGTGCAGCGCCTTAACGAAAGTCAAGACTGGCAAACATCGTTGATGAAGCACCCAGAGCCCGCAACAAAAAGGCCAATCCGAGTGTGGCCTGCGGGAGACTATTGCACTTCCAATTGGCCTAAATACCCCAAAAATACCGTTTTAACGCCTTGAAAAACGTCGCCAGACTTAGCAACATTTTTTCGTGAGCACTCAGTAGCGTCGCTTTTGCGCGGCCTCGCAGAAGCAAAGCACACAAAGGTCAGGGTAACGATGGCAATTGATATTTACGGTGCATTCCGTTCTGACTCGACGATGTCGACCAGTCAGGCGCAGCTTTACCAAGTCAATACTACTTTCCAGATATCTCAATACAGCCAGATTACGATTTCCGACGGTGCCGATCCTACGATCATCGATGGGGATAACGTATCCAATGAAACTCCCAATGACCCAACCCAGACATATCTTGGGCGCGCGTTTGATTGGGATTACACCATCCGGGTCCGTGATGAAGATGGCAATACTTATGAAATCGGCGTCATGGATTGGGACACCAACAACAACGGATCTATGAATACCAACTCCGCTGAGCAGGGTTATTTCCTTGGCTTTATTGGCGGCAGCGTCCCTCCTCTGAACACGACGCTCACTATTATCGAATTGACCGACAATGGCCCGGACATTCCGGTTGATACGATTGTGCCGTGTTTCACAAAGGGTACGCTGATCGAGACGCCAGATGGCATGCGCCCTATCGAGACGCTCGCAGTCGGGGATGAGGTGGTGACGATGGACAGGGGTCCGCAGCGTATTCGCTGGATCGGCGCACGCGCATTGACCGGCCAGGAGCTGTCGGAAAAGCCCAAACTTCGCCCGATCCGCATCGCGGCTGGAACATTGGGCAGCGGACTGCCGCAGCGCGACTTATTGGTATCGCCACAGCATCGGATGCTGGTGCGCTCGGCCATCGCGATCCGAATGTTCAACACCAGCGAAATTCTGGTGGCTGCTCATGCGCTGGTTGGCGTTCCCGGCATAACGGTCGAGGAAAACGCAGAGTCGGTCGAGTATTTTCACATGCTGTTCGAACAGCATGAGATCGTCTTTGCCGAAGGCGCCCCATCAGAAAGCCTGTTCGCCGGAGCCGAAGCGCTCAGAACCGTGCCACTTGCAGCCCGGGCAGAAATGCTGGAGCTGTTTCCTGCCCTGGCCACCAAAGATTTTGTGCCGCCATCCGCGCGTCCGATCCCGAGCAAAGGCAAGCAGGTCCGACACATGGTGCAACGCCACATCAAGAACAGCCGCTCATTGATCGAATGATTTCGATCGTTTGAAACGCTAAAGTACCTAGTCTTGCTTCGCGCGCGGTCCTGTCAATGCGGGCCACATCGCAACCAGATACAGCGCGAAAGCAGTGACCCACAGACCGTCCGACAAGAGCATCGCAACCAGATAGCCCGTGTCCAACTCGGCCCCGATCCAACGCGACAGCGCCGCCGCCGCCATCAATCCATAGGCCACAACCATTGGTCCGGGTGCGACCAGCGCGCGACCACTATGTCCAAGCGCGGCGCGGCTCATGACTGCCAGCGTCATGCCACCTACGCAACCGATACCCAGGACATGCAGGGCGGCAACCTCATTGCCAAGACCCAGCACCGCCAAGCCCCACAGGATCAGACCCAGCGCCAACATGCCCAGCCCTAGATGCAGCGCCAGCAGGATCGGTTCACGCGCAGCCCAAATTGTCCGCCACCGAGCCATAAGCAGGATTTGCACAACGCCCAACGTTAGGGCAACAGCCCCGGCAATTTCCCAATCGCCTGAAGCCAGAACGCTTAGCGGCAGGATAAGCGACAATCCCATTCCGGCCTTGTTCAGCGCACCGACGGAAACGGGCCAGTCAGCCTCAGACACCCCGGCGCGTTTCATGGCGTTGCGGGTAAAAGCCGGCGTGATCCGTCCGCCCAGAACGGCAATCATCGCGCAGAGCGCCAGCAAACCCATCCGCAGCCCGGATTGCAACGTGTCATCCTTCATTCCGATCCACTCAAAATGAGTCAGCAAGTCCGCGATCCAGATCAGGCTGAGCAACAGTAGGAAAATCATGTTCTGCGGTTTCGGCCGACGGATCAATTGCGTCGCTATCTTGGCTGCAAGGATCGGAACAAACGCAAGGTCGATCACGGCAACCATAACCGGCGGCAGCATACCGGAAAACCACATTGCCATCCGGCCTGCCAGCCATACCCCTGCCGCAAGGGCGATGAACCGCGCGCGCGCGTCAGGTGCACCGGTCCAGTTTGGCACCGCCGTCAGAAAGAACCCGCCCAGCGCTGCAGTGGCATAGCCAAAGATCATCTCATGCGCATGCCACATAGGCGGCGTCATGCCGTAATCCGGCGCCATGTAAGGCACCGTCAGCCACAATCCCCAGACTAGTCCGACAAAAAGGCCATACAGCCCGGCAGACAGAAAAAACACGCGGAACCCCTCACCAAAAATACGGGTGATGACTGCGGGCATGGCTGCTCTCCTAGGTCGTTTTTCCAAGCCCTAGCAGCCTGCTTGTTCACGGCACTTAACCAAAATCAAAACCGGCGGAAAACATGCCCCCAAAACACAGATTTTCTGAGGTTTTTTGGGGCAAATTTTTGCATCTCTACCCCGGTTTACGCCCCATCCGTTGACTTTCGTCAAGGAGCCGAAGGCTGCGATGCGCCAACCTTGGCCCTGCCTCACCAGCAAATGGAGAGTGATCATGTCACTTGGAATCAGCTACAAAAAAACTGGCCGTGTCTTTGGGGTCGGTTTGGCGATGCTGCTGGGCAGCGTCGCTGCTCCGACACTCGCCGAAGAGCCAACCCTTGATAAGGACGCCTTTGAATCGTCAAAACAATTGTACTTTGAACGCTGCGCTGGCTGTCACGGCGTGTTGCGCAAAGGTGCGACGGGCAAAAGCCTTGAACCATTGGTGGAAACGAAAAACGCCGACGGCACCGTGACCGAATCCGGCACCCTCAAACTAGGACAGGAACGGCTCGAAAAAATTATCGCCTGGGGCACCGAAGGCGGGATGAACAACTTCTCGGACGTGATGTCCGAGGACGAGATCAGCAATATGGCGACCTACATCCAGATGGAGCCACCCAAGCCGCCGGAAATGTCGCTTGAGCAAATGATGGCGACCCGTAAGGTCTATGTCGAACCCGAAGATTACCCAAGCGAGCCACTGCATGGCCGAAACTGGGAAAACTTTTTTGTGGTTATCGAACGTGACGTGGGCAAGGTGGCTGTGATCGACGGCGACACCAAGGAAGTGCTGGCGCATATTCCGACAGGCTATGCCGTGCACGTTCTGAAAGCGTCCGAGCACCATAAACTGGAAGAGCCGGAAAACCCGGGCCGCTTCTGGTACACCATGGGCCGCGACGGCAAGATGACCAAGATCGACCTGTGGCAAGAGCCTGAGAATATGCTCGTGGCCGAGGTCACCATTGGCTATGACGCCCGCGACGTGGCCGTTTCTGGTGATGGTAAATACGTGATCGGTGGGGCCTATTGGCCGCCGCACTTCGCAATCGTCGATGCCGAAACGATGGAACCTAAGAAGGTTGTCTCGACCCGAGGCTACAACGTGGACGGGGACTATGTGGAAGAGGCGCGTGTTGCCGCGATCTACACCACTCCGAACGAGCCAACCTGGATCGTAGCTGTGAAAGAACTCGGCCAGCTCTGGCAAGTGGATTACTCAGACCTGGACAACCTGCGGATCGACAAGATCGACAGCGCCAAGTTCCTGCATGACGGGTTCTTTGATCCAACCGGCCGTTACTTCCAGATCGCCGCGAACGCGTCGAACAAGATGGTTGTGGTCGATACCGAAACCCACAAGTTGGAAGCCATGATCGACACGGCGCCGCTGCCGCACCCCGGCCCGGGCGCCAACTGGGAAGACCCGAATTGTGGCCCGGTTGCCGGTACGACCCACTTGGGCGAAGGCACTGTCACCGTGTGGGGCAACGACCCCGAAGGTCGTCCGGATGACGCCTGGAAAGTCTGCTACGAGGTGGAAACCGACGGACCCGGTCTGTTCATTCGGACACACCCGGAATCGGACTATATCTGGGCCGACCAGACCAAGCACCCTGAGCCTGAGGTTCAGCAATCGGTGCAGGTCATTGACAAGGCAACCGGTGAGATCGTGAAAACGATCCAGATCACAGAAGAGGAAGGCAACGTCGCCGTCCACTTCGAGTTCAACCAGGACGGTTCCGAGGTTTGGGTTTCCAAGTGGAACCGCTCGACCTCGAAGGAAGCGAACGGTGAGATCGTGATCTACGACGCCAAGACGCTGGAAGAGATTGGCCGCGTGAAGGGGCTGTTTGCACCGACCGGAAAATTCAACGTCTACAACCGGTCGAACCACGTAACCTGACGGATTCTCTACCAACTTCGGAAAGGGCGGGCCCCTCGCCCGCCCTTTCCTCGTTTGTTCACTCAGCCAAACTCACCGGCCTGCCATCCAAGGCCAGACAAGACAGCCAAAACGGAGCCCGGATATGACTTCCGAACCGGATAAGAAAAAACCGATCTGGCGCCGGTATTTCCTGTGGGGAATGCCCGTGGCCGGTATTGCCGCAGCCTTTGTCGGCGGCATCATCTTCTGGGGCGGATTCAACACCGCCATGGAAGCCACCAACACCAAAGATTTCTGTATCTCTTGTCACGAGATGCGCGATTTTGTCTATGAAGAATACACCGGCACGATCCATGACGTGAACCGGTCCGGTGTCGGTGCGGTCTGTTCCGACTGTCACGTGCCCAAGGACTGGACCCACAAGATGATCCGCAAGATCAAGGCGTCCAAAGAGCTGTACGGCAAGGTGGTTGGCACCATCAACACGCGTGAGAAGTTCGAAGCCAAACGCGTGCATTTGGCGATGAATGAGTGGGAACGGATGAAGGCCACCGACTCGCGTGAATGCCGCAACTGTCACGACTTTGAATCGATGATGCCTGAATTCCAGAAACCCCGCGCGCGTCAACAGCACCTGAACGCGATGACTGTGGGCCAGACCTGTATCGACTGTCACAAGGGGATTGCGCACTCGGACGCCCGCGACCGGGCCGACGAAGAGTATCTGGAAGAACTTGAAGCGCCGAACCCGGACTTTATCCGTCAGATCCCGCCGGAATATATGGCGAGCCTTGAACGGATCGAAGCCAAGGAAGCCGCAGAAGCCGAGACCGAGAAAGCCGCCAAACAGGCGCAACATGAAGCCGTGCAGGCTCAAATCGCTGCGGCGGTGGATGCGGCCGTGGCCGAAGAACGTGCCAAATCCAACGGTGAGGAAGCAGCAGCGCCCGCAAGCGGGGGTGGTGATGATGTCGGCGCGGATATCGACTGGAACGCCGTTGCCGCCGCCGATTTGAAACTGTTCTACCCAGGTCAGGCTTCGTTTGAATGGGTCCAGAACGGTAAGTTCCACGGCGGCGCTCGCCCTCTGACCAAAGGTGGAGACCAGTGTACGACCTGCCACGCCAAAGAGCTGGACACGATCGGCAACAAGGTTGTTGCAGGCGGCGAATTGGAACCGACACCGATCCCCGGCAAACGCGGCGTAATCGACGCAACCGTTCAGGCAGCACATGATGACGAAAACCTGTATGTCCGCCTGCAATGGCCGGATGCAGACCACAACCCTGCACCCTTCGTGGATGGCGGCAAAATGGATCCCGACAACCAGATAAAGGTCGCCATGATGATCACCGGCACCGGAATCGAGTTGGGTGATCAGGTAGGCTGCTGGGCTTCGTGCCACGCCGACAACAGCTATATGCCCTTTGACCCCGGCGCGGATGCGATTGCCGCCAATGGCGACGTCGCAGGTCGCATGTCCGCGCAGGACACCGTGACCAAATACATCAGCGAAAGCCGCACGGATGTCGAAATCAAAGGCCGCCGTGGCAAAGCACTAGGCGGTTGGGACAAGCTGGAGGCCGAAGCACAGATCGAGCAGTACCTGGCCGATGGCACCTATCTAGACCTGATGCGCGTCTACGCCGATGGCAGCGCGACAAACGGCTATCTGCTGGAACAGCGCGTGGTCAATGACGGTGAAATCGCCGCCTCGGCGAACCTGTCCGGTGGCATGTGGACCGTGGTCTTTACCCGGCCGCTGAACTCGGGCGCGCCGGGTGACGTCCCGCTCGAGCCCGGCCAGACCTATACGGTTGGTTTTGCGATCCATGACGATTTCGCCGCCGCCCGGTTCCACCATGTCACGCTGGACACCAGCCTGGCATTGGACGACGACGACGCCTTCATCAACGTGGTCAAACAATAACAGATCGGGGCCGGGCACTCCGGCCCCACCCCATTTTGGAAAGGAGACTTGGACGATGAAACCCCAACACCTTCTTCCTGCCCTGCTTTTTCTGTCCGCGCCAGTATGGGCCGAGGACACTGCCGAGCTGTGCGCCGAAGCCGAAGACCGTTATCTCACGCTTTTTGGCCAGCCAACCTCGGCGGTCGAGGATGCCGAGGTGGTGCTGATGTACAAGTACAACTTCTGCCCATCCGAACTGACCGTGAAGGCCGGCACCACTGTCCGCTGGGTCAATGTCGACAAGCGGACCAGCCACTCGGTCTTGCTGAAGGATGGCGGTAAGTCGGAAAGCGACCGGTTGTTCCCTGAAGAAACGGTCGAGATAACCTTCCTTACCCCGGGTCCGCAGGAATACCTGTGTGGCCCGCATTGGGAAACACAGAACATGATCGGAATGATCACAGTCGAACCCTGAGCCGAGGCAAAAATACAGGCAGAAAGAAAGGAGCGCGGGCGCAAATCCCGCGCTCCTTAACTTTAGTCAAGGAAACAGCGCAGTTAATGCGCAAACCTACCAGCATGACACGCCCGGTTGGCCCAGCGACGTCCTCAATTCGCCGAATGGACCCGGGTTTCGAAGACATTCAGACCAAGCGAGTTTGCACATGAGCGGTAAGGTTTTTCTGATTGGTGCCGGTCCCGGCGACCCCGAACTCATGACCCTGCGCGCACTGCGCATGCTGCAAGAGGCCGATGTGGTTGTGTATGACCGGCTGGTTTCGGCCGACATTCTGGACCTGCATGCCCCCGGCGCGCGGCTGATCCCGGTCGGCAAAGCGCCCAAGTGCCATACGGTGCCGCAGGACCGCATTAATGACATTTTGGCAAAAGAGGCCCGCGCTGGCCTCACCGTAGCGCGTTTGAAGGGTGGCGACCCGATGATCTTTGGCCGCGGCTCTGAAGAGGCCGCGTATCTGATGGCGCACGGTATCGCCATTGAATACGCGCCAGGCATCACAGCGGCACAGGGGGCATCCAGTTCCACTGGCGTGCCGCTGACCCATCGCGGCCTGGCAACATCGGTTCAATATGTCACCGGTCACAGGCAAGCCGACAAAGTGCTGGACCTAGATTGGAAACGGCTGGCCGATCCTGACGCGACGCTAGTCATCTACATGGGTGTCGCAAATATCGGTCAGATCGCCATGGGCCTGATGACGGAAAACCTGCCTGGCTCGACGCCTGTTTTGGCCGTAGGCAAAGCGACAACGCCAGACGAGCGTCGACTTGTTTCAAGACTGGACAAATTGGCGGCGGATGTGCGCGAGGCGGATCTGAAGGCCCCGACGCTGTTTATCGTCGGGCAAGTGGTTACCCTTTATGCGGATCAACCCGTGACGAACCTGCTGGAGCAGGCCCATGGTTAGTGTCTTCCAATCGAATGGCGGGCTTCCGGCATGGGCCTCACGCGCTTTACTCACAACGGCCGTCCTCATAGCAACGTCAGCCCTTGCCGCCGATGTGCTTGATGGCAACGCGCTCAAACTGCTTGTGCATCAGGATTGCGGCTCTTGCCACGGGTTGTCTCTGAAAGGCGGTCTTGGGCCGGATCTGCGGTCCAAATCGTTGGAGCATTACGATGCAAACGTTCTGACCGACGTCATCCTTGACGGTATCCCCGGCACTGCAATGCCCCCGTGGCGGCCCCTGATCAGCGAAGAAGAGGCCGAATGGATCGCCCATTACCTGCTGGAACAGGAGGAACAATGAAACACTTTTTCCTTGGCCTCGCGGCCATCCTGATGATGACAACGGCGCAAGCCGAACCCACCGCCACTGGCGACTTAGGCCTGGTGATCGAACGGGCCAAGGGCTCGGTCTTGCTGATTGATCAATCAGACCGTGTCGCGCTGGCGCGGATCGAAGGGCTTGGCGACCTGTCCCATGCCTCGCTGGTATACTCGCCTGATGAACGCTTTGCCTATGTTTTTGGCCGTGATGGGGGCCTGACCAAGGTCGATATCGTTACACGCCAGATCGTGAACAGAGTCGTGCAGGCGGGCAATGCTATTGGCGGCGCGATTTCGGATGACGGCCAATTGGTAGCCGTATCAAATTATGAACCCGGCGGTGTGCGGGTCTTTGATGCCGACACGCTTGAAATGGTTGCCGACATCCCCACCGATGGCAAAACCATCGGTCTGGTCGACGCACCAGGCCGCCGGTTCGTGTTCACCATGTGGGACACGGGCGAGACCTGGATTACCGATTTCTCGGCGGGCAAGCCAGAAATCACCAAGATCTTCGACATGGGCAAGAACCCCTATGACGCGCTTATCACAGCCAATGGTCGGACCTACATCACCGGGCTATTCGGCGAAGACGGGCTGACAGCGCTGGACCTCTGGGCCGACAACCCCGAACCGATCCGCGTGTTACCCGACTATGGTCGTGGTCAGGAAGAGATGCCCGTCTACAAGATGCCCCATCTGGAAGGCTGGGCACTAACCGGGCGCGAGTTTGTGCTGCCCGCCGTCGGCCATCACGAGGTGCTCTGGATCGACGCCGATACCCTGACGGAAACCGGGCGCACCCAAACCCATGGCCAGCCTGTCTTTGCCATGTCGCGACCGGACGGGCGAGAGGTCTGGGTGAACTTTGCCCACCCGCTGAACGACACGATCCAGGTGATCGATAGCGTCAGCAAGGAGATCATCCATGAATTCAAACCGGGGCCTGCAGTGCTGCATATGGAGTTCACCTCGCGTGGGCATGAGGTCTGGATCAGCGTGCGGGATGCCAACAAGGTAATCGTCTACGACACACAAACCTTCGAAAAGCTGCGCGAGATCGAGGCGGACAGCCCATCTGGCATCTTCTTCACCGCCCGCGCGCACAAAACGGGGCTGTAGGCGATGGAACATATCACCGACCCGATCGATCGCCGCCTGCTGGATGAATTTCAACGCAATTTTCCGGTAACGGACCGCCCTTTCCAGGTTTTGGCTTTCACGTTGGGGCTGGACGAGATTGAAGTGTTGGATCGCCTAACCCGAATGCGGGCGACCGGCCGGATTACGAGAGTCGGCGCGACCATTGCCCCTGGCGCGGTTTCTGCCAGCACTCTGGCCGCCGTCGCTGCACCGGGTGAACGCCTGGAAGAAGTGGCCGCTATGATCGACGCCGAACCGGGTGTGAACCATAACTACCAGCGCGAGGACAAATGGAACCTCTGGTTCGTGGCAACCGGTCCAGACCGGGCGCATGTAAATGACACGCTGGCTCGGATCGCCCAGCGCACAGGGCTGCAGGTTCTCGACCTTCGGTTGGTTCGTCCGTTCAACGTGGATCTGGGGTTTCGCATGTCCGGCAAGACCCGAAACGTTCCAAGCCCGCGCAAGATAGATCGATCGGTCTTGCAAGACGGCGATCGCGCGTTGCTTCAAGCCCTCAGTTCGGGTTTGCCGCTGGTCGCTGAACCCTATGCCGTGCTGGCCCAGTCAATAGGTCGCGACGCTGCGGGTGTGATGGATCGGATCGAGGTACTGCACAGAGCCGGTATCATCTCGCGTCTGGGCGTGATCGTGCGCCACCGTGCGCTCGGATGGTCAGCCAATGCAATGGTTGTCTGGGACTTGCCATCCGAACAGATCGACGCCGCCGGTCCTGCCCTTGCAGCCCACCCCGGAGTGACCTTGTGCTATGAACGGTGTCCGGCCGAAGGGGTCTGGCCTTATCGCCTTTACTCAATGATCCACGCCCGCACCCGCAGCGAAGCGCTGGAGATTCTGGCCAGTGCGCGCGCGCTGCCGGACCTGTTTGGCGCGCAGCACAAGGTTTTGTTCTCGACGCGCTGTTTCAAACAGACCGGCGCGCTGATCCAACCGAAAGAGGCCGCCGCATGAAACTGGATGGAACCGATCGCGCGATCCTGAACCGGATGCAGGACGATCTACCCTTGGTATCGCACCCTTATGCAGCCGTGGCAGAGGAGTTGGGCATTCCTGAAAGCGAAGTGCTTAACCGCCTGACTCGTATGAAAGACAGCCGAGTGATCACGCGCTTTGGTCCGTTCTTCGACGCCGCCGCCATGGGGGGCGCTTTTTGCCTGTGTGCAATGGCGGTGCCAACTGAAGAATTCGAAACCGTCCTGACCAAAGTCAATGCGCATGCAGAGGTTGCCCACAATTATGAACGTACGCACCGGCTGAACATGTGGTTCGTGCTGGCCACTGAAACTCCTGAGGGGATCGTGGGCACTGCTGATGCAATCGAACGGGAAACGGGGATCTGCGTTCTTCGTTTCCCCAAACTACAGGAATTTTTCATCGGCTTTCGGGTGGCGGCATGATCGACGCAACAGATCGAGAGATTATCGAGGCGCTGCAAGGCGGGCTGCCCCTTGTGCCCGCGCCTTATGCGCAGGTGGCCGAGATACTTGGCATGGATGAAGATGCCCTTTTGTACCGCTTGGCCGAGTTCAAGTCGCGCGGTGTGATCCGTCGCATCGCTGCCGCGCCGAACCACTACAAATTGGGCATGACATCGAACGGGATGACCGTCTGGGATGTGGATGACGACCGGATCACCGAATTAGGCGCCCGGATCGGCGCGTTGCCCTTTGTCACCCATTGCTATGAACGCCCCCGCGCCCTGCCCGATTGGCCATACAATCTGTTCGCCATGGTACACGGCGCTGATCGTGACGAGGTCGAAGCAAAGCGCGCCGAAATTGCTGCCATTCTGGGCGATGCCTGCCGGGTCAAAGATATCCTTTATTCCACGCGCATCCTGAAAAAGACCGGGCTGCGCCTGAAAGCGAAAGGTTGAGACATGTTCCGCCTGACCGAATACATGCACCAACTGGTCAATCCGACCTTGGTGCGCAAACGCCGCTCCGGCCCGGTGAAACCGGTGGTTATCTGGAACCTGACGCGGCGCTGTAATTTGAAATGCCGCCATTGCTATACCGTTTCAGCGGATGTGGCCTTCCCCGGTGAGCTCAGCCATGAGCAAGCCATGGTAACCCTTGAGGATCTGGGCCAATTTCGCGTCCCGGCCCTGATCCTCTCGGGTGGAGAACCACTGGACCGGTTCGATTTCTTTGACATCGCCAAACGGGCCCGCGATCTGGTGCCGATGCTGGCATTGTCGACCAACGGCACGCGGATCTATGACGAAACCGCCGATATGATTGCCGATGTGGGGTTCAACTATGTGGGTATCTCGCTGGACGGTATCGGGGCCACAAATGACTGGTTCCGAGGGGTCGAAGGCGCCTTTGCCGACGCCCTGCGCGGCGTGCGTGAGTGTAAGAAACGCGGCATCAAGGTGGGACTTCGGTTTTGCCTGACTGAAGGTACTCAACACCATCTGCCCGATCTGCTGCAGCTGTGCGATGACGAGGGTGTCGACAAGTTCTACCTGTCCCATCTGGTCTATGCCGGTCGTGGAGACAAGAACCGAGGCGAAGATGCTGAACATCTGCGCACACGGAACGGGCTGGACCTGCTGTTGGAGCGCGCATGGGAGGCTGCCTCAGGTGATCATCCTCTGGATATCGTGACCGGTAATAATGACGCTGACGCGGGGTATTTCCTGAACTGGGTCCGCGCGCGTTTCGATGCTGAAAAAACAGCTCATGTACGCGAACATCTGGCGGCGTGGGGTGGCAACTCCAGCGGCCTGGGCGTGGCCAATATCGACAATCTGGGCCGCGTACACCCCGACACCTACTGGTCGGACTACACGGTCGGCAACGTGAAGACCCGGTCGTTCTCAGAACTTTGGACCAGCGATGATCAAATGCTGGCCATGCTGCGTACACGTCCCCGCCCCCTGAAAGGGCGCTGCGGTGCCTGTCAGCTCAAGGATGTCTGTGGTGGCAACACCCGTATCCGAGCTTTGCAGGTGACCGGCGACCCGTGGGCGGAAGATCCAGCATGCTATCTGTCAAACCAAGAAATCGGCGTGGATGACGCGGGCGAACGCCTGCAGGTCACGCCGTTCCGGGGGAAACGCCATGATCCGGCGCATCAGTTTTTCTAAGACACTCAAACTCGGCACTCTCTGCTCGCTGTTGTTGATCGGAACCGCATGGGCTGACGCTCCTTCGGATTACGCTGAATTTTGTGCGTCCTGCCACGGCGAAAACCGCTTAGGCGGCGTGGGTCCGGCGCTTATCCCTGAAACGCTGAAGCGGATGCGCGGTCCTCGCGTTGCCGCAGTTATCGCCGAAGGGCGGACCGCAACCCAAATGCCTGCCTTCTCGCACGAGCTCGACGCTTTGCAAATTGAAGAACTGGCGGGTTGGTTGAAATCACCGCTGGAAAGCGATCCCGAGTGGGGTGAGGCCGACATAATGGCCAGCCGAATTCTGGACGAGAATTACGTCGCAGTTGAAGCACCCATCTGGGACAGCGACCCGATGAACATTACTCTGGCTGTTGAGACAGGGGACCATCATGTCAGCGTGCTGGACGGTGACACTTTCGAGGTTTTGGACCGGTTCGAGACACCCTTTGCCGTTCATGGCGGTCCAAAATTCAGCCCAGACGGGCGATATGTGTTCATCATGTCACGTGATGGCTGGGTCCAGAAGTATGACATTTGGGCCTTGGAACAGGTTGGCCGCGTGCGCGCTGGCCTAAACAGTCGCAACATCGCCATGTCGGGCGATGGCAAATGGGTGGCAGTGGCAAACTACCTGCCCAACAGCCTGACCTTGCTGTCGACCGAAGACCTGTCCGTGGTCAAGGTCATCAACATCAAAAGCAAGAAGGGCAAGCCCAGCCGCGTTTCGGCGGTCTATCAGGCCCCCCCACGCGAGAGCTTTGTTCTGGCCCTCAAGGATGTGCCCGAGATCTGGGAGGTCTTCTACGGGGCCAATCCTCCTCAATTTGGTATCGGTCATGATTTCCGCATCGAAGGACAATTCAAAAACCCTGACCCTTTCCCGGTGCGCAAGATCACCACGCCGGACTATCTGGATGATTTCTTTTTCGACCAGAGCTATGAATACGTCATGGGCGCATCCCGCGGCGGCGAGGGCGGTCAGGTGATTGATCTGGTCATCGGTCAGAAGGTCGCCGATCTGGATCTGCCGGGGATGCCGCACCTGGGCTCGGGGATCACGTGGAGGTATGGCGATACGACCGTGATGGCAACGCCGCACCTGACCGATGGCACCGTTTCCGTGATCGATATGGAGACCTGGAAAACTGTTAAGCAGATCAAAACCGAAGGGCCGGGGTTTTTCATGCGCAGCCATGAGAATTCTCCTTACGTCTGGGCCGATGTGTTCTTTGGACCCAACAAGGACGCTATGCATGTGATCGACAAGCAGAGTCTTGAAATCGTTAAGACTCTGCGCCCGGCCCCCGGTCAAACCGTGGCTCATGTGGAATTCACCAAAGATGGCAGCCACGCACTCGTGTCCATCTGGGAAGATGATGGCGCGGTTATTGTCTATGACGCGCAAACATTGGAAGAGGTCCGCCGCCTGCCGATGCGCAAACCTTCAGGGAAATACAATGTCTGGAACAAAATCACCTTCTCGGAAGGCACCAGCCACTGAGGGCAATTGGCCGGTCTGGAAACTGGCCATCCTTTTGTATCCGGCCACGGCTTTGACCGTGGCCATCAACCTGTTTCTAGCGGGGCTGATCGCCAACAGCGCCGGGTTTGGCGTGATTACGCCTGTAGCCGCGATCCTGTGGTCAATTCCCCTGGGCGTACCCGCCGCGTGGTTGGCAGGGCGTTGGTTGCGCGGGCTGATGGATGAAGCGGACGAATAACGCGAAATTTCCTGCAGCCTAACCGAAGTCAAGTATCACCAAGCGAGAATCCCCTACGACTTAGGAACGATTTCCGAGTTGGATTCTCCATGCCCGCCCTTAGCCCTCTGCACAGCCTCCCTGTTCGCGCGTTACGTGCGACGTGTGCGTTGGCGGGTATCCTTATGCTGTTGTTGCAAACGATCGGTCCCGCGCTGGCGAGTCCCGGCCAAAGCATGTGGGTGGAAATCTGCTCGGAGGCAGGGGCGGTCTGGGTCCAGATAGACCTTGAGGAGGAAGACCTGGACCCAACCGCGCCCTGCCCCAAATGCGCCGATTGCGCCCTGTGTGCTGTCACCTCGGCGGCCCCGGTGCCGAACTTGCCTGTACTCGCACGGGGCAACGTTATTCACACCGAACACCCTTCGCCCCGCGATCTGGTTGAGGTCTGCAGCTTGAAACGATTGTGGCCTGAAACCCGTGGCCCCCCGGCTGCACCCAAGAAATACATCGAACGCGCCCAGCGCGCGTCCATAGCGTCAATCCAAGTATCCGGAGGTGCGCTGTGGCCGTAAGTCGCGCAATCCAATTCCTGCTGGCCCTTACCCTGTCCTGCCTGATGGCGATCAGTGCCCATGCTGACAGCCTCGCCAGCTTCCTGCCTGACATCACCCCTTCTGAGTTAGTCCCCGAAGCCGATGCCTTTGGTCCCGTGCGCGGTGACGTGCCCGTTGCTCCGGTTCTAAAGGGCGGCGAGACCGTCGCCTGGGCTTTCCTGACCTCGGATTTCGTCGGCACCACCGGCTATTCCGGCAAGCCCATCCACGTGGTCGCCGCCATCGACGACGACGCAGTTCTGGCCGGAGTGAAACTGGTCAAACACTCGGAACCCATTGTTCTGATCGGCATCCCCAATTCGCGCATGGTAAAATTGACGGAAGGCTATGCCGGGCTGGACCTAAAAGTCGAAGCCGAGACCGGTGGTGAGGGGCATGACCTCGATATCATTTCGGGCGCGACTGTGACGATCATGGTGATTGATGACAGCCTGGTTCGTGGCGGCATCAAGGTAGCTCGCGCGCTGGGTCTGGGTGGTCTGTCGCCGCTACAGGCCGATGGTCCCAAGCGCGAAATCGATATGGCTAAGAACTCAGTCTATGACTGGACCAATCTGTCCGGCGATGGCTCGGTCCGGCGCCTGACTTTGGATGTCGGTCAGGTCAATGCCGCCTTTGCAGCCACAGGCGATCAGCGCGCCATCAAACGCCCGGAACCGGGCGAGCCGGATGACACGTTCATCGACATGCATGTGGCGCTGGTCTCGGTCCCATCGGTCGGCAAGTCCCTGTTGGGCGAGGCCGAATATCAGAATCTGACCGAGCGGCTGGACGAAGGTGAACAGGCCATTCTGGTGCTGGGGCGTGGGGCTTACAGCTTCAAGGGTTCAGGCTATGTGCGCGGCGGAATTTTCGACCGGATTCAGCTTATTCAGGGCGACAATTCGGTGCGGTTCTTTGACAAGCAGCAAGAGCGTCTTGGCAAGGTTGCGGCCCCGGATGCGCCCAGCTTCACCGAACTGGATATCTTCAAGATCCCTGCCGAGGCCGAGTTTGACCCCGCCGAGCCGTTCCGCCTGCAATTGCTGGTACAACGGGCCGTGGGCGCGGTTGAGAAGACGTTCCTGACCTTCGATCTGGGCTACAAGCTGCCCGAGCAATACCTGCTGCCCGTCACCGCCCCGGCGGTTGTTGACGATGCCACGGGCGAAGCCGCGGCCAAAGCCGCACTTTGGAAGCGCATCTGGAAGGACCGCACGGTCGAGATCGCCGTGCTTGGCGTCATGCTGCTGGTGCTGACCGCAACCTTCTTCTTCCAGTTTCACGCGACGATGAATGCACGGGTCTTCTACTGGTTCCGCATCGGGTATCTGACCATGACCCTGTTCTTTATCGGCTGGTACGCCAATGCGCAGCTGAGCGTGGTGAACCTGATGGCATTGGCAGGCAGTCTGCGGACCGGCTTCTCATGGGATGCGTTCCTGCTGGATCCACTGGTCTTCATCCAATGGTTTGCCGTCGCCGCCGCGTTGCTATTCTGGGGCCGTGGTGCCTACTGCGGCTGGCTGTGTCCATTCGGCGCGCTGCAGGAGCTGACCAACAAGATCGCGCGGGCCTTACGCGTCCCGCAATGGACGCTGCCTTGGGGCCTGAACGAACGCCTCTGGCCCGCAAAATACATGATCTTCCTCGGATTGTTCGGCCTCAGCTTCGTCTCGATCCCGCTGGCCGAGAAATATGCCGAGGTAGAGCCGTTCAAAACCGCGATCATTCTGAAATTCATGCGCGACTGGCCATTCGTGGTCTTTGCGCTGACCTTGCTGGGGATCGGGCTGTTCATCGAACGGTTCTACTGCCGCTACCTCTGCCCGCTGGGCGGAGCGCTGGCGATCCCTGCCCGTATTCGCATGTTCGACTGGCTGCGCCGCTACAAGGAATGCGGCACCCCCTGTCAGACCTGCGCCAACGAATGCCCCGTTCAAGCCATCCACCCCACCGGTGAGATCAATCCGAACGAGTGCGTCACCTGCCTGCATTGTCAGGTGCTCTACCAGTCCGAGGACAAATGTCCCGTAGTTATCCGCCAACTGAAACGGCGGGCCAAGACAGGGTCGGTCGACCTCAAGACCCCCCTCGGGCAACCACCGGCGAACCATCCGAACGCCAAACCGCAATCCGTTTCCTAAAAAAGGAGGAACGATCATGTCGGACAATGAAAACAAACTGAACATCACACGCCGTGGGATGCTGGGTGCGACCGCAACCGGCGCCGTGCTAGCCGGGACAGGTCTGGGCTCGACCCTGATGACCGCAAAGCAGGCCAGCGCTGCGGCCAATGCCAATCTGCAGCCTGGTGAGCTGGATGAATATTACGGCTTTTGGTCCTCGGGTCAGACCGGTGAATTGCGCATCCTAGGCTTCCCGTCCATGCGTGAACTGATGCGGGTGCCAGTTTTCAACCGCTGCTCCGCCACCGGGTGGGGTCAGACCAACGAGTCGCTGAAAATCATGACCGATGGTCTGCTGCCGGAAACCAAAGAGTTTCTCGCCAAGCGCGGCATGAAGACCTATGACAACGGCGATTTGCACCACCCGCACATGTCGTTCACCGACGGCACCTATGACGGCCGTTACTTGTTCATGAACGACAAGGCCAACACCCGCGTTGCCCGCGTGCGCTGCGACGTGATGAAATGCGACAAGATCACCGAGATCCCGAACGCCAAGGCGATCCACGGTCTGCGTCCGCAAAAATTCCCGCGTACCGGTTATGTCTTTGCCAATGGTGAGGATGAAACCCCGCTGGTCAACGATGGCACAGTGCTGGACGATCCGTCGCAATACGTGAACATCTTCACCGCGCTGGACGGCGACACCATGGAGGTCGCGTGGCAGGTGATCGTGTCGGGTAACCTCGACAACACCGACTGCGACTATCAGGGTAAGTACGCTTATTCGACCTCGTACAATTCGGAAATGGGTATGAACCTGGCCGAGATGACCGAGAACGAGCTGGATCATGTCGTTGTCTTCAACCTCGCAGAAATCGAAGCAGGGATTGAGGCCGGTGACTATCAGGAACTGAAAGGCGTCAAGGTTCTGGATGGACGCAAGGGTCAGAACAAGAAGTACACCCGTTACATCCCGATCCCGAACTCGCCGCACGGTATCAACACTGCGCCTGACGGCAAGCACGTCTGCATCAACGGTAAGCTGTCGCCCACCGTATCGATCATGGATGTGACCAAGCTGGACGCCCTGTTCGAAAGCGACGCCGACCCACGTTCCTGCATTGTGGGTGAACCGCAGTTGGGTCTTGGCCCGCTTCACACCGCCTATGACGGTCAGGGCAATGCGTTCACCACGCTGTTCCTCGACAGTCAAATCGTGAAGTGGAACATCGAAGACGCCATCAAGGCCTATGCCGGTGAGGACGTGGACCCGATCATCTCGAAGGTTGATGTGCACTATCAGCCGGGCCACAACTCGACCACCATGGGTGAAACCAAGGAGGCCGACGGCAAATGGCTGATTTCGATGAACAAGTTCTCGAAAGACCGGTTCCTGAACACGGGCCCGCTGAAGCCTGAAAATGAACAGCTGATCGACATCTCATCCAACGAGATGAAAGTGGTTCACGACGGTCCGACCTTTGCTGAGCCGCACGACTCGATCATGGTTCGCGCCGACATCGTCAACCCGGTCAACGTCTGGGACCGCGCCGATGTCACATGGGAAGACGCCCGCAAACAGGCCGAGGCTGATGGCATCGATTTGGAAGACGGAGCTGAAGAACCGATCCGGGACGGCAACAAAGTACGGGTCTACATGACCTCGCAGGCCCCGATCTTCAGCCTTGAGAAGTTCACTGTTAAACAGGGTGACGAGGTAACGGTTTACATCACCAACCTGGATGACGTGGACGATGTAACCCACGGCTTCTGCCTGGGCAACTACGGCATCGCGATGGAAGTCGCCCCGATGGCAACCGCTTCGGTTACCTTCACTGCTGACCGTCCGGGCGTGCACTGGTTCTATTGCCAGTGGTTCTGCCACGCGCTGCACATGGAAATGCGCGGCCGGATGCTGGTCGAACCGGCGGGAGCATAACCCATGCGTTGGCCCCTGCTCATACCGCTCCTGCTCGGCTCGCCCCTTTGGGCGGCGGACTGGGATGTGCCCAACCGGGCGGGGGCCATCAATGAAACACTGGCGCAGGCGGCGGATGGAGACACCCTTCGCCTGAGCCCCGGTGTCTACACCGAAACACTTGTGCTGGACCGGCCCGTCACCATCGACGGGCTGGGACAGGCCACCATCGACGGACAAGGTGAAGGCAGTGTCATCACAGTGACTGGGCCCGGCGTAATCGTGAGGGGTCTGACAGTGATCGGTTCGGGCTCAAGCCATGATGGGATCGACAGCGGCATCCAGTTGACTAAAACGGCCAAGGCGCCGGTGGTCGAGGATAACGTGCTACTGGGCAATCTTTATGGCGTCGACATTCATGGTGCCAAGGACAGCATCGTTCGTGGTAACCGCATTGAAGGTCGCCAAGACCAGCGAATGAACGACCGGGGAAACGGAGTCTATGTCTGGAACGCGCCCGGTTCCGTGGTGGATAGCAATGACATCCGCTATGGCCGCGACGGGATCTTTGTGAACTCGTCGAAAAAGAACACCTTCACCGGCAACCTGTTCCGCGACCTGCGTTTTGCGGTGCATTACATGTATGCCGACGACTCAGTTGTCAGTGACAATGTCTCGATCGGCAACGATCTGGGTTATGCGGTGATGTTCACGACCAATGTGAAAGTCGCCGACAACGTCTCAATCGGTGACCGTGAACATGGCGTGATGTTGAACTACGCCAACAAGAGCGAGATCACCGGCAATGTCGTGATCGGTGCCAAGGAAAAATGCACCTTCCTTTATAACTCCAACAAAAACGAATTCACCGACAACTGGTTCCAGGGATGCGGCATCGGCATCCACTTTACCGCCGGATCCGAGCGCAACCGGATCGTCGGAAACGCCTTTGTCGGCAACCGGACCCAAGTGAAATACGTTTCGACCAAATGGGTCGAGTGGTCCGAAGACGGGCGCGGCAATTACTGGTCCGATTTTGCCGCCTATGACGTGGACGGCGACGGCATCGCCGACGCCCCTTATCGCCCCAATGACAGTATGGACCATGTGCTGTGGACCCAACCCGCGGCCAAACTTTTGCTCGGCTCCCCCGCCGTGCAACTGGTGCGCTGGTCCCAATCGGCCTTCCCGGCGCTGTTGCCGGGCGGTGTGATGGACAGCAACCCACTGATGCAAGCCCCTGAACCCCCAGCAATGAAAAAGGTGCCTCATGACGGATAAGGCCCTGTCTATCGACCATGTCTGCAAGGACCGAGGGATAACCCGCGTTCTTGACGATATCACCCTGTCACTTGCCCCTGGTCAGCGCGTGGCGCTGCTGGGCCATAACGGCGCGGGCAAGTCGACCCTGATCAAATCTATCCTCGGTCTGACATCGATCCATGTCGGAACCATCCGGATCGGAGATGCCACTCCCGGCAGTGCGCAGGCGCGACGGGATACTGCCTATTTGCCTGAGGCAGTGTCGTTTCATCCTGCGCTGACGGGCCGCGAGCAGTTGACCTTATTTGCGCAGCTTTCCGGGTCCAATGCCGATGTCCCCGGCCTGCTTGACCGCGTGGGCCTTGGCAACGCTCTGGACCGCCGGATCGGAACCTACTCCAAAGGCATGCGCCAACGTCTGGGTTTGGCGCAAGTGCTGCTGGGCCAGCCAAAAGTGGCGCTGTTGGATGAGCCAACAAGTGGTTTGGACCCGATCTCACGGCAAGACCTTTATGCCATCATCGATGAATTGGCCGGGCAAGGCACAGCGGTCCTGATTGCCTCCCACGCTCTCACCGAGGTCGAAGCCCGCACCGACCGCATCGCCATCATGCGCCAAGGCCGAATGGTCGCGGATGACACTCTCAACAATCTGTCGGCGCTGGCTGGTCTGCCGATCCGCCTCAAAGTGCGTGCCAGCGCGAACCCCGAAGCACTTGCCGCCGAACTGGGCGGCAACCGGATCAACGGAGCATCTGTTGAGCTGCTCTGCTCGCCGGATGACAAGATGGAGGCCCTGCGCCGCATCGCCGGACTGGGCGACGCCGTGGCGGATGTGGAAATGACCCCGCCCAAACTTGAAGACCTCTACCGCCATTATGCACAGGAGGAGATGCAATGACCCGCTTCCTCGCCATCACCCGCGCCGAGATGTTGATCCTGCGCCGCAACCGCTGGCTGTTGATGGCCACGCTGATCATGGTGCTGTTCGCGTTGGCCCTGACCTTTGCAGGCAGCGCGCCGACCGGCACGCTGGGCGTCGATATGCTGACTGTCTCGGTCGCTTCGATGACCACGCTTTCGGTCTATCTTGCGCCGCTGCTAGCGCTGATGATCGCTTTCGACGCCATCGCAGGCGACGTGGACCGCGGCAGTCTGTCGTTGCTGCTGTCCTACCCCGCCGGACGCGGAGAAATCCTGCTGGGCAAATTCACCGCCCATCTGGCGGCATTGGCCTTTGCCATGACCATCGGTTTCGGCACCGCAGGCGCAGTGGCAGCGTGGTTCGGTGGCGCGGGCCCCGAAAGCCTGATGGCTCTGGCGCGCCTAATCCTTACCTCCATCTTGCTGGGCGCCGTTTTTCTGGCACTGGGGTACCTGCTGTCTGCTCTGGCAAGGGGCGCTACGGCGGCGGCAGGTCTGTCGGCCGGGCTTTGGCTGGTCTTTGTCGTCCTCTATGATCTTGGCTTGTTGGGAGCGGTCGTCATGGATGAGGGCGGCACATTCACCCAATCCGTCTTTCCATGGGTGATGGTGGCCAACCCGGCCGACGCATTTCGTTTGTGGAACATCGCCGCGACCGAAGGCGTCGCAATGGCGTCCGGCATGACCGGTGCGGCCCAAGCTCTGCCCGTCTGGGCCGCGCCCGCCTCGCTGCTGATCTGGCCGATACTGGGCTTTGCTCTTGCGCGCCTGGCTTTCCGGAGGGTCGAGCCATGAAACGCCTGTGCTTAATCGCGCTGATTGCTCTGACGGCTTGCAAAGAAGAGGTCGCCGTTGCCCCCGACCCGGTCGATCTGACCCCGGATGCGCTGAGCTTTTTCTGTCAGATGAACATCGCCGAACATGGCGGGCCCAAAGGACAGATTCATCTGGAAGGCTATCCCGCCCCGCTGTTCTTTGCACAGGTGCGGGACATGGTGGCCTATCTCAAAAGCCCGGAGCGAGACGCCGACATAACTGCCATTTATGTCAGTGATATGAGTGTCGCGCCCAACTGGCAGCAACCAGGTGTGTCCAACTGGATCGCCGCCGATGTCGCCACTTTTGTTGTCGGCTCCGACGTCGCGGGCGGCATGGGTGCGCGTGAGGTGGTGCCATTTTCCAACCCAGCCGATGCCGCATCATTCATCGACCAGTATGGCGGTGCCGCTCTGCCCTTGTCCGAGATTCCTGATACCGAGGTGCTAGGCCCGGTCGACCTAGGCTTACTACTGGAGACACCCGCATGACCTTTCTGTCCCGCCGCCGGTTTCTGACCATCTCGGCTGCAAGCGCGGCCTGCCCTACAATCGCTAGCGCTGCTACAGCAGCACGGTGGCGCGGTTCCGCATTGGGCGCACCGGCAAGCATGCAGTTGGTCGGGCTGACAGATACCCAAGCCCGCCCCCTTTTTGCCGCTGTCGAAGCCGAAGTCACACGGCTGGAAGATATCTTCAGCCTGTATCGCCCAAAATCCCAACTTTCGCGCCTGAACCGCGATGGGTTTCTTATGCAACCAGCGCCCGAGCTCTTGAGCCTGTTCAGCCTGTGCACAGTTTTGCACCAGAATTCAGGGGGCGCATTCGACCCAACAATCCAACCTCTATGGACTGCTTTGGTAAGTGGTACCGACAGCGCTACCGCCCGGAAAACCATCGGATGGAACAAGGTCTCGGCTAACAGTGATGCCGTGCGCCTGCCCTATCCCGGCCATTCGGCGCTGACTCTGAATGGAGTAGCGCAAGGGGCAATCACAGATCGCATTGCTGCGCTGCTCAGATCAAAGGGGCTACAAGACGTTTTGGTCGATATGGGGGAAGTCGTGGCCCTGGGACAACCTCACGATGGGCGCGATTGGCAAGTCAGTTTGGCAGGCCCCGAAAGTCAGATCACTAAGCGTATCTCTCTGCGCGACCGAGCTGTTGCGACCTCTGATTCCGGTAACCTGATGCTGACTGACGCTCACGGTCACATCCTCAGCCCCACCGGGCAAACACCAGCGCGCCGGGTATTGTCGGTATCTGCAAACTCCGCAGCGCTCGCCGATGGGCTTTCAACAGCCCTGTGCGCACTGACTGACGGAGATATGCCGAGCGTTCTAAACCGTTTCCAAGATGCGCGACTAGAGATGAAAGTCTAACCCGGACCACACGCGTCGGACAAAAACGTCGCGCAATATCGGTAACAAATGAGTTCGCGATGACGTCCGATTGAGAGTGTAATGACGGAGACGAAGTCAGTTAACTAATTACGCAAATCACTACAAAATATATATTAAAATGAAAGCTGTATGAGTAATATCACCTAAAGCACCGCACTCAATTCGATGTCAGGCGAGGCAAATCCCAAGGTTAGAATATAATGGTAGGCCCGCATGTGAAACACATAGCGGTCACTCATGCAGAGTGCCGCGAATGTCGTCTGGTCCGCAGAGCGGTCGCTCAGTCCCGACGTGAAAAATGTCTATTTTTCGGACTAAGCTGACCTTTACTTCCAGCAAACTGCTGGCAACTTCTTCACTGATCGTGTTCCGTTTTTGTGGCGAAGAAAATGCAATAAAATGCTCTTCCGTGCCATCGTGTATGAAAATCTAAAACAAACACGCTAGCTAGAGGAGCCAGCTAGATAGAGCAACGCAATCCTCCGCTTCCGTTCGCCTGGCGGACAAAAGTATTTTGCGTCATGCGTATTGCCTCGAATTGCGGAAGCAATGTCTTCGGGAGAAGAATAGTATGATCACCGCGCTAAGCTACTTAGGTATTCGTTCCAACAAGTCAGACGATTGGCAGCAGTTCGCCGGCAATGTGCTGGGCATGCAGGTTGTGGATCACGGTGGTCGCAATACCGCGTTTCGGATGGATGATCAAAGCCAACGGCTAATCGTATCAGATGAACCCGGCGATACCCTGGCCTATATCGGGTGGGAGGTTGGCAAGAAGTCCGACCTGGAAAAGATTGCCGCCCGACTAGAGTCTGCCGGGCACAATGTTACCCTGGGGGATGGCGGTCTGGCGAACCGCCGGTACGTGACTGAAATCATTACTTGCATCGACCCTGCCGGAAATCGGCTTGAGTTTGTCTGGAAGCCAGAGAAAACGACAGATCCCTTTATCCCGGGACGACCCATTGAAGGGTTCAAGACCGGACCATATGGCATGGGGCACGCTGTTTTGCATGTGTCGGACGCCGAAGCGCTTGTGCCATTTTATAGCGATGTACTTGGCTTCCATTTAAGCGACTATGGCTTAAAGCCAATTCCCCTCTATTTCTTTCACGTCAACGGTCGGCATCACAGCTTTGCCATAGTTGGGTCAGGCCAGGCAGGATTTCACCACTTCATGGTGGAATACGACAATCTGGACGACGTGGGTCAGGGGTATGATCTGGCCCAGAATGGTCTTGCCGAAATTGCCTACACACTAGGGCGGCACACCAACGATTACATGACAAGCTTTTATGCCCATACGCCGTCAGGCTTTTTTGTAGAAAGCGGTTGGGGTGGGAGGATCATCGATCCAGCCACGTGGGAGGCTTGTGAAACAAATGTCGGTCCCAGTTTTTGGGGCCACGAGCGGCTCTACCTGAACGAACAGGAACGTGCCGCTTTTCGGGATAAGCGATTGGCAACCGCAGCCGCGGGGCACCGGGCACCAAGTGTTGTGAATTGCCCCTGGCTCTACGGGCAAATCCCCGAGGTCTGAGCGATGTATGACGTTGCGATTATCGGTTTCGGCCCTACCGGAGCGACGCTTGCCAATCTTCTGGCAAAAAGCGGTTTATCAGTTGTGGTTCTGGACCGGGAGGCTCAGATGTATCATCTGCCCCGCGCCGTGCATTTCGATGACGAAGTGATGCGCGTGTTCCAGACGGTCGGGATAGCTGACGCGCTTTATAAGCTGGTGCACATCAACCCGGGCATGAAGTTCATCGATGAAAACAATGAGTTGCTGCTGGACTGGCCAAGACCACAAAGCGTTACGAAAAATGGGTGGCACGCAAGCTACAGATTGCATCAGCCTGACCTCGAAACGCTGTTGAGAGCCGAACTGGCGCGTTCCCCGACGGCTACCACGCTGGAACTTCACAACGTAGTAAATCTGGAACCCACAGGGCAAGGCGTAGAGTTAACTGCACTGGATAAGACAAACTACTGCAAGTCCACCATTGAAGCTCGATACGTTGTTGGCTGCGACGGGGCCAATTCGTCCGTGCGTCGCTGGATCGGCGGCGAAATGGAAGATCTGGGGTTTGAAGAACGCTGGCTGGTTGTCGATTTGTGCCTCAAAAATCTAATGCCAGAGCTTGGCGATCATTCCATTCAATTCTGCGACCCGAACCGACCGATGACCTATTGCCGGGCCCCCGGCATTCGCCGCCGCTGGGAAATCATGGTCTTGGACGGTGAAACCGACGCCGAGATAATGGAACATTCGCGCCTCTGGGATCTGCTATCGCGGTGGATTACGCCAGACGATGCCGAGATTGAGCGCAGTGCTGTCTATACGTTCCGGTCACAGGTCGCGAAAGCCTGGCGAAAGGGACCGGTTCTGATTGCCGGAGATGCCGCCCACCTGACGCCGCCTTTCATGGGCCAAGGAATGTGCACCGGTATTCGAGACGCGGCGAATTTGGCGTGGAAGCTCATCAAAGCACTCAATGGCGGCGATGAAGAGATGCTCTTTGACAGCTATCAGGATGAACGACAGCCCCACGCACGCAGCTATATTGAAACTGCGGTTCGTCTGGGCGGCCTGATCAACTCGCTTGATCGGGAAAGTGCCCTGCAACTTGCAGACGGTTCGCGTTCAGGTGCCATGAGATCTATTGCGCCCAAGCTTGGTCAGAGCGCACTGATGGAGGTGCAGACAAATAACCCGTCTGTGGGGCGTCCCTTTCCCCAAGTGCGTCTTGATATCGACGGACAGCGGCTGGACGATGCAGTCGGGCACAAGCATCTTCTTGTCAGCCGCGCCTCATTGCCGGAATGCAGCGATGACGCTGTCGCACTGAATGCGTTTGATCATCCCCAACTGGACGCCGTGCTGACAGATATTGGAACAAATGCCGTCTGGGTGCGACCCGACCGGTACGTCGCGGCTGTCGCGGAAACCCTCTTGGAACTTCCAGAACAAGCCTTGTCCCTTTTTGAGCCTGAAAAAACGAAAGATAGATATGAAACTGGCATCACTTAAATCCGGTGGTCGCGATGGATCACTTGTCGTCGTGTCAAAAGACCTGACCAGAATGGCATCAGCGGCATCAGTTGTGCAAACGTTGCAGCAAGCGATCGAGACCTGGAAAAGTTCAGCCGCTGCGCTAAAAACGATCTCGGACTTGGTCGAACAAAATGAGATCGACACTATGGCCTATGACGTGGACCAATTGGCCAGTCCGTTGCCGAGATCGTATCAATGGGCTGACGGAAGTGCATATCTCAGCCATATGCGCCTGGTACGCAAAGCCCGCGGGGCTGACATGCCTCCCGGGGCCGAGACCGATCCACTGATGTATCAGGGGGGCGGTGACTATTTTTTGGCACCGACCGATGACATTCCCTGCATTGACGTAGACTGGGGCCTGGATTTTGAGGGCGAGATTGCCGTGATTACCGATGACGTGCCTATCGGATGTTCTGCCGAGGCGGCGGCTGGCCACATCAAACTGATCATGCTGTGCAATGATGTCTCGTTGCGCAATGTTATGAAACCGGAGCTGGTCAAGGGGTTTGGCTTTTACCAGTCAAAACCTGCGAGTGCGTTTTCGCCTGTTTGCGTCACAACGGATGAACTGGGTGAATACTGGACCGGAGCAAAAGTTACCCTGCCGCTCGAAACTGTCTACAACGGTAAGTGCTTTGGCAAGGTTCCCGCTGGTATCGACCTGAATTTTGATTTCGCCCAGTTGATTGCGCATGCCGCAAAGACCAGAGAATTGCGTGCAGGCACCATCATTGGATCGGGTACGGTATCGAACACCGATCATGAACGTGTCGGATCGTCCTGCCTTGCCGAAAAGCGGATGATTGAAATCATTGCCAGTGGCACGGCAAAGACGCGATTTTTGAAGCCCGGGGATACCGTCCGATTTGAGATGCACGACCCCTCAGGGCAGTCAGTTTTCGGGGCTATTGACCAAAAGGTCGCCGCCGCATGAGAATGTGCAACAGGACAGTCTGAAGGATGAGGATGGCGGCAGACAACCAACCCAGCATTCGTGCCTTGCTACGCGGTCTGGAACTGTTGCGGTTCGTGAACAGTCATGGTTCGGCAAAGCCTGCCGAAATCGCCGCTGCGATTGGCGTGCCGAGACCGACGGTCTATCGGTTACTCCACACGCTGGAGGAGGCTGGTTACATTCTGATGTCGGCGTCCGACACCCGGGTCAGGGTATCGCCTCGTGCGTCTGGTCTGGGCGACAAATATGCTGCTCATTCGCACATTTGCCGTGTCGCGGCCCCGGGCCTTGCGGAATTCACCGACGTGCATTCATGGCCGCTCGATCTTTCGGTGTATCGCGATCTGCACATGGTCATCGAAGAAACCACGCACTGGCGCAGCCCGTTCTCGATTGATCGGAACATGGCCGGATTGTCCTTGCCGATACTCAGGTCTTCGGCTGGGCGCGCCTTTCTGGCCTTCTTGGAAGATAAGGAAAGAAGCATCATTCTTGATCTGCTTCGCAATAAGAACGACCCGGAAGACGAGAGGTTTTTGCTGGAAAGCTGGATTGCCTCGCGCCTAGATCAATACCGCAAACAAGGGTACGCGACGCGCAGTCCGCGCACCTTTCGACCTGACACATCGAGTTTGGCGGTCCCAATTATCCGTGAGGATCGCGTTCTTGGATGCCTTTCGATCATTTGGATCGCCAGCGCTTTTTCAATGACTGAAGCAATCAACCGCTATGCCGGCCCGATGACAGATTTGGCCCATCAGATAGCGGCGCAAATGGCACAGGGCGCATCTGTCCACCAAGCGGACAAAAAGATCTAAACCACAGAAAGGAATTCTACGGAAGCGATAGGCTCAAGAAAAACCGGGAGGAAACATGAAACATCTCATCAGATCGACTTTACTGACCTTTGGAATTTCGTTGACGGCCGGCGCAGCTATGGCTGCGGACACTGTTCTTACAATCTCGTCATGGGCGCCGCCGACGCATGGCATGAATGCGAAACTCTGGCCTGAATTCACGAAAATGCTGGCAGAGGCCACCGAAGGCCGTATCAGCGCAGAAGTAAAGTACGGATTGGGAGCGCCGCCGGCACAGTTCGACCTTACTCTGGACGGGGTAGCGGATGTCACCTGGATTTTTCACGGATACAATCCAGGACGTTTTGTGGCATCCAAGATGATCGAGTTGCCTGGTTACGAAGGCAATGCCGAGGCCGCGTCAGTGGCCTATTGGCGAGCGTATGAAAAATATCTCGCCGAAGCGAACGAACATGACGGTGTGAAGGTTCTTGCCATGATGACCCACGGCCCCGGCATCCTTCACTCGGAGACCAAAGTGGCCTCGCTGGATGATATCTCTGGCATGAAGCTGCGGCTTGGTGGCGGGGTTTCAGGTGACGTGGGCGCAGCGCTCGGGGCTACCGGCATCCGGGTGCCGGCGCCAAAGGTCTATGAAACTTTGGCCTCGAAAGCAGCCGACGGTGTCATGATGCCCATGGAGGCCCGCGCAGGATTCAAGCTGTTTGAGGTTGCCCCACACAGCTATTCTGTGCCCGGGGGGTTCTATCGCGGCTCGTTTGCAATCGTGATGAACCAAGAAAAATACGATGGATTATCAGATGAAGACCGCGCCGCGTTGGACACCATAGCGGGCGAAGCGCTTTCTCAGGTGGCCGGGCGCATGTGGGACGAGATTGACCAGATTGGAATCGAAACCATTGAAGCCAACGAGGGCAACTCCTGGACTGAAGCCAGCGAATCTGACGTCGCAACCTGGAACGAAATGACGGGCCCGATCATTGAAAGCGTTCTTACCGAGGTGTCGGACAAAGGGATCGACGCCGCGACAGTACAAACCTTCATTGCCGAGCAAATGTCAGGCAACTGACCCCTAACAAAGAAACACTGCTGGCTCTGGAAAAGGGACCGCAGTTTTGCGAGGCAGGCATGGCTGACATTCAGAAACAGAAGCTGCGCAATCCCTGGTACGTTGTTCTTCATCTGCCCACATGGACCGCGGCGGGTACACTATTCGTGCTGATGTGCATGACGTTCCTAGACGTAGTTTTGCGGAGCGCTTTCGACAACCCAATTGAAAGCGCGACGGAACTAACCCGGCTATTTATGGCTATCATTGTATTTTCCGCCCTACCTCTGGTGTCGTGGAAAGGTGAGAATATCGTCGTGGACCTGCTTGACCCTTTCTTCAGCGAACGACTGGCTCAAATGCGCGATAGCCTGATCGATGCAATCTGCGGGATAGTTCTCATCTGGCCGGCAATACGGGTGTGGGAACTTGCAGAACGGGCGCGTCAGTATGGCGACGTCACAGAGTATCTGAAGCTGCCCCAGTTTTACGTCGGGTGGTTCATCTCGGTCTTTGTCGCACTCACCGCAATTGCCTTTCTGGCGCGCAGTGTTGTGCGCCTAATCTCCAAAACAGAGGACACCGAATGACTCTGTCGTTGTTGGGGCTCGGAGCAGTTTTAATTCTAGTTTTCCTGCGCATGCCCATTGCAATCGCCATGGGGCTAGTCGGCTTCCTGGGGTTTATGGAGTTACGCGGGTTTCGCGCCGCAATCTCGATGGTCGGCCGACTAATAATCGACACGGCTCAGGATTACGGGTTGTCGGTGGTGCCTCTCTTCATCCTGATGGGTCTCTTTGTGAACAAGGGTGGCCTTTCAAATGAGCTTTATCGCGCGTCCTACGCATTTCTCGGCCATATGCGTGGTGGATTGGCAATGGCGACGATTGTGGCCTGCGCTGGCTTCTCCGCAATCTGTGGCTCTTCCCTTGCGACAGCTGCGACAATGTCGAAGGTCGCCATGCCGGAGATGCGAAAATACAAGTATTCAGACAGTCTGGCGACTGCGTCCATTGCGGCGGGGGGCACCTTGGGCATCCTGATACCGCCCTCGGTAATCTTGGTAATCTATGGCCTGTTGACGGAAACAAGCATCGGAAAGCTCTTTGTCGCCGGCGTTTTTCCAGGGTTGCTGGGCGTTTTGCTATATCTTGTCGCTGTCCGGTTTTCGGTGACCCGAGACCCGGATGCCGGACCAGCCGGCGAACAGGTTTCATGGCGAGAACGGCTTTTGTCGCTCAGGGATATCTGGGCGGTGCTACTGCTGTTCTTCCTAGTGATTGGCGGGCTCTACGGTGTGTTGGATGTCCGGCCCTTCTTCATAACGTTTTCCCCGACCGAGGCTGCAGGAATGGGGGCCGCTGGCGCTTTCCTGATTGCATTGTCCAGAAGAGCCTTGAGTTTCTCGTCGACCATGGAGGTATTGATCGAAACTGTGCAGACAGCAGCCACGCTGTTTGCGGTTTTGATCGGAGCGTGGATATTTTCGAACTTTGTCAATCTTGCGGGGCTGCCCGAGGCACTTAGCAACTTCGTTCTTTCCCAGGGGCTGTCGCCGACACTAGTCATTGTGTTGATCCTGCTGGTCTACGTTCTTCTTGGGTGCGTTTTTGAAAGCTTGTCTATGCTGCTGCTTACGGTGCCCATCTTCTTTCCGGTAGTAACCAGTCTCGGGTTTGATCCGGTTTGGTTTGGTATTGTTGTCGTCGTGGTCACCGAGATCAGCCTGATCACTCCGCCGGTCGGCTTGAATGTCTTTGTACTAAAAGGTGTCGTTAAGGATGTCCCCACATCTGTGATATTTCGAGGTGTCACTCCTTTCTGGGTAGTGGATATCCTTCGACTTTTGATTATTGTCTTTTTTCCTTGGCTCGTACTATTTCTACCAAATTCGATGTAAACTCATTTCCAGTGGCTGAATTTTTGCGTGACATTCCCTTTTAAAGCTGTCCTGCTTTGGGCTCGGTGCAGTCATTCACTGCGACTCGGACGAAGCTTCCGTTGATTGATTGGAGCGCGCATCTTACCGTTTCTTTTCGGATCATTTGGAGTAACTAATGGCACAGAGTGATGAAAGAGACTGGTCAGAGATTTTCGAAGACGCACGGACCAAGGTGACGTTGACGCCTTGATGAAAGATATCAAGCCGAGGTTCGAAGCGTTCATTGAAAAAGCACAGAAGGCGAAGTTCCATGATGTGGCTGAAGACTTCCTTGAAGCCGTCGAAAAGATGGCCAGCGAACTGAGTCAAAAAGTTAAAGCTAGTTCGTCCAGTGACGTTAAGTCTAATTCTGCAGACAAGCCGAAGAAGCAAAGACGACCTAGCTATAACCTAGAGGACGACACTCCAGTTTATCGCATGTCACCAGAAATCAAGTCTAAACACAAACTGACAGATTCTCAGCTCAAAAAGATCAAAGAGGAGGCAGCTCTTTGGAAGTCACAGGACGGCCCATACAAGGGTAAGCGGAATTGACCGAAGCCAACCACTTGAAGATAAAGTGGCGCAATGATTGCGGAGGCACAGGCTGGTGCACGACTGGCTGCCTTGGGCTCGGTGCGGTCATTCGCTCAATCGTGGCGAATGTCCACTTTGCGGACAAAATCGCCGCTCAGTCATTTGGTGGTTCATAGGGGTCTGGCGTTCCCGGCGGGACCGGAGGGTACTCCTTGAACGTTGCGATGTGCTCCTGCAACTGCGGTAGCGCCTTTTCGACCGCCCATGTGTGGGGGAAGAGTACGCTTTCGCGCTCGTGCGGATCATTCAGAAGATTGTAGACTCTTGGTGTGTCAAAGGAATTTGTCACACCAAAAGCTGTCGTATTCTCTTTGAATAGGACTTTCCAATCCTTCCATTTAACGCCGAAAATCTGTTCACCCATGTAAACGATCACGCCATCTCGATTTGAATTTGGCTGGGCACCGAGAAAGAATTGGGATTGGTCGATGCCATCAAAGGCTCGGTCTCGTGGCACCTTACCGCCTGCAAACTCCGCGAGTGTCGGAAAGAGGTCCATCGAGTGGACAACATCGTTACTCGCAGAACCGGCAGGGATTTTCCCAGGCCATTTGATTGCAAAAGGTACGCGCATACTTCCCTCGAGGCTAGTGAAGAGAGTGCCACGCCAAGGCCCTGCGGTGCCATGAACCGCAGGGACTGGAGAGACGTTCGCGTTTCCAACTGGCAGGGCTTCAGGGCCGTTGTCTGCAGTAAAAATCACCACGGTATCATCCGAAATACCCGCAGTCTCTAACGCATCAACGATACGCCCGATGTAGGTGTCAGTCTGAAGTAGAATGTCGGCCCAAACACCGTTTCCGGTGGCACCATCGAATTCCTCGGACGCGATGTTTGGATAGTGGGTCTGCGTATAAGCAAGATAAATGAAAAAGGGTGCGTCGTCCGCGCTCTTCGCTTCGATGAATTCTATAGCCTTTTTTGTCAGGTCACCATCTATCTCGCCGCGATAGTCCAGATCATAGTCCCGCACTATGGATGCTGGCTCACCCGAAACACCTTGCTTGACGACGGGCTCTTCCATCTCGGCTTCAGCAAACCCCGAAAGCGTTCGCCAGACTGTAACGTCAGTGGTTTCGACGCCGTAAAACTCGTCGAACCCTTGATTCGTTGGATAGCGCCCTGCAGACCAGCCGAGGTGCCATTTTCCGTACATGGCCGTGTTGTATCCCGCATCCTTTAGCATCTCGGCCATAGTGATTTCCCATTGAGGCAGACCGTAGACGCCGCCGCCCAGTGGGACTGTATGGTTGCCGCTCCGGATGCCGTAACGCCCAGTCATAGTCGCAGCTCGAGAGGGAGTGCACTGACTTTCCACATTAAAGTTCGTGAGCCTCAATCCTTCTGCAGCCAGGGCATCCATTTCGGGAGTCGCTGTACCGCGGATTATGCCTCCACCGTTGAATCCTGGTTCACCCCAACCAAAGTTATCTAGAAATATGAATACGATATTGGGTTTGTCTTGAGCTGAGGCAACTGTGGCAAATAGAAGAAAAAAGGACAGTAGGAATGTTCGTGAGAACCACTTCATGACAACGCCTCCAATCAAGATCACAGGCCTAAGACTGACGAACAAGAGCACCCATCGTCAAGAACAGCTACTCACTGCGGCACCTGAAGCAAGACGGCTGAGCGTCAACGTTATGGGCGAACCTCTCTCAGGATCGCTGGTGCCCAAATTAGAAAAACCGTTGTTTTACTTGACGAACAGCCGCGCCAGATGTTGCCATAGGCTGGCATTCAGCTCTGCTGGGAGGTTCCAATGAAGTATTTTTTGACATCGACAGCAATCGTTTCTGCCACGTTCATAGCAAGCGCTTCAAATGCTCAAGAGGCTGCACAAGGTGGGCAAGTTGGGGAGATGACTATATCGGTTGATGATATGCGCGAACCTGCACCGGCTGATTTCTCACCGTACGCTGGGCGTGATTTTCCTACGCGTCCTCTGTGGGGTGACACCCACATTCACACGTCAAATTCGCTCGACGCGCGCGGATTTGGAGTCATTCTGAGCCCGGACGATGCCTATAGATTTGCACGCGGTGAGGAAGTCACGACATCGCACGGCCTGCGCGTGCAGTTATCGCGCCCGCTCGACTGGCTTGTCGTTGCCGATCACTCTGATGCCATGGGCGCTATGAATGAAATCATCGCCGGAAACTCAACATTGATGCGTGACCCGACGCTTCGAGACTGGAGCGAACGACTTAACGCCGGCGGAGACGTTGCTCTGGGCGCAACAATGGAAGTCATTGAAACTTTCGCAGGTATTACAGGAGATGCACTTCCCGAGGCAGTTTCAGATCGAAGATTTGTACAATCCGTCTGGGACAACTTCACGCAAACTGCGGATCACCATAACGACCCTGGGACTTTCACTGCGTTCATCGGATACGAGTGGACATCCACTGAAGCTGGAAACAACCTCCACCGCAACGTGATCTACCGAGATGATGCCATTCGCGCGCGGCAAATGCTACCTTTCACAACCTCAGAAACCTTTAATCCGGAACGGTTATGGGACTGGTTGGAAACATATGAACAAGAGACTGGCGGGCGTGTGCTGGCACTTGCCCACAACGGCAATGTCTCCAACGGTCTAATGTTTCCGGTCGAGACAAATCCGGAAACGGGTGAGCCATTGACCGAAGACTACGCAGAACGACGTGCAAAGTGGGAACCAATGTATGAGATCACCCAGATCAAGGGTGATGGAGAAGCTCATCCGTTTCTAAGCCCGAACGATGAGTTTGCAGACTATGAAACATGGGATAAATCCAACCTCGGTCCGACACCCAAGGAAGACTGGATGCTCCAATACGAGTATGCACGCGAGGCTCTGAAGAACGGCTTAAAGCTAGAGGCTCAACTAGGCACCAATCCATACAAATTTGGAGTCGTGGGCTCGACTGACAGTCATACTGCTTTGGCGACTGCGGAAGAAGACAATTTCTTTGGCAAACACTCCGGTGTCGAACCAGAACCTGGCCGTTGGCAACATGTCGTTGGCGAATTTGACGCGTTAAGGATTCTAGGGTGGGAAATGGCAGCCTCTGGCTACGCGGCGGTCTGGGCTGAAGATAACACACGTGAAGCAATATTCGACGCAATGGAACGGAAAGAAGTATATGGGACGACCGGTAGTCGTATTGCGGTTCGTTTCTTCGGTGCCTGGGACTTTTCGGATGCCGATGCAAAATCTCGTTTGCCCGCCGAAATAGGATACAAAAAAGGCGTACCGATGGGCGGGGACCTCGCAGAAGCACCTGCAGACGCGGACGCTCCAACTTTCCTCATTGCTGCATTGAAAGACCCGTTTTCCGGCAATCTGGACCGCATTCAGATTGTAAAAGGTTGGTTGAATTCCAACGGTGACACCGAAGAGCAAGTTTATGATGTGGCTTGGTCGGGAAACCGAGAACAAGATGCGGACGGCAAATTACCAGCGGTGGGGAATACAGTAGATGTTGCAACGGGTACGTTTACTAATTCAATAGGGTCCCCGGAACTAATAACTGTTTGGCAGGACCCCGAATTCGATCCCTCTGTGCGGGCATTCTACTATGCTCGTGTCTTGGAAATTCCTACCCCGAGGTGGACAATTTACGACGAGGTTCGGTTCGGGGATGAACTACCGCCCGAGGTGCCAACGTCAACACAGGAACGTGCTTACACTTCGCCAATTTGGTATACTCCCGAGGGCTGAGATCATTAATAATCCAACGTCGTTCAATACAATTGTCCGGCGATTCCTATCCGATAACATTAGGCGGCTTTGTCTCCAGATTGGCGTACCCGGGGATTGAGACCGAAATAGCTGACGAGTTTCTCCGGAGACGAGAAGCGCCCGATATCGCCAATTGCCGCCAGAACGCTCAGAGCGACGATCATGTTGACGCCGGTGATTGTCATCAACTGTTTCACGCGCGGTTCCTGAAGCGCTGTCTGTGCAAGGTCTTCGTCGATCTGTTTCAACTCGAGACCGAGACGGTCCAGCTCGCCGGCATGACGGAGGATGACGCGGCGTTGATCGTGCGCGACGGGTTGTTCCTCCAGCCATTTCCTCCCACGCTTTGAAAAAAGAGACGCATTGTACGGCGGGATCAGATTGGCATGCATTACCGAATGGATCCTATTCTTGAGACGGGTCATCTGGGAAACCAGCTGCACCCGCTCAGCCACGAACCGGTGACGTTTGCAGCTGGTGGAAGGGCTTTGCATCCGCCCCACCTCCGCGGAAATCGCGGTACTAGCAGTCATTTCAGTGTCACCGTGTCATGACCCCTGCCCTAGCTGGCAAGAGACGGTCTTGGGACTATTGAGAACGGGGATTTTTCTGGGGTGTTCTGAGCAGATGCTGGCACGTTGGCCGAGACCTAGTGCTCCGTTCACGCACCGGCAGGTTCGGGGTTTGCTCGTGTGTAGAACGCAGGATGACTTTGACCTTAAAGTCACAAACTGATCCAAAATTAGAAAGAGCGGTAAGGTGCAATCCGTGAAGCTTGTAGCGACGTTGCCAGAGGAGGCGACAGCGGACGCATCGTCTCTGCACAGCAAACTCAGCGTCGAGCCGGAATCGCTTCTGCAATTTGCACTCGCCTTACTCCCGCAGTACGCAGGGTAATCTCAATCTCAGAACCGAAACAAGCCTGCGCCTCGTCTGCAGGCACCATCCAGTGCTACAATTTTCGAAGAGGACGAGATTTCTTGCGAATAATACCGTCATCGAAATGATACCCGAAGTTTTCAACGTCACGGATGAATACGTCGCCAACAGCTTTGTTACTCTCAGCGGAATAATACTCTCGGTAGTCCCGTCTTTTTGACTTTTTTCGATGCTTAAAGAACGTACGCCTGCAGTAGATCTCTCGAAGCAAAACCCTGAGGTTATTCTCGAAGGTTTCGAAGCGACCTAGGAAATCCAATGGCATTTCTCCATTGTCATCTAAGAGAAAACTAGATTGGAGTCGAAAATATGGAATATCGAGGTACTGCGAGGGCGTTTCAATGAATGAAGCCAAGAAGCTTTCAAAGTTGTCATGATTTGCCACCAGTTCAAATTCTGGGCGCCGCGCGATCATATATAGTGATAGGCGGATACCAATCGGTCCCAAGGGTTCCGAACAAAACTGAACTTGAAGTACTCTCCGGCCACCGGTCCCAAATGCTCTAAGTGCTCAAATACTGACGAGTGTTTGTCAATCGCTGGAGAAGGATCGTGTTTGCTTAGACGTAAGGGATTCGGACGACGTAGAATCGTCGAGATGGTTGACCCCCCGGTTTTGGGAATATGAACAAAAACGGTCTTCAATGTAGGATAAACTGGCACCGATTTGCTACGCCTTCTTACCAATAACGCTTGCAGCGCAAGTGCGCCTTTGCTGTCGCGCAAAGTTCGCGCATGAAGGAACTCTCCGACGGAACATAGGAAAGGGGTGTCGGCGTATTTTAGATACCATTGGCCTCACCCATTTCAACGGATTAAACTGCGGTGCTTATACAAAAATCATCGAGCAGAAACAAAGAAGGCCAACAGATTTCCCGCCCGAAATCAGAATCTGTAGTTCAATGAAAAAGCAAGCGTAGTTACTGCCAAGTCTTCAAACTCACGTTCAAAATCTGAGAACACAGAATAAACCACCTCTGCCCCAAGCGTAACCTCCTCTCGAATGAAGCGTTCATAACCAAGGCCTACGAAATAACCACTGCCCTCGCCCGGGTTTATGTCGCCGCTTGCGTGAGTGTCGAGTACAGAATAGCCAGCGCTGGCGTAGTACATGTTCAACCCACTGTCGAAGCCGCCTCGCGCACCGAAACGAGTATACGAGCCAAGTTCGAAACCGGGGTCAATGTCCAATACCGTCCGGGTGTATTGCAAGAAATACCCGGCAATGACCTTGCCAAAATCGTAGTCCCAACCAAATTTCGCGCCATAAATCGGGCCGCTGGAGCCTTCCACGTCGGGAGCATAGCCAAGCTCTAAACCTATGGAAAAACCTGTCCAGTCGACGCCCGAATCAGATAGCACGGCCGGCTGTTCGAACGGCTTTAAGGCACTGGAAACCTCAGTGTCGCCCGCCATCGAGACTGCCGGATAAATTGAAGCAACGATTAGAGCGACGGTGTTGATGCGTATAGGCAATTTGATCAGATCCAAAGTAAATTTTGTTAGGATTTCATGATAGTGCAGACGCTCCGAATATTTCTATGTACGAACTCTAAAGACACACAAATTCAAAGGCTATTGTGTCAATGTGGCAATGGTTTTGAAGAAGGCTTCTACGACAGAATGTCGTAGCAAATTCCCTTATCTCTCGTGGAGGATCTGTTGCATTAACTGAAGTTGACAGCGATAGTCTCACGGTTTTGAAATGAGGTTCTGATTTCGCGCCGTTATCTATTGAGGTATCACCGATTTGCCAAGGAAGTCATTCTGTTGGCGGTACGATGGGAATGCAGATATCCGCTGTCCTATCGGGACGCGCGCGACGAAGGGATTCGAACCCTCGAGACCCTTCCGGGCCTACTCCCTTAGCAGGGCAATCGTTTAAGAAATTAAATTCATATAAAACAAAAACTTACGAACTTTTTCTTCAATCCATGTGCCAGTTTTGTGCCAATTTGCACGGCTTAATGGTTATTACCTCGTCTTAGTTTTCGAGCGTCTCTGCAAAAATTTCCTATTTCCCAATTACATCAGAAGTTTTCAGTGCCTCGATGACCTGCACGTTATAATTTGTTTTGCACGAAGCTATTAGCGAACCACGGAACGGATTGAGTCACTTTGCTGCATGCAAAATCTCTATGATTTGAACAACGCGATCCCGGAATATTGAGCGCATGTCGCCGGTAGGAAACTGCATTCACTATGATTGCAACTCCAAGAAGCGGTCACGTGTTGACGCCGCGGAGATCATCTGCTTGGAGCCCAATGATGCACCTGGCACGATTCCCCGCTTCTATTACATAGTTCTTCCTATATATGCCGGCTATCCCACTTTGCTTTTTCGCGAAGGGTTAATGCCAAGGTAATTGGTATATAGGACCGGTATCAGGTAATTTGTCGCACCGGATTTAGCGCTACTTTTCTTCAGCACACCTATCTCACAGAGATAGGAAGCCATTCTATCAGCCTGGTCTCTGTCAACGCCCCAGACACTAGCCAACTTGTCATCATCAAAATTCCTGCCTGAACTGTCAATGAAAGCTTCTATGTACCTTCTGCATTCAGGGAACTCAGCGAATATGGTTTGCTCCATCTTCGTTTTCGATAGAACGCCCCCTCCGGAAATCAAACCTTCATGATTGAAAATCAAATTTCTCTGCTTATACGGAGTGTCGCCTTTTTCAAGACGAGTTATCTCGTATTCAATCGCAGAATTTACCAGCTCAATAAGGTCCCGCGGGGCACTCACACCCAGACCATCTTGGGTATACATAACCAACCAATCGAAAGATTTTTGAGGTTTATTGCCATATAGGTTCATATTATCGGGAAAAAGAGAGTAGAGAAAGTTATGCTTGTCGTTTGAGTTTGACTTAATAAATGATTCGTCTTTGCGAAAATACTTCCTGAACTCCACAGACAGCAAAAAGCGCTTTAGCAACATCTCTCCAAGAGTTGACTTATCCCAATCAAGTCGTGCAGTTACAGGCGCAAGATGTGAAGCTTCCCGGAAGCCATCTTCCTTTGTGATAGAACTCCAAAGATCGTTTCTCATAAAGATTTTTAGGCGAATTGCGGGTAGATTTCTTGTGGCTGCGTAAACGCGCACTAGAGATCGGAGTGCACTTTTTTCCTTTTTTCTATCGTTTGGAAATATGGCATCCAAGCGGTCAAGTAGAATCCATACCTTTCGATTGTTTTCGACCAGCAAATTATTGTAGGCCTGTAGAAGGGCATCGATGGAGATAATACCTTGTTTTTGTTGTGTAGTGGTGGGAGATCCAAACGTGAGCTTCGCCTTGATTTTTTTTGGAAGACCTGTGGAGGGATCAATCTCAAGCTCTCCGTCTGCTGCGTCAAAATATAGGCGCGAACGAATATAGTTTGAAATATTGGCGAAGAGCTGTGAAATGCTCCAACCGTTCTCGTAAATACCTTCCTGCTTAAGAAGCTCTTCAGTCTGCTGCGATACTTTCGATGTGATCCCGTTTTTCTTACATGTGTCCAAAATTAAAGTTAAGAAATAGAGCTTCCAAATCCTTATGAGGTCGGCCTCCTCAAAACCGGCTTCATCAGTCAAAGCTGAAAAAACTGATTCACCTGAAGTGTTTTCGGAAGACACAATAAAGCTGCCCTCGCTGTGAAGTTCCGCTTCATGATCCAGTAAGTAATAGTACAACGCGCTCTTCCCTGATCCTTTTGGGCCAAGGATGAAGTCAATTTTGTCCTTTCGAAGTTTTTTCCAGGTAATACTTTCAAAAAAGAATGAGCTCAAAACTGATCTTTCTAGTTCTGCAACTCCGTTACCAATCTCTAAACTTTCGAGTACAACTTGTTTTATGTGCATCCCAATACCTCCCCTGAAAAACTCAGTTGAGTTGATCGTGGAACACTCGCCTAAAGTCAACCAATCTGCCCATGAAAGCTGCGCGAGACTTTTTTTGTCAGAGTTTTGGGTTAGTGCTCAAGTTTTGTTGTAGCTGCCTATTGTTGATGCACTATCCGAAAGCGCTAGTGAAACAGGCGCGGAGAAGGTTAGCTTTGCCCACTTTCTGGACTTTGAAGTTCTACATGGCCAAGGTCTGCTTAGTTACCACCGACGCGCACCTAGCGATCTTGGCAAGATTTAGCGTGAATTTCACTGAGTCCCCCGCGGCGATCAACTGAGAAAACGTGTCTTGGCGCGAAGCGAGGTGTAGCAGGTTGCTTGTGCACTTCCAGACTTCTCTTTGTCGGAAAGTAAGGTGTGATCGCTAGGTGCGCACTACATGACGCCCCGCGAAATGATCGAGTTGTTGCGTCAGCCGTCCTTGCTGCAAGTGCAAAATCAAGCCAGAAAAGTTCTTTACAAAAAAGCAAACCATTCCGATTCTGTGCCAGATTTGTGCCAATTTTCCAGCGCTTTTCAGAGAAACTACATTAAATCAATGTGAAAATCGTGCAGCTAAATTCACGTAATTATGGGAAATTCTGCAGCGCAGCGTAAAGTAATTATCATTCTTTCTCAGGTAGTTATGGCGGAGACGAAGGCCGCCACCACGCAGTTGCAGCGCGTCTCAATTCGGTGTTTTATTCATTTATTTTCAATATATTAACATGATGTGATGTAATATTCTGTTGCGTCTTGTTGCATTCAATATCATTTCTTTTGGCATGTAGGTTGGCGTGTAATGGAGCGCCAACCCATAATTTGGGATTCGAACCATGCCTAAGAAAGCCCGAGAACTGACGGCACTCGATGTTAAACGCCTCAAACACCCCGGCCAAGGCGGCAATAAGACATTCGCTGTTGGCGGCGTTGATGGCCTTCTGTTGCAGGTCACGCCAACCGGTGCGCGGTCTTGGCTGTTACGGTGCATGATTGCCGGGACGCGACGGAATCTCGGGCTTGGTCCGTTTCCAGATGTAACGCTTGCAAATGCGCGTGAGCGGGCGCGTGCGGCTCGGGATATGATCCGCGAGGGTATTGACCCCATCGAGCACAAGAGAGCGTCTCAAGAGACACTGAGATCCTCTTCGCAGCGGGGCATGACATTCAAAGAGTCTATGGAGTCATACTTGGCGGTAAAACTGGCCGAATTTGACAACGACAAGCATCGAAAACAATGGCGCGCGACACTGGATAAATACGCCGTGCCTAATCTGGGCGACATGCCGATCGATGAAATCACGGTGCAGGACATTGTTCACACTCTATCGCAGATTTGGGAAACGAAAACAGAAACGGCGTCACGGCTCAGAGGTCGGATCGAGGCGGTTTTGAGCTGGGCCACAGTCAAAGGGCACCGGACAGGCGACAACCCAGCCAGATGGCGGGGCAATCTTGACGCGGTGTTGGCCAAGCCAACGAAGCTTGCCAAAGTCCAGCACCATCCGGCATTGAGTCTCGCCGACGCACCAACTTGGCTTGCTGATCTGCGGGGGCGATCTGGAACGGCAACAAGAGCACTGGAGTTCATGGCGATGACAGCCGCGCGATCCGGTGAAATACGCGGTGCACGGTGGGATGAATTGGACTGGGACAGCGCGCTATGGACTATTCCCGGCGATCGGATGAAGGCCAGCAAGGAGCACCGTGTGCCTTTAACCACCGAAGCGCTGGCGCTTGTCGACGGCATGCCGAGGCTTGAAGGATCGCCATACATCTTCGCGGCCCCGAGGGGTGGGCAGTTATCTGATGCGGCTTTATCAGCCTGTATGAAGCGCATTCACGCCGCTCGTGTGAATGGTTATGTGGATGAACGTTCTGGGCGTCCTGCGGTACCGCACGGCCTGCGCAGTACGTTCCGGGATTGGGCAGCTGAACGCACTGAATTTCCGAGCGACATGGCCGAGATAAGTCTCGCGCATAGCGTAGGCTCTGAAGTCGAACGCGCATACCGACGCGGGGATCTTGTCGAGAAACGGCGAGGAATGATGGCTGCATGGGGCCGATTTCTAAGTGGCGAGGCCAGTTCCAAGGTTGTGCAAATGCGGAGTTGAAATGACTCGTCGCAATCTGTATTGTTCACCTAAGTCAGATACGATCTGACACAGGTGTAGGGCAATGAAGCCCATCCTATTGAAAAATGGGGTGGGCGTTGTTCGTTTTAGGCATCGGCCATTCAATAAAATTGAATGGAGACGAACTAAAATGACTAAAAACCAGCTTTATCTTTCGGACAAACAGGTCGCTGACCGCTTCGCCGTAGCACGCCCGACTGTGTGGCGTTGGCATCGCGGAGACCCGACATTCCCGAGAGCGGTCAAGCTTTCGCCCGGATGCACACGTTTCAAAGCTGATGAGATCGACAAGTGGGCCACCTCACGAGGCGAGGCTGCGTAATGGGCCGCGATAAGCGAAACGAACAGCGTACAGAGCACTGGACCAAATTGGTGCGCAATATGATGGAAACGCCTGCTTGGCAGGCACTTTCACCCATCGCACAGGCGCTATATCCGTGGCTGAGGCTGGAATGGCGCGGCCCCCAGAATAACAATAACGGCGAGATCAGCCTCAGTGTTCGTCAAGCTGCTGACCGGATGGGTTGCTCCACCGATGCCGCAGCAAGAGCCTTTCATGACCTACAAGCAAAAGGTTTCATCTGTGTCACCAAATCCGGCGTGCTTGGCTGTGAAGGTTATGGAAAATCGACTGAGTATGAGCTGACCGAACTAGAGTTGCCGCACGACGCCAAGCGAGGCGGGAGGCGGCTCTACAAGGAGTGGACGAAAGATCGAGAATTTCCGATTCATAAGTCGCGGCGGAACAATCTGAGTGGCGCAAATGGAAAATTAAAAACCTATCATCAAAATGATGACAGTACCGTCATAGAAATGAGGACGGCTCAATCAAGACCGTCATCAAAATGAGGACAGGCTGTCATCAAAATGAGGACGTTTTGGGCAATTTTGAGAACTCGACCGTCCTAGATATCATGACAACCTTATCTACCAAGGGGGTACTGGTCTCAGCGCACTATTGGTACGGGCGTTTCTCTGCATCTTTTTACAGATCGGCCAAGAGTGCGCGATCGGTCCCATTGGCGCGGTTCTCGGAGGCTCTAGGGGCGTGGGGCTTATGCGTTTTCGCAGTACACAGAACTGCGTTCAACGAGGCGAAGTAACGGGAGCATAAAATGACACGAAACAACGTTGGAAGAACGTACACTGATGAAACCGGGAAATTTGCTGCTGGCAATCCCGGACGACCTAAAGGTTCGCGGAACAAATACTTGCTAGCAGTTGAGAGCCTGCTGGAAGATGAGGCAGAAGGGTTGGCCCGCAAAGCCATTGAACTCGCTCTCAAAGGTGACACCACCGCAATGCGCCTTTGTCTAGAACGCATCGCCCCGCCAAAAAAAGACTCTGCTGTCAGCTTTGACCTCCCACTCATGAATAGCGCCCGGGACGCCGCCGCGTCCGCTCAGGCTGTTCTGCGGGCTGTTTCCCAAGGCGATGTAACTCCACTTGAAGGCGCTGCAGTCATGAACCTCGTAGAGGGCTTTAGACGTGTGCTGGAGCTTTCCGAATATGAGGACCGGATCAATGCGCTAGAGCGTGCCGTAAAGTTGGGTGTTACATGAATAGAATTCCGCCCATGGTCTACGAAAGTCTAACCCCGGACCAGCGCGTCGTTGCATGTGTCGAGGCTCTTTCACGTGGCGACGATAATGAAAGACTTCGCTTGATCCGCAGCTGTCCCAAATTAACGTATGTCCAAACCGACGTTCGTTTTTCAGAAGCGATGGAAGGATTGATGTGCTTGGCCATGGCTGTTGAGGCGGATCTGAAAGAACATGTTCTCAGGTTCCTTTTTTTCGCTGGTGTCGATCCCGAGATTTCAGGCAGCTTTCTCCAAGACTTTGCGAATGTTCGAGCAGCTTGGAGGATGGCTTTGACTTCAATGGGTATTGATGAAGAGGCTATGGCGTCGGCAGGTCCGCCAACAAGTCCAGTATTTGAACTCATTGAGGTTCTATTACCGAAGCCCGACTTCAAGACGTCGGAGATATTGTCGGCCGAAATGTTGGATTACCTCGTCCAATAGAAATTCAACTCTGCAATGGAGCCGATTGGTTGCAATCGCCTTCTAAGCTACCAATGAGAAAACGCTTGATATCAACAACTTCTACCTCCTAAATCCAGCTTGTCGATCAAGCCGAAATTCCACTCAGCGCTCTAAGAACATGTACATTGCGAAACCGGAATGCTGGTCGACTTGAATTGGGCGGCGGTTCCAAAAATCGCGCAGAACTTCTGCGTGCGGGTGACCATAGCTGTGACTGGGATCAGAGCTGAATACACTAATTACAGGCGATGCCGCAGCTGCCAGACCGTCATACCAGTTCGCACGCGCACCGTGATGGGGCACCTGAAAGACACTCGTTCGAACTGCCCTGCGGCGATCAAGGTATTGTTCCAATGCGTCCCACTTGGAAACGCCGCTCAGATTGCCATCTCCGGTAAGCATGATTGAAGCCTTCGTTTCGTGTTCTTGCCAGCAATCGCGATGGCCGAGAAAGCGATGGAGGCGACATTCGCAGTAGCGATGCCCGCGCCACGTGCCGATCGCCCCACCATAGAGCGTCAGGCTGACATCATTCATGGCCGTCTTGCCGAACGTCGCTTCGTAAAGGCCCCGCAGACTTTTCAGCGCGGCTTTGCGGTCAATGTCGTTCCTGCTCAACAGCGCCTGTCGATGGGGTGTAACCTGCGCTTCAAAGCCTGTCGGATCAGACGGGCGCGTATCAGGATCGTTATAGGGAATGAACTCCCAAACGCCAAAGACGGGAATTGCCTGACCGGGCCTCAACATGCGCACGCGTCGATCCCCGTGATCGTATGTCAGGTCCAAATCGCCATATGGCACTGTATCCCCCGGCCCAGACACCTTGTCGGTGTCATCTAGGTCTTCTGGTGGTTCAGGCTCAAAGGTTGGTTCGGTGGAAAACGGCGGGCCATCGCCGTCAGAGGGCATGACGAATAAAACTCGTTCAAAGCCGTCACCAGCCTCTTGGATCAAGTATTGGACTGGATCGACGAAGAACAGCATCTCGGCGTCATCTGCCCGCAAGCCTTGGTCAAAGCCGATCAGCAGACGATGCCAGAGCGGAGCCCATGGTAACATGACCGTCTTGGCGCCGATCGCTTTCAGCAAGTCGACCACGCCGCTGATGTGGTCATTGTGGAAATGCGATATCGTCAGAAGGTCAATCTTCTGACCACCGCAATCGCTTTTCAGATCAGTGATGGCGTTGGTGACAAGGCGCTTCGCCGTCGAGCTGCCGCAGTCATAAACCCAACGATAGGGCGATTGTACGGGCGGCTTTTCATAACCCTCGATCTCAATTCTGCGCCGCCTTGGCGGGGGTGGCCAGAACTCTATCGAACCCGCCGCAAACAGACCTTGGCCTACGGGGAAGAATTTATGAACCGCTCGGATTTCGGTCACTCGGCGGCTTCCAGTTCTTTTTCTGTTGGGTTCAACGCCTCGTGAAGGAGGGCTTCGAGGAGGTGGGTGCGGGTGGTGTCGGCGGATGTTAGGGCGGCGTCCAACCAGTCGCAGAGGGCTAGGAGGGCGTCGACTTTGGCCACGATGCGGTGTTGCTCGGCGAGGGGTGGGATCGGGATGGGCAGAGCCCTAAGAGTTCCGAGGTTAAGGCCCTTGTATGCAATGCCCCGTAAGTTGCCTTGGATATGATCCCAGAAGAACGGTGAAAGCATCAAATAGACGATATAGCGTGCCGACATTTGATTAGAGACTGGGATAACCGCGACTTCACGTGCGATGTTGTATCCAGCCATCTTCTTCGGGACTTCTGCAACTCCTCCCAAAGTTCCGCGGATGTTGATTAAAACCTCCCCACCCACGAGCCTCGTTCGGATGTATTGGGCTTCGATGTCTTCTTGGACCTTCCGAACTTTACGTTCGTCGATGAAGCCCGGTCGCACATCGCTGCAACGAAGTGTTGGAATGCCTCCAGACTTGGGCTCAGCTCCCAACTTGATAACGCCATACGAGATTTCTCGATCGCGCATTAAAGTGTCCTGCACGCTCGCGCTCGCCCATCCTTCAGGCAGGACAAAAGGGAGATCGGGGGCCACGACTTTCGCGGAGCGCATTTTATTTTTATCGGCGCCAATTTTCACCAAGAGGTCCGACGCTGGTTCATCCTCTGCATTCTGCTCCACCAGCTTCCCACGGACAGCTAGGTTTAGGATGGTTTGGCGGAGGGATTTGACTTGGTCGGGGCGGGACGTGATAGCGGGGAGGGTGTCGAGGGCAAAGCGGGCGTGGGCGGGGAAATCCTCGGGTGTGGTGTCGGGGGCGGTCAGGCGGGCGAGGCTGGCGGCGGTGAGCTTGTTGCGCGTCTCTTCGCGGGCCTTGCGGGCCTCCTCCAACCGATCACAAAGCGCCATGAGCTCATCAACCTTCGCCACGATCCGATGCTGCTCGGCAAGGGGGGGGAGCGGAACTGCGAGTTGCTCCATTTTCTCCTTGGTCATATGGATCATCGAAATGCCGTGTCCGGCATCTTTGATTTCGCGAGTTTTCTGCAGGAGATAAAGGTAGATATATTGTTTGCTAAGGTCGGCGTCACTGAACAGCGGCAGCTTCCAGATGTGGTAATGGTAAATCGCTCTTGGCCCGCTCCAAATGAAAGGCCCAAACGACGCCGACCAAGCGTAGATTAGATCACCCGCGTCGCAGTATTTGTCTTCATCCAAAGATAAGTCTGAGTAATACCAGTGGTTTGAGGTGAAGAGGTTCCCGACGCGCAGTACGGGAGTGCCTTCCGAGAGCAACTCAGTTTTCTTGAAGGCACGCCCATTCACCACCCGTAATAACTCAGACAGAGGCGCTTGCTCCCATCCTTCGGGCAAATCAAAGGAAATCTCGGTCAATGTAGGGTCGACCAGTTTTTTCTTTCCTTTTCTACCCTTGGTGGGGGTTTGGGAGCGGAAGTTCGAGATGCGGGTTAATTGCATATGCGCGGGTTCATCCGTTGCATCCTGCTCTACCAGCTTCCCACGTATCGCCAAATCCAGCACAAAACGCCGGAGCCGCGTGATGGCGTCCGGCGCTTCGCTGATCCGCTCGTAAACCTCCAAAAGGAGTTTAGCATTCATGGCTTTGCGAACTCCTCAAAGGTCGGGCCGTTCTTGAGGCGGAATTCGACCTCGTAGGATTTGAACGACACAGAGGGCATGACTTCTAGCGCGTAGTGCAGTTGCGAATCGCCCTCAGTGGCGACGACAAGGCCGCCCACCGTTTCACCGGTTTCAACCAAATGCTTTTGCACCCAACCCATATAGCGGAGCACCTGACCGACAACCGCGTCCGAGGATTTCTCTCGCTTGAGTTCAATGACCAGCCAGCGTGGGTCGCGTTTGTGTTTGGCCAACAGGTCGATGCGCCCGATAGAGGTGCGGAATTCATATCCGGCCTCGGGCTCTCCGTCACGGGTGTAGATGTCCCACTCCTGCGCGAGGTCCAGCATGTCCCAATTGTCGAACATGTAGTCATGTAAATGCCGTTCCAGCGCAAAGCGGGTGGTCTTGGTGTTTGGTGTTCCGGTTGGCTCATCAGCGAAGGCCATGCCCGGCTGATCCGGGTCTTCGTCTTCGGCATCCGAATGCAAAAACCACCAAACCGCATCGAGGGTCCAGAGATCGACTTCGAGTACGTCAGCAAGGCGCAACAAGACCTCGTTCACAGCAGCGTAGCGTTCGCCAAAGCTGGCCCCGCGTGGGGTTTGCGGCAGGAGGCAGAGTTCAAGCAGCCCGTCGTGGGAGGTGTTGTTCCAGACGCCGTATTGGTCCGGATAGGCGACATGCAAGATCGCGGTGATGATCCCCTTGCCCATGCCTTTGATATCGGTGACAGGCTGCATCCGGTCCGCGATTGGGCGGGTTTCGTCGACCAGATGAGCAAGGGCCGCACGGGTTGTCGGCATGTCACCACAGACGCGGTTGACCTGACGATTCAGGCCGGACCAGTGGTGATTGTTTTCGAAGTAGAGAAAAGATCGCAAAACATCTTCGTCGATGGTGCCGATGGTACCCGGTTGGAAAACGGGGCTGTAACGCGCCAGAACCTCGTCCTTGGCCTCCAGAATTTCACGTGTGTCTTCGCGGTCCAGCATTGCAGCTTTGGCGGCCCGAAGACGTCCCATGGCATTTTCGGGAATAGATTGCGTTGTCATCGTGTGAGCGCCTCGGTCAAGATCGCTTTGAGCTCGGCACGCAGGCTTTCGACCGATGCTTCGGTCTTGTTAAGATCATTCAGCAGAGTTTCCGGGTCGCCGTGGTCATCCTCGACCACATGCGGGTTCTTGATGTCGAGGTTGAAGCCACGCTCGCGGATCGCGTCGATGGAGACTTTCCAAGCCTGCTCGTTTTCCACGCGTCCCTCACGCGCAACCCCACCCCACCATGCGGCGCAATCATCCAGATGCTCAAGCTTGATGGGCCGGGTCATGGAATAGGCTTTTTGCCCCTCTGGCACGCGGTGCTCCCAATACCAGACGTCCTGCGTTGGCGCGCCCTTTTCGAAGAACAGCAGGTTCGTGCCGATAGAGGCGTAGGGTTTGAACACAGAGTTGGGCAGGCGCACGATGGTGTGCAGATTGCATTCCTCCAACAGGTGTTCCTTGAGCCGGGTCTTGATCCCCTCTCCGAACAGCGAACCGTCCGGCAGCACCACGGCGGCGCGGCCACCGGGTTTGAGCAGGCGGATGATCAGGGCAAGAAAAAGATCGGCGGTTTCGCGGGTCTTAAAGGTCGGAAAGTTGGACTCGATTCCGTCTTCTTCTTTGCCGCCAAAGGGCGGGTTGGTCAGAACGATGTCGACACGTTCATCGCGGGTCCAACTGACCAGCGGACGGGCCAGCGTGTTGTCGTGGCGAACGAAGTCCGGTTCCTCGACACCGTTTAGCAGCATGTTGGTAACGCAAAGCATGTGGGGCAGTGGTTTCTTTTCAACAGCTCGCAGGGCGTCTTGCATCGTCGCTTCATGCTCCGGGCGTTTGACGTATTTCTCGCGCATGTGGCGCATCGCACAGGTTAGAAAGCCACCAGTACCACAGGCTGGGTCAAACATGATTTCACCGGGGTTCGGGTCGATCTGTTGCACCATAAAAGCGGTGACCGCGCGCGGGGTGTAGTATTCGCCCGCGTTGCCCGCGTTTTGCAGGTCGTTGAGGATTTGTTCGTAGATATCGCCGAAGTGCTGGCGTTCGGTCAGATTGTTGAAATCTACCTCGTTGATCTTGTTGACCATCTGCCGCATCAGCTGGCCGGATTTCATGTAGTTGTAGGCATCCTCGAACACATCGCGGACGACCTTAGCGCGGGGTCCCGCGTTGGTGGGCAAGGATTTCAGCTCGGGGAATAAGGTGTTGTTGACGAAATCCAACAGCGTGTCACCTGTGATCCCTTCAGGGTCTGCGGCCCAAGCGCGCCATTGCAGGGCATCGGGGATGGGTGAGGTGTAGTCGTCTTTGGTTAGTTCGAGCTCTTGATCCTGATCGTCGATGATCTTGAGGAAGAACATCCAGCATAGCTGGCTTATGCGCTGGGCATCACCATCGACGCCAGTGTCTTTGCGCATGATATCCTGAATGGATTTAACGAGGGTACGGACGGACATGTTTTTCTTACTCGATTTCTGATTTTATTTTTTGAGTTAGCGATAGAAGCGGGTCTGAAGCCCCAGAAGGATAGATTGCATCGCGCTCAACTAATGGAAAAGCCTGACTCTTTTGCCAAAAAAGTTTTGGGTTGAATACAAACTTGGCAACAATACGCTTTCCAAAATCAAGCTCGTGGTTCTCGTAATGCTGCTTTTGTCCAAGACTTGCCAGCTCTGGATACTCGCTAAGCAAGAATCCCTCTTGGAGATGTGGACGCATCGCCTCTGGAGGGCAAACGCTCGAAAGTCGTATGACTTCAAGCCCAGCATCGTCATGCGCAGTTATAGCGCCACTAATATGTGGAACTCCAAGAACATAAACAAATGCTTGTTCAGATGATTTGTCAGTCGCGAAGGATGCCGCGATACGGAGCGACTGAGTCACATCAAGTAAGGGAGTACCACAAACCTCATAGTGCTGCAGGATTGACCAACGAAGTGCCTGATGGCGCGCAATTCGATCCCTGCCTGTAAGAGTGTACCGCTTCATCAACAAGCCTTCCGCACGAAGCAACTTTTCATAGGCTTGTGAACTGCGACTTTCTCTAAGCAACGTAGGTCTTAGCGACGTGTTTCGCTGCTTGTTTCTGTAATCTTTTCTTTGCCCCCTGAACAGGAATACTAAATCGCGATTGCGAAACTGGAGCTCTGCGACCTTTCTAGCAAGGTCCACGTAACTTTTTACTAGGTGACCAGTATCCTTTCGCACTCTAGTGTTTGAAGCAATTTCAGCGTGCTCAGATACTTCAAGAAATGAATAAATCTGTTTTGATCCAATGGTTTCCATTAGGCCCTGCCAACATATAATTCGGATTGTAGATGATTGACGGCCTGCTTGAACTCAGATTTTCCTCCGAATGCGTGGACCAGTTGAACCACACTACCCATCTCGTTAATGGGCGCGATCTTTAGGACGCTAAGATCGTCGGGGTCCATGACTCCTTCGTCAGCATATTTTTCCAGTAAGGCTTCAAGAACGGCTTTCGCCTGCGGCCCATATTTGGTGAAAACATCGCGTTTTTTTACACTTTCGGCCCGCTCACGCCGGGTCAAAGGTTTTGCATCAAAGGCGACGTGGCAGATCATATCGAAGGGGTCGAGATCTTTGCCCAGTTCGTCCGCAATCGCGTCGAGCGGCAATCCCTCTGCTTCGAGTTCTTCGAATACAGCCTGTCTGCGCCCTTCGCCGTTCCAGCGCTTGAGGAAATCATCAAGGCTCGCAAACTGGCGCCGGAGGGCTTTGCGGGTGTAGTCACGCAAAGATTCTGTCACCAACTTGCCGTTTTCGTCGAGGTATTCGATGCGTTCAGCGACGATAACCGCCCCAACCCCATCTACGTAAACCTTACGGTTGGGCCCGCCGCCTGTGGTACCGCCGAACGGATCAACAGGATCGATCGGATCGATCAGAACAGTTTCATCACTCCCGGGCTCAGGCAACAGTGGCTCCCCCTCATCGTCAGTTTGTGGGGCATCATCAGGAGGAGTAATCGGATCATCAGGACCGGGCTGGTAAATTTGAACCGGCTCACCGTCGAATTCCGGGTCGGCAAAGTGGCTGGTCGACCCCCGGAAATCCATGACCGTGAAGAACAACTTTTGGGTATCCTCGTGTACTCGGGTGCCGCGACCAACAATCTGCTTGAACTCAGTCATGGAACCAACTTCTCGATCGAGTACGATCAGACGACATGTCTGCGCGTCGACACCGGTTGATAAAAGCCGGGATGTCGTCACAATCACCGGATAAGGTGCTTCAGGATCGATAAAGTTCCCCAGTTGGTCCAGCCCGTCTTTATCACTCCCGGTGATACGCATGACATAGCGATGGTTTTGCTCAACCATATCAGCGTTCTCGTTGATCAGAGCCTGCCGCATTCGCGCTGCGTGTTCCTGATCGACACAGAAAACGATGGTCTTGGCCATCCGGTCGCCGCTTTGCTTTAGGAACTCTGTCACCTTTCGCGCGACCAACTTGGTTCGATCGTCGAGGACCAGCGTGCGGTCGAAATCCTTGCTGTTGTAAATACGATCTTCAACTTCTTCGCCATCGCGATCCAACTGACCTTGGACTGGGCGGTAACCCTGCACGTCCCGGTCGATGTGAACTTTGATCACTTTATATGGCGCCAGAAATCCGTCGCGAATGCCCTGTTTTAGGGAATAGCTGTAAACCGGTGCGCCGAAGTAATCGATGTTCGAAGCGTACTCGGTCTCCTTTGGTGTCGCAGTCAGGCCGATCTGGGTCGCCGAAGTGAAGTGGTCAAGGATTTCACGCCATGCGGAATCGTCAGCAGCACTGCCTCGGTGGCACTCATCGATTACGATCAAGTCAAAGAAGTCCTGCGAGAACTCTTTGTAAAGCTTCTGACTTTCATCTGGACCGGTAATAGCTTGGTAAAGGCCGAGATAGATTTCATAGGAAGTGTCGATCCTGCGGCGCTTGTCTAAAGCGAGCGTCAAATCGGTAGAGGTGCCGTCGGCACGCTCAATCGTTTTCGCTTGAGTCGATAGCTTAGCCATATTGCCCGCAAACGGCCGGAAGTCGTTCACCATGGTTTGGTCTATCAACACATTGCGATCAGCTAGGAAAAGGATGCGCTTTTTCTGACCCGCTTTCCACAGCCTCCAAATAATCTGAAACGCGGTGTATGTCTTGCCTGTGCCGGTAGCCATCACCAACAGAACCCGATCTTGTCCCTTGGCGATCGCCTCGATCGCTGTGTTCACAGCGTTTACTTGGTAGTAACGCGGGGTTTTGCCGCTGCCATCGTCGAAATAGTCTTGAAGGGCAACCGCCGACGCATCGTCCGACAAGCCCTTCCACTGGCGATACCGTGCCCAAAGTTCCGCAGGCGAAGGAAATTGATCCAAAGTTAGCGTAACCTCCGGACTTGGACTCAGGCCTGTTCGATCATGAAAAACAAAACCGTCGCCGTTGGAAGAAAACACAAACGGAATTCCGAGTGTTTCTGCGTATTCCAAACCTTGCTGCAACCCAGCGCCAATTGCTTGCGTATTTTCTTTTGCCTCAATTACCGCAATCGGAATGTTCGGTTTGACCGAAAGAACATAGTCAGCGCGTTTCCCTTTCCCGCGACTGACCAGCTTTCCCCTGACGATAATTCTGCCCTTCGTGAAGCTGACTTCTTCCCGGATTTGGTTAATTTCATCCCAACCCGACTTACGCAGCGCGGGTGTAATGAACTTTGTACAAATATCACGTTCACTTAGTGATCGTTTATCCATGAGGTTGTTCCCCGAAGCCGCGAAACGCTACAAGAGTAGCAAATCGAATAATTCTTTTGTTTTTTGCACCTTAGACGGGATGTCGGGCGCCCGGCAACAAACAATGACTGCGCCACTTTGCCCCCGTGCCAAGCCCCAAGAAGCTACAGGTTACAGAAGTCACTTCCAGTACGGACAACACCGTTATTTCAACAACTTCGCGGTCTCTGAGGAAGCGGTGCACCTAGTCTCGGCCGTTTTACATGTGCTTATAGAGTACGCCAGTAGCGTTGGCTCATATCAAAAAACGCCCAGCCAAGTCCGCACAGTTCTATGACTGCGCGGGAGCAAGTGTGTGAACTTTGGAAATACATTAGACGAAACATCGGGAACTCAGTGCCGGAACTTGTAGTCCGCGATTACAGGCTAAGGCCCCCGTGGGCGGTGTCGGGGCAGGCTATACAATAGATTGGGCAAGACTGCGGGCTATTTTCAGGTTGGCACGTATTTTGGCATGTAATCTGATGCCAACATATAATTATTATTTAATAACAATATCTTATAAGATATTGTGGCGGAGACGAAGGGATTCGAACCCTCGAGACCCTTCCGGGCCTACTCCCTTAGCAGGGGAGCGCCTTCGACCACTCGGCCACGTCTCCGCTGGCGGGTATATCCTTGCATGTCGACCAGATACAAGACGATTTTGATCGAGCGCGATATTTTTCTGAAATCGATTGCGTCGATGTTGTTGGGATGCATTTGCTTGGCGAAAGCGCTGCCCCATCTGTTCCCGGAAGCAAATTGGAACTATGAGGAGCGTCACCGCGACGTTAGCCCGGTTCGTCAGCTTCAATTGCCGCTCGCATGAGAAACAGCGTCGCCGGGTCCAGATCATTTTGAGCCATGATAGCCTCAAAGTTTGGGTTCAGTGCGTCGGTGTCCCAGTGCCGGACAGCCAGAGCAACCCAGATCGCAACCGTGCTGTCTTTGTTCAACTGATGCCTAAACACATCCAGTATCCGGGGTCGCAAATCGGGATAGGTCGTTCCGCCATCGGCCAGACTGCGGATCAGGAATCGCTTTTCGTCAGCAGTGCGTTCAGACCGCTCCAGCGACTTTTCAATTTCAAGTATTGCCTGATTACCATCCACTGCGATACCCGCCAAACCCCAGTCGTACAGGTTGAGGCCTCCATTGCGAAGCGCGCTTTGATAGCCAAGCCTTACGCGTTCTTTGGCCTTTGGATCCGACTGGAGACCCAACAATCGGATAAGTGCCGGTGCGTAAGCTAGACGATTGGGATTGCGCAGGTCCTGCAATAATTGGGCGATTGGCACGGCATCGGTCAGGTGGGTCAAAAGCCAATAGGGCGCGCGATGGATTTCGATCAACGCCGTGTTGCGCAACAGGCGATCTTCATGTGTGAGATAGGCACTAAAAAAGGCAATCTGCGCCGCGCGATCCGGCGCGCCAGTGGCCCAACCCTGCCCTTCGGCACGCAGTGTTTCAAGGAAGTGGGTCCGATCCGGTGTCATCAAGAACCCCTTGGTCCAACCGCTGGGCAGGCTGCGACCGGCCTTGTCCTGATACCCCGTCCCGTAGACCATCAAAACCGTTCTGTCCGGATTCGCACGAAAGGCGGATCGCATGACGCTGTCGACCAGGAAAGGTATTTCGGGCAAAGCCTCAACCTGTTCCGGCGTGCCTTTCAAAACCGAAACGGGGGTGAACCTGAAAGGGTTGTCTGGTGATGGTGCCGCCAGCACGATCACACGAGCAGAAAGAATCCGGTCCGCCAGAGAATATTCCGGAAGCTCAACGCAGACGCCGCAGGCTTGAGCCGGGCGGGACTGGAAGCCCACGCAAAGCGCGAGTACCGCAAGCATTTGCAAGACGCGCCACATGGATCACGCTCCGTCTAAAAGCACCCCAGCCTGAATGCGGGCTTTCGGGTTTCCTGATCATGTTATCCAAAAACTGGCTATTCGGCGAATGGTTTGCAATTTGCGGGCTGCACCGGTTGCACATAGCCGGAGCACTTACATCAGGTCGTTTTCCACATCCTCAGCCGAGATGCCCAGTGCATCCAAGCCATTTTCAAGGTGATCCGACAAGTGCGGCGTACCAATCAGGTAGTCCGCGCAAGGGGTCGAAGCCTCGGACTTGGCGGTTGCGATGGCCTCAGGCAGATCTTCGGCGAAAAAGCTTTCGCGCCCGACCCACATGACAGCCACCAGTTCGGCCTGTTCGTCCTCGCTCATCCGGTCGATGAAGGCGCGCAATTCGCCCTCGGCGCGACCCAACTCGCGCCCCATCATCGCAACCTGAGCGATTTTCCTTGGCGAAATTTCCATCATGACCCAGCTCCTCGTATTCGCGGTTTCAATAATACCACAACCATGAGGAGGGGGCTGAGTCTTTGATCTTAAGCAAAGACCCAGGGGCTAAGGCTTGCGACTGCGGGATATCGGCTGATCGGGCACAGGGGCGGTTCGGAACGGAACAAACCGGGCCTTTTTGATCTTAAGTTTGATCGCCTGCCAGACAATCAGGAAAAACGCACGTCGCGCACCGAAGGGACGCCGCAGCAACGACCACAGGATTGCCCGGTTGGTCAGCGGCGCGCGCGGCCCGGTCAGGGTGGCAATCAATCCACCCGCTTTTCGACCATAGTCAATCCAGACGCCGATACGCTCGGGGCGATGGTCGAACCGGAACTCATACGTCCCTTCGATCTTTTGAAACGGTGAGACATGCATCAGCTTGTCCGCAACGATGCGATCAGTCGGCTGGATCGGGGCAAACCCGGGATTGTTGCAAAGATAGCTGTGGCGCGTGCCGTAAGTGTTCGTAACCTCTGCTACCACCGCATATAGTTGTTCATCGGCATCGAAACAGAACCAGAAGCTGACCGGATTGAAGACATGCCCCAGCACCCTTGGCTGCGTCAGCAACTCAAGTCTTGCAGGTTGCGTCACACCCATTTCGTTGAATTTGGCTCGCAACCACGCCGCACCCTTCCCATTGCCGGGTTCACCGCCATGGTCACGATCTCGCCAATACATCGCATTTACGCGGTTCATCGAAAACAAAAGCGGTGTGTCAGGCCGGGCTTCGGGGTCCAATAGGATGTAGTCGATGGAATACCGGAACGCATTCTCGATCCCGCCTTTTCGACCGTGGTAAGTATGGCCTGAAATATGGTCGATCCTGTTCATTCTCGTCAGTGTTCCAATTCGCCTGCAAGCCGTTCAAACGGCGCTGTTTTCTTCGACATGTAGATACTTATCATACGAAACATGGTCCGGTTCGGATTAAAATCGCATCACAATGTGATCCAGCTTGGGCCTTACCGCGTAATGTTGTTATGTTTACCGAGATCGATACCGCGACCTTGGATGAACCGGTGGCCAGCAGGCCTTCACAGAAACCGTGGCGCGCAAAGAAACGCATCAAGGGTAAACCGGTGAACCGAGCGCAAGACAAGTGTGACAAACGAGCTGAGTGGGTGGACCACGTCAGACGTATTAGGGACGCGCAGGATCAGGCAGCGTTTGCTGAGTTGTTTCAGCACTTCGCGCCGCGGATCAAGGCGTTCCTGATCAAGTCGGGCTCAGATGCGGCCATGGCCGAAGAGTGCGCACAAGAGGTGATGGTCACGCTGTGGCACAAGTCACATTTGTTCGACCCCACGCGGGCAACCGTGGCCACATGGGTGTTCACGATCGCCCGGAACAAGCGCATCGACGTCCTGCGCAAACAACGCCGCCCCGAGCCCGAAGAACTGGGATGGGGACCCGAGGCTGAACCGGAGCAGGACGACATACTCGTGCTGCAACAGGAAACCGCGCAGCTGCGCAACGCGATGACCGCGCTGCCAGAGGCGCAAAGACAACTGATCGAGAAAGCCTATTTTGGCGATCTGAGCCATCGAGAAATCGCTTCTCAAACTGGATTGCCACTGGGAACGATCAAATCACGGATACGGCTGGCGCTGGACCGCTTGCGCCATGCGATGAATTGAGATGACGGATATGAGCAATAAGATCAAACATCACCTGACAGACGACCTGCTGATGGCTTACGCCGCAGGCACTCTGCCCGAGGCTTTCGACCTGATGGTCGCGACACATCTTTCCCTGTGCAATCAATGTCGTGCGCAGGCCGAAAGCTTTGACGCCGTTGGCGGATATGTCCTGGAAGAACAGGACGAGACCGTTGCGATGAACGACAAGGCACTTGCGGAAACGATGGCTTTGATCGCAAACGGTGCGCCGATTGCCAAACCCAGGCGACCCGGCTGCTCGGTTTTGCCAACCCCGTTGCAGGATTACGTTGGCGGCGATGTGAACGACATCCGCTGGCGACCAATCGGCATGGGGGTCAAGCAGGCGATCCTGCCGACGACCGGTGATGCAACAGCTCGGTTGCTGTTCATTCCGGCGGGCACCGCAGTTCCGGATCACAGCCATAATGGTGTAGAGCTGACAATGGTTCTGCAGGGCGCGTTTTCGGATGAAGTCGACCAATTCGCCCGTGGCGATGTCGAAATTGCAGATGAAGACCTCCACCATACTCCTACAGCAGACATTTCAGGGGATTGCATTTGCCTGGCGGTCACTGACGCGCCGCTGAAATTCAACAAGCTGATGCCGCGTCTGTTCCAACCGTTCCTGAAGATCTGACGCAATCAGCGCTCATGTGGTACCCTGCCCTGCAAGCTGATTGTTGGAGGCATTTGAAATGATCCGGACTATGTTCTTTATTCTTACCCTTATGGGTTTTTCATCTGTCGCTTCTGCCCAGTTGGTCGCTGACGTGAAGTTTGAACCGGGCAATTTCGGGACAATGGTCAATGGTACCGTCACTGGAAACGAGTACTTCGACTACAAGTTGGGTGCAAAAGCCGGGCAAGAGATGTTCGCCGACCTCAAGGTAAGCGACACAAATGGCTATGGCGTGATCTACTTCAACATCCTGCCGCCAGACAGTGATGGTTTCGCGATCTACAACGGCTCGATCGACGGGAATACCGCGCGCATCGAATTGCCTGAGGATGGCGACTACACGATCCGGGTCTACCTGATGGGCAATGACCGCGATACGGACAAGACGGTCGGCTACAATCTGGATCTGTCAATCCAGTAATGCCTAGCCTTCGGACTGGCCCAGAGGCACAACGTTGGTCTGATCGTCAGGCGCCAGTTCCTCGAAATCGAAGTTATCCAACCGCTGTGCCCGGCGGCCAGCCTTTTCCGCGCTGATCTTGATTTCCGAGATATCCTTGGCCGCCTGCCCGAAATGGCGGTCCAGATTGCCGACCCGATCACCCAAACGCTCAACATCCTTGTGCAGCAAACCCAGTTCTTTGCGGATCGCCCCAGCTTGTTCCCGCATCCGCGCGTCTTTGAGGATCGCACGCATCGTGTTCAGTGTCGCCATGCAGGTGGTGGGCGAGACGATCCACACGCGTTTGGTGAAACTCTCCTGCACCAGTTCAGGAAATTTGGCATGAAGTTCGGCATAGACCGCCTCGGACGGTAGGAACATCAGTGCACCATCAGCCGTTTCACCGTCCAGAATGTACTTCTCGGAAATATCTGTAATGTGCTTGCGCACCGTGCTGCGGAACATCTGAACCGCCGTCTTCAACTCCATGTCATTGGTCGAACCGATCAGCGCTTCATAGGCCTCCAACGGGAACTTGCTGTCGATGACAATCGGTCCTGGAGGGTTCGGGAGGTTGATCAGGCAATCTGCGCGCCGTCCATTCGACAGGGTTGCCTGCAGCTTGAAACTATCCGAAGGCAGCGCCTTGGACACGATATCGTTCAACTGGATCTCTCCAAACGCACCACGGGTCTGTTTGTTCGACAGGATATCCTGCAGAGACAATACATCACCCGACAGTTTGGTAATATTGTCCTGCGCTTTGTCGATGGCGGCCAAACGTTCCTGCAACTGTGTCAGCGAAGTCGCTGTCTGTTTCGAGGACCCGTGCAGCGATTCCTTCATCCGCTCCTGCATCTCGGCCAGGGCGCGCGCCGATTTCATCGCGTTGTCCGCCAGTCGGTCATTCATCTGCTGCTGGACCGAGGACAGACGGGATTCAACCGTCTGGATGACCTGCACCTGCGCATTGGCCTGCGTGTCCGAAACATGCTGCAATCCGCCGCGCAATTGTTCCTGCCCCTGCCCCAATTGCTGCACATGCTGGCCAAGATGCGCCATCTGGCGGGACAGAGGTTCCGCCATCCGGGCCGACCGGTTGGCTGCGCGCAGCGACAAAAACAGCAACAGCAGGATCAGCGTAACAACCCCGCCCACGGTCAGGATCACGGGGTCGTTCAGCGCATATTGGGTTCCTGCAATCTCGATCATGTCGCCTCGGGTGTTCTTGTTTTATTCTCAATAGCCCAACCAAGCCAATGGATCAATTGCGGCCGAACAATCGCTCGATATCGCTCAGCTTCAATTCCACATAAGTCGGCCGCCCGTGGTTGCACTGACCGGAATGGGGCGTGCCCTCCATTTCCCGTAGAAGGGCGTTCATTTCTTCGGCCCGCATACGGCGACCCGACCGGACCGACCCATGACAGGCCACCCGGCTGAGAATCGCCTCAATCCGCGCCTGCACGGTCTGGCTTTCGCCCTGATCGGCCAGTTCGTCGAGGATATCGAGGATCATCGCCCGCGCGTCCACCTCTCCCAGAATGGCAGGAGTTTCACGCACCGCGACGGCACCGCCGCCGAAAGGTTCAATGGTCAGCCCCAGGTTCGTCAAATCATCAGCCACCTGCATCAAGAGCGCGCAATCGCTGTCGGACAGTTCAACAATTTCCGGGATCAAAAGCGCCTGCGCAGCAACCCCATTCTCGGCCATCTGTTTTTTGAGCTTTTCATAAACCAGCCGCTCATGTGCCGCATGTTGATCGACGATCACCATGCCGTCTGCGGTTTGGGCGATGATGTAGTTTTCATGTACCTGCCCACGTGCCGCGCCCAAAGGCAGATCTTCGACCGGAGCTTCAGCGGTTGGCACTGGGGCCGGCTCGACCACGTTGCCGCTGTAGTCTTGTGACAGCTCGGCAAACCCCTGCGCCTGCGCTTGATACGCCGCCTGCCGTGCAGATGGCGAAGGTCGGTCCATCTGATAAACGCGTGCTGGCGCAGGTTGTGCGGGTTCAGGACGCATCGCGCCCAGTGTCGCATTGGCCACTGTGGAGGAGGCCCTGTGCCCGGCCTCGGCCAGCGCGTGCCTCAGGGCCGAGACGATCAACCCGCGCGCGACGCCCGGATCGCGGAACCGGACCTCGGACTTTGCCGGATGCACATTCACGTCGACCAACGTCGGATCGCAGTCGATGAACAATGCTGCTGCCGGATGACGATCCCGGCTGAGGAAATCGAAATAGGCCGCCCGCAGCGCGCCCGTCAGCATCTTGTCGCGCACAGGACGACCATTGACGAACAGATACTGCGCCACCGCCGCACCGCGCGAATAGGTCGGCAGGGCGGCGTAACCGTACAACCGGATCCCCTCGCGCGTGGCATCGATCTGCAGGGCATTTTCAGCAAACTCGCGCCCTATGACGCGGGCCAGCCGGGCATGCAGTGCGTCGAACAGATCACCATTTTCGCGGTCAGCGCGGAAGGTCACGCGCCCCTCTCCACCACCAGAGACGTCACGCAAAGTGAAAGTCACCGAAGGCTCGGCCATGGCCAGCCTTTTGACGGTGTCGGAGATTGCCTGTGCTTCGGCCCGGTCGGTGCGCATAAATTTCAATCGCGCAGGCGTTGCGAAAAAGAGATCGCGCAGTTCGACCACTGTGCCAGCACGTAAGGCGGCAGGTTTCACCGCCTCGATCCGACCACCCGCCACATGGACCGAAGCCGCCTCGCCCCCCGGCACCCGGCTGGTAATGGTCAGGCGCCCGACGGCACCCAGCGATGGCAGCGCCTCACCCCGAAACCCGAAGGTGTGGATATTCAACAAATCGGACCCATCAATTTTCGAGGTCGCGTGGCGCGACAAGGCCAATGGCAGATCCTCAGCAGCAATCCCACAGCCATCATCGGTGACGCGAATCAGCGTCTTACCCCCATCGGCAACGTCGATCGCGACGCGGGTTGCACCTGCGTCGATGGCATTTTCCACCAATTCCTTGACCGCAGAAGCCGGACGTTCAACAACCTCGCCTGCCGCAATACGGTTGATTGCTGCGTCGTCAAGTTGCCGGATGACCGGTCGATTTTCGCTGATATTGGGGTGTGCCTGCGCCATACCACCAGACCTAGCACATTCGCGCACGATTCTGCCACCGCTTTGGCTTGCATTTAGTGTGAGGAGGGGGCGTTCGAACAATCGCACCGTGCCAGCCTAGACTTGCGGCCAGTCTGGGCGCGATTGCTCGAACGATCCGGAGTGAGTGGTGGTCATCCAATAATCAATGGGTCAATTCATACCACGAATACGGTTTCACGATGCGAAGACTCTCGGGGCCTCAAGTCGGGTGGCGAAGTTTGGCCGATACCACGCAGGACCCAGCGGCGGGAAAATGCCGGGTCAAGCGGTTCCGGGTGCACCCGCCCGAGTCCGGCACGGCCCCCACAAAGCCGCAAACGCAAGGATCAGACCAGACATCGTTGCGATCATGCCCGCTGCACTGACCGCGTCCGCCGCCCCCAGCCAGAGCGGACCATATCCAGCCAGCACGTACCCGGAGACAGCCGACAGGATGGCAAAGACGATGCTCCACGCGATCTGGGTTTCGAGCCGGTTGGTCATCATGCGCGCCGCCGCCGGGGGACAGATAAACATGGCAATCACAATGATCGAACCCACGGCGTCAAATGCCGCCACGGCGGCAATAGCTGCCGTGATCACAAGGGCCATGCCCAGAACTCCGGTCCGGACACCAATGGTGCGCGCGAACCCTTCGTCAAAGGTGGAAATTTTCAGCGGCCGCCAGAACAGCCATACAAAGACAGATACCCCCAGCAAAGTCAGCGCAATCCGAGGCAATTCCGGCGGCAACCCCGCCAGCGCCACAGGATCCAACACCGAAGACCAGCCCACAGCGTCCAACCAGATCAGGCTTTCCAGATTGCCATACAGCGCATGTTCAACATCCAGGTGCACAGTCGAAGTATCGGTTTGTTCCAGCAGCAGCACACCAGCAGCAAACATCGTAGTGAAAACCACCCCCATCGCGGCACCCGCCTCGATCTGCCCCAGCCGCCTGACGGCTTCGATCAGAACCACGGCCACCACCGCCGCGCTCGCGGCGCCCAGCATCATTGGCCAGGTTGAAATCGTTCCGGTCAGCAGAAAGGCCACGACAATACCCGGCAGCACCACATGGCTGATCGCATCCCCGATCAGGGCCTGTTTGCGCAGGACCAGGAAGTTCCCGGGCAAAGCGCAAGCGATGGCGGCAAACGTGCCGATCAGCAAGGGTGTCAAAGACAGGGGTACGAATTCTTCACCGCTCATGCCGGAACCTCCTGCGGGCCGCCGATTTGACGGTCGATCTCGGCGATCTGATCTTGGGTCAGGACGGTTTCGATATCGCGCAACCCGTCGTACAGCGCTGCCGTTGCCTCATGCATCTGATCAGCCCTGACGATTTCCCAGCGCCTTTCATCGCGCAACGCCTTGGCCGCGCGCGCCTTGCCTGTTTCGGTGGCCACGCCATCCGCCCGCGCCAAACCGGCACGCCGCAACAGGCGCAAGGTCAACGGCTCATAGATCTTTTGCCCTTGCGCCAGTGCCAGCAGACCCTGCCGAATATGAACCCGGCGCTGGAACCGCAGGTACCGCAGAACCGCTGCCAGAACACCCCGAACAGGCGCAAGTAACAGGGACAGTGCGAAAAAGCCAAAGCTGACCAGAACAATGATCGGGCCGGTGGGCAAATTGGGGGCCGAGGCCGACAGCGCCGCACCCAGATAGCCCGCCAACCCTCCGGCCAGTCCAGCTAGCAGCACCACGCGGTCCGAGCGGTCCGTCCAGAACCGCGCCGTGACAGGTGGGATGATCAGCAGCGCCACAATCAGGATTAGCCCGACAATTTTCAGGCCCACCACAGTAACTGCCATGACCAGCCCCATCATCGCCAGATCAATCCGGTGCACCGGCAGCCCCCGGGCAGCGGCATATTCCGGGTCGAAAGCCACCATGGTCATAGGTCGCCGGATGATCATGACCAGCAACAGCGTTGCTGCCCCACCGATTGCGATGACCAGCGCATCCGCCCACAACATCCCTGCGGTCGAGCCCAGCAGGAACCCTTCCAGCCCTGCCTGACGACCGACGCCCATGGTCTGGATCACGGTCAACAGCACGATGCCAAGACCGAAGAACACCGACAGGATGGCACCAATGGCAGCATCCTCGGCCAGTCGTGTGTGGCGTGTCAGCCAGTTCATGCAAAGCAAACCGACCCAGGCCGACACGGCCGATCCGGCTAGCAGACCGATCAGGTTGCGCCCATCGCCGTCAAGAGCGACCAAAACCATGAACCCAAGGCAAACGCCAGGCAGCGTTGCGTGGCTGATCGCATCACTGACCAGCGCGCGTTTGCGCAGGAAAAGGAATGTGCCGGTTACACCAGCGGATATACCCAGCAAGGTCGCACCAATCGCGACCAGCGTGGCGTTATAGCCCAGCTGAAGGGTCAGAGCATCCCAAAGCATGCATTACCCCAATGCGCGCGAAATCTGGTCGATCTGGGCTGTGGCCAAACGGCCGCCATACGCCGATTGCAGGGTTTCGGCGGTAAAGGCCTCGGCCACAGTTCCCTCAGCCACTTTGCGGGTATTGATCAAGAATACATGGTCGAAATAATCAGTCACGGTGGCCAGATCGTGATGTACGACAACAACGGTCTTGCCCGCTTCTTTCAGCGACTTCAGCACTGCGATGATTGCTTTTTCCGTCGCTGCATCGACACCTGCGAATGGCTCATCCAACAGGTAAAGATCAGCATCCTGCGCCAGAGCACGGGCAAGAAAAACGCGCTGTTGCTGGCCGCCGGACAATTGACCAATCTGACGATCGGCAAAATCGCGCATCCCGACCCGGTTAAGACAGTCCATGGCCCGGGACATATGCCGGGCACGGACACGACCCAGCAAGCCCAGTTCGCGGGACAGACCCATCAACACAACATCAATCACGCGCGTCGGAAAATCCCAGTCGACGCTTGCGCGTTGCGGCACATAGGCAATTCGGGCGCGCTGTTTCTCCAGCGGTTCACCAAAGACGGACACCTGCCCGGACAGGGGCGAAACGATGCCCAGCGCCGCCTTCAGAAGCGTAGACTTCCCCGCTCCGTTTGGTCCGATGATCGCCGTCATCGCGCCGGGCTGCACGGTCATATCCACCGAAAACACGGCAGGTTTCTGACCGTAAGAAACAGTCAGACCGCGAATGGCCAGCGGGCAGTCCTTTGTAATTTTCTCAGCAACCGAAGCACCCTGATGCGCAGCCAGCGACAGCATCGTTCAAGACCCCGCCGACAATTTGCCGTTCATGCCGCGTTCGGGCACGTCTGCGCCCAGCGCTCCGGCAATCACAGAGATGTTGTGATCCAGCATACCGATATAGGTGCCTTCGTAGGTGCCCGGTTCTCCCATAGCGTCGGAATACAACTCTCCGCCGATGCCAACATCATGACCTTTGGCCGCCGCACCCTCAATCAGCGCGCGCATGGACCGATCAGAAACCGAGCTTTCCACGAAGACGGCCGTCAGCTGCTGATCCACCAAGGTATCGACCAGCTCACCAATCCGGTTCAGACCGGCTTCGGACTGGGTCGAGATACCCTGAATGCCAAGCACCTCATAGCCGTATTCCTCACCGAAATAACCGAAGGCGTCATGCGCCGTTAAAAGCACACGGTTGTTTTCCGGCACCTCGGCCAGCACTTGTTTGCCATAGGCTTCCAACTGATCGATTTCAGCCAGAAAGGCTTGCGTGTTGGCCGCGAAAGCATCCGCCGCCTCGGGACGGGCGTCTGTCAGGGCTTTTTGAACCTCGACCACCACATCGCGCCAAACGGCCGGGCTCATCCATACATGCGGATCATACTTGTCGGCATAATCGTCATGCGCGCGCAGCTTGGACTTATCTACCCCCTCGGCAACAGCAACAACCGGGCGTTTGCGCCCAAGATCATGGAAAAAGTTTTCCATCTGCGCCTCAAGGTAAAGACCGTGCCACAGGATCAGATCGGCACGGGTCATTGCAACAATATCGCTGCGGGTCTGTCGATAGGCATGCGGGTCGACGCCCGGGCCCATCAGGCCTTTGACCTCAACCTGATCGCCACCGATCTGACGTGCCGCATCAGCGATCATGCCCGTGGTAGCAACCACTTTCAGCGGTGCCTCAGCCCAGGCTGCGACCGGCAAAGCGGCGGCAAAAGCCAAAGCCGCAAGAAAACTACGACGAATCATTTCTGACCCCATTTAGGTATCCTCTTGAGAATGAATATGCGAACCATTCGCAACTAAGTCAACGCTATTGCGAATTATTCGCAAGAAAACCTCAAATTTGTCCATTTGGTCAAAAAAATTGCACACGGAAGGCCGCTATGCCTTCCAATTAGCGCCAAGCCGTGCGAATTTGGCGCAAACCTCCCAAAGGATGTGAAGATGGAAACGCAGAGCTCAGAAAGCCCCGTGCGCACCGCGCATCTGCCGCAAGTGACCGAGCCCAGAAACCCCGGTATGGATCTTGATCTGGACTGGGTACGCGCCGTGCAGGTCAATACTTCGGCCATTGAACGCCGCGCCGCGACCCTGCCCGGTCGTCGGTCCGTCAAGAAAGAGTATCAGGCCGCGTGGCTGCTGAAGGCGGTCACGATGATCGACCTGACCACCCTGTCGGGTGACGACACGGTCGGACGAGTGCGCCGTCTGTGTGCCAAGGCACGGCAACCCGTTGCACCTTCGGTTCTGAAGGCGCTGGATATGCCGCCTATCACAACCGGGGCCGTTTGCGTCTATCACGACATGATCGAAACCGCCGTGGACGCGCTGCATGGCACCGGCATACCTGTTGCCGCGGTTTCCACCGGCTTCCCGGCTGGTTTATCGCCATTCCATCTGCGCGTGGCCGAGATCGAAGAAAGTGTGAAAGCCGGCGCCGAAGAGATCGACATCGTGATCTCGCGCCGTCACGTGCTGTCGGGCGACTGGCAAGCCTTGTATGACGAGATGAAGGCGTTCCGCGTGGCTTGCGGTGATGCGCATGTCAAAGCCATCCTTGCCACCGGCGAACTGGGCAGCCTGCGCAATGTCGCGCGCGCCTCGCTGGTCTGCATGATGGCCGGGGCGGATTTCATCAAGACCTCGACCGGCAAGGAAAGCGTCAACGCCACCCTGCCTGTGTCTTTGGTGATGATCCGTGCAATCCGCGACTACTATGACCGCACCGGATACCGGGTCGGGTACAAACCTGCGGGCGGGATTTCAAAAGCCAAGGACGCGCTGGTTTACCTGTCGCTGATCAAGGACGAACTGAGCGACCGCTGGCTGGAGCCGGACCTGTTCCGTTTTGGCGCTTCGTCCTTGTTGGGCGATATCGAGCGGCAGTTGGAACACTATGTAACTGGCGCATACTCCGCCGGTTACCGTCACTCCATGGGCTGAGGACAAAAACAATGACAGTCAAAGAGATATTCGAAACCATGGATTACGGCCCTGCCCCCGAAAGTGCCGCCGAGGCTCTGGCCTGGCTGGTCGATCAGGGCGACAAGTTCGGTCACTATATCGATGGTGCGTTCACCAAACCCGGCAAAGGGTTCGACAGCCGCAACCCGGCGACCGGAGAGGTTTTGGCCAAGCTGACGCAGGCCAAACAGGCCGATGTGGATGCTGCCGTTTCTGCCGCCCGAAAGGCGCAACCGAAATGGGAGAAGCTGGGCGGTGCAGGCCGTGCGCGGTACCTCTATGCCATCGCGCGCCTGTTGCAGAAGCATTCGCGCCTGTTTGCCGTGCTGGAAAGCCTCGACAACGGCAAACCGATCCGGGAGTCACGTGATATCGACATCCCGCTGGCACAGCGGCATTTTTACTATCACGCGGGCATGGCGCAGCTGATGGAAAGCGAACTGCCGGATTCTGAAGCGCTCGGCGTCTGCGGGCAGATCATTCCGTGGAATTTCCCGCTGCTTATGCTGTCGTGGAAGATTGCCCCGGCCCTGGCCATGGGCAACACGGTGGTTTTGAAACCTGCCGAGTACACCTCGCTGACAGCCCTGTTGTTCGCCGATATCTGCACCCAAGCCGGACTGCCCAAAGGCGTGGTCAACATCGTCACCGGAGACGGCGCGGTGGGTGAGATGATCGTGAACTCGGACGTGGACAAGATCGCCTTTACTGGCTCGACAGTTGTGGGCCGCCGCATCCGTGAAGCAACCGCGGGTTCCGGCAAGGAACTGACATTGGAGCTGGGCGGCAAGTCAGCCTACGTCGTCTTTGATGATGCCGATATCGACAGTGCCATCGAAGGTCTGGTCGACGCGATCTGGTTCAATCAGGGACAGGTCTGCTGTGCCGGCTCGCGCCTGTTGGTGCAGGAAGGCATCGCGGACCGTTTCCACGAGAAGCTGCGTTCCCGGATGGACTCGCTGCGCATCGGTGACCCGCTGGATAAATGCATTGATGTGGGCGCGGTTGTAGACCCGGTCCAACTGCAAACCATCAAAAGCATGGTCGAAAGCAACACCGCTGGTCACGTGCACCAAGCCGCGTGCGATCTGCCTGCGAACGGATGTTATTACCCACCCACGCTGATCTCGGGCCTCGAAACTTCCGACCCGCTGATGCAGGAAGAAATCTTTGGCCCGGTGCTGGTGTCCTCAACCTTCCGCACGCCGGAAGAGGCGGTCGAGCTGGCCAACAACACCCGTTACGGGTTGGCTGCGACCGTGTGGACCGAGAATGTAAACCTTGCACTGGATATCGCGCCCAAGCTGGTTGCGGGTGTCGTCTGGGTGAATGCCACTAATCTGTTTGATGCGGCCGCTGGTTTCGGCGGCGTGCGCGAAAGCGGCTTTGGCCGTGAAGGCGGCTGGGAAGGGCTGACGGCCTATACCAGGCTCAAAGGCAAAGCTAAGCCGTTGGCGAAGGTCGAAGCGGCCATCGGCGAGGGCTCTCCGGTCGATCCGATTGACCGTACCGCCAAGATGTATGTCGGAGGCAAGCAGGCACGGCCCGATAGCGGCTATTCGAAACCCGTCTGGGGTAAATCCGGGCTGTTGGGCCACGTGGGCCTCGCCAATCGCAAGGACGTCCGCAATGCGGTTGAAGCTGCGGCAGGGGCCAAAGGTTGGTCCAAGACCACCGGCCATCTGCGGGCACAGATCCTTTATTACATCGGCGAAAATCTCTCGGCCCGCGCCGACGAGTTTGCCGCTCGCATCGACGCAATGACCGGCAAGAAAGACGGTGCGAAAGAGGTCCAAACTTCAATCCAGCGCCTGTTCTCCGCCGCCGCTTGGGCCGACAAATATGACGGTCAGGTGCACGGCGTTCCGATCCGTGGCGTGGCGATTGCCATGAAGGAATCCGTGGGTGTCATCGGCGCGCTTTGTGCGGATGAGGCGCCTTTGTTGGGTCTGGTCTCGGCCATGGCCCCGGCGATTGCGATGGGGAATCGGACAGTCCTGGTGGCCTCAGAGCCCTACCCGCTGGCGGCTACCGATTTCTACCAAATCCTCGAAACCTCGGACGTGCCCGCCGGTGTAGTCAACATCCTGACCGGCAGCCACGCGGAACTGGCGAAACCGCTGGCTTCGCACCTGAACGTCGATGCAGTCTGGTCCTTCTCGTCCACCGATCTTTCAAAAGAGATTGAGGTCGTCTCGGCCGGGAACCTGAAACGGACCTGGGTGAATAACGCGACGGCAATCGATTGGGGCGTGGACCATTCCCGCCGCTTCCTGCAGGCTGCGACCGAAGTCAAAAACATCTGGGTGCCCTACGGCGAGTAGGGCTCCCCGCCAAGGGAGGCCTACATGGACTTTTCAGGAAAAACCGTCGTCGTCATCGGCGGAACCAGCGGTATCAATCGCGGCATTGCCGAGGCCTTTGCGGCCTCGGGTGCCAATCTGGCGGTCGCCAGCCGGTCGCAGAAAAAGGTCGATGACACCGTTGCTGCGCTGAAAGCTGCGGGGGCCCAAGACGCCATCGGTGCGGCGTTCGATGTACGTGACCCGGAGGCCGTGACAAACGGGCTGAAACAGTTCCACGACGCGTTCGGTGACTTCGACGTGCTGGTATCGGGCGCGGCGGGCAACTTCCCGGCATTGGCGGCAGAGATGTCGGTCAATGCGTTCAAGACCGTGATCGATATCGACCTGATGGGCACGATCCACGTGATGAAGGGGGCCTATCCTTTCCTCAAGCGTCCGGGTGCCAGCATCATCAACATCTCGGCCCCGCAATCCTACCTGCCTTACGAAGGCCAGGCCCATGTCTGTGCCGCCAAGGCAGGCGTGGATCAGATCACCCGCACCCTGTCGATGGAATGGGGCGTCGAGGGTATCCGCGTGAACTCGGTCGTGCCGGGCTTTATCGAAGGCACTGAAGGGGCCAAGCGTTTGGCCCCTACGCCAGATGCTGGAGAAGCGTTGCGCAAGGACGTCCCCTTGGGCCGTTGGGGTCAGCCGCAGGACGTGGCGAACGCCTGTATGTTCCTAAGTTCTGATCTGGCCAGCTATATCAGCGGCACGGTTCTGGCCGTCGATGGCGCGTTGTACCAGCGTGGTTCGGGCAAGTTCGGACAGATGATGGGGCAACTGTTGCGCGCGCAGGCGAAAGTACGCTCATAAAACCCATTAACCTGTGAGGTTATTCATTTACGGCTTCACGTAATTGGCACAGCGTAAGACCCATTCATTGCGAGGGTGGGTCCGTACATGCTGAATAGTCCATTTGAATTTACCGAGTTTGTCGAATTGGCCACTATAATCGGCGTGGCTGGGGCTGGCCTTTACATTCTGAACTACTTTTTACTGCAAATCGGCATAGTCCGAGGCAATGGCGTGCTCTACCCGGTTCTGGTTATCGTTGCCGCAAGCTGCGTTCTGATCAGCATGGTTGAAGAATTCAATCTTGCTGGTTCGATCATACAGATGGCCTATATCGCAATCTCGGTCATCGGATTGCTGCGCGGATACCTGTCGCGGCATCTCATTCGCTTTTCCGCAGCCGAGCGCCAGTTCATCTCGCATCATCTTGGGTCACTGAAACCGCATCACGCCCGAAAGCTATTGAACACTGCGTCGGTTCAGGAGTTCGCCAAAGGCGACATTCTGATCGAAGAAGCCAGAACAACAGATTTCCTTGGTTATGTCCTGAGCGGGCGAACAACCATCCTGCAAAATGGTCAGGTCATCAATATTTGCGGCTCGGACGAGACACTGGGAGAGCTGACATTCGGTCTTGGTTTGCCCGCAACAGCCACCGTCATCGCCTCAGAGCCGACAACTTGCCTGGTGTTCGACAATTTCCGTCTTTCCCGCCTGCTACGCCGCAACCGGCATATCGACGATGCGCTCAAAGCCGCGCATTTCAGGCATGCGCGGCAAAAGCTTCTGAGCAGCAACAAGCATACGCTTCGGGCACAGAAACAGCCCGTCGCGGCCTGAACGGGTTTAGCCGTCCAGACCTTCAGGCTTGCCGACAATGGTGAAGTGGAGCCCATCAGGGTCCAGCAATTCGCTGGCGACCCGGTTGATCTCTTCCAGCGTGATCGCATTCACCTTGTCGTTGCGGGTGGCAATATAGTCGATGGGCAGATCTTCCATCTGCATCCCGACCATGATCCCCGCGATCTGGCCATTGCCATCAAACCTTAGAGGGTAAGCGCCCGTCAGATAGGTTTTGGCATCGTCCAGTTCTTTTTGGGTTACACCTTCGGACGCGGCGCGAGCCCACTCGTCGCGGATCACCTCGACCGCTTCGGCAATGCGATCATTGCTGGACGACACGGACCCCAGATAGACCGAGGCCAGGTCCTTGGGCACCAGATAAGTGCCGATTCCATAGGTCAAGCCACGCTTTTCTCTAACTTCCTGCATCAGGCGGCTTTCAAACCCGCCCCCGCCAAGGATGTGGTTCAGAACAAAGGCGGCAAAGAAATCGGGATCATCGCGGTCAATGCCTGCATGTCCGAACAGGGCCACAGATTGCGGCGTGTCGAACTCGACTACGCTGACACCACCGGGGATGGACACATCGGCACGTTCAGGGATCGGCTTGCCAGTTTCTGGCAGGTCGGCCAGCAGTTTATCCAGCAACGCGCCCAGCTCTTCGGGTGTGATGTCACCCACCGCGCCGACATACATCCGGTCTTGGACAAAGACATCCTGATAGGCGGTGACCACGTCATCGCGCGTCAGCGCGGTCACGCTTTCGATCGTACCCTTACCTTCGGTGCCATAAGGGTGGTCGCCATAGGCCATTTGGGCAAAGTTACGACCCGCAATGTCATTCGGGTCGGTTTGATCGGATTTAAGGCCGGACAACACCTGCGCCTTTACCCGGTCCACTGCATCCTGATCAAAGCGCGGCTCGTGAACGGTGGTGCGCAGCAAGTCGATCACGTTGTCCCGGTTCTCGGTCAGGAACTGCGCGGTGATCGACACCGAGTCATCGGTTGCACCGTACCGGAACGAGGCCGCCAGCGATTCCAGCTCACGCGCATAGGTGCGGGCATCCATGTCACCTGCGCCTTCCTCAATCAGGCCGCTCATCAGGTAGACCGCACCGCGTTTGTCCGCGTCATCCAGCGATGTGCCGCCGCGAAAACGCAGCTCCAGCGCGGTGAAGGGGATCGAGTGATCCTCGACCAGCCAGGCGGTGATACCACCAGGAGAAGTAACCTCTTCGATCTCGATATCGGCCCACGCGGGCAGAGCGACAACGAACGCGATCAGGGTTGCGAATATCCGTTTCATTGCGTCACCTCGTCATCGCGCATCAGCCAACCTGTGACCGATGTTTCCGGTTGTATTACCTCGCGGGCAGCGGCGATGATCTCATCCCCAGTGACGGCTTGCAGAATATCGGGCCAGGCCTGCACGTCCTCAACCGTCAGGCCGCTGGTCAGCGCGCGGCCATAGCGGTTGCCAATCCCATCCACATTGTCGCGCGCATAGGTCTGCGACGCCCGCAGCTGCATCTTGATCCGATCGAGGTCTTCTTCGTTCACACCCTCAGCGATGAAGTCGGCAACCACCTGATCCATTGCATCTTCGGCCTCTTGCAGGGAAACGCCTGCGGCCGGGACTACGATAAGGTCAAAGGTCGTATCATCCAGCGAGACACCCCGATAGAACGCCCCGGTGTAGACAACCTTCTGCTGCTCGAACTGCAGCTTTTCGTTCAGGTAGGATGTCGTGCTTCCGCCCAACAGTTCTGCCAACAAAAACAGAGCGGCTGCTTTCTCCTGTTCGCCCGGATCTCGTTCAGGGGCCAGATAGCTACGCTGAACATAAGGCTGCGACACGCGCGCATCCTTGTATGTTAGACGGCGTTCTGCCGTTTGCGGCGGTTCCTGCGACCGGACCCGTTCGGGTAAGTCAGGGTTGGCGGGGATCACACCGTAATATTGCTCGGCCAGCGATTTGACCTCGTCAGGTTCGACATCACCGGTGACGACCAGAATGGCGTTATTGGGCGCATAATGGGTTTGGTAGAAGGACAGCGCGTCCTCCATGTCCAGCGTCTCCATCTCGTGTCGCCAGCCGATGATTGGCACGCCGTAGCGATGGTTCAGATACTGCGACGCGCTCATCTGTTCGCCAAACAGGGCGCGCGGGCTGTTGTCGGTGCGCTGGTTGCGTTCCTCAAGGATCACGTCGCGTTCGGTGACAATATCATTTTCGCTCAGGCGAATATTGCGCATCCGATCCGCTTCCATCCGCATCATCAGTTCCAGCCGGTCGGCGGCAACCCGTTGGAAATACGCGGTATAATCATACGAAGTGAACGCGTTGTCGGTGCCGCCATTGGCCGCAACGGTGGCCGAAAATTCGCCCGGGGCCAGAGTGTCCGTGCCTTTAAACAGCAGGTGTTCCAGGAAATGCGCCACGCCCGATGATCCCACGGGCTCATCTGCTGACCCTGCGCGATACCAGACCATATGCTGCACAACAGGGGCGCGGTGATCCTCGATCACGACGACATCCATGCCGTTGTCCAACGTAAAGGTCGTGACCGCTTCGTGCCCCTCGCTTGCATCAAGAGGGGTTGCGGCCATCAGGGCTGCCGACAATGCCAGGGCCCGAACCATAGGGCGTCCTCCGTTTGATTTATGCTGTTCAAACTACGGTGGCACCACGCGGGTTCAAGGCCAATGACGAAAAGTTAAAGATTATTCATCTACCGGTGGCGCCGAAGGTGTTTCTATCCCGGCTTGGCGTGCTGCCTCATTCTGACGGTCGGGATTCAACGTTTCGCGGCGGTAGACCTGCGAATACCGATCCACGTTGAACAAGCGCAAGCGCGTCAGGCGGCTCTGCTTTCTGCGGAATTCTGCATCCTCGGCATCAACCACCTGCCGGGCATTTGCCGGAACCCCATACCGGCTGGAGGCCGTCACAAGGGCGGCGTCCGTGGACGGGATGGCCGTATTTGCATTCAGCGAAGATTCGTTCCCGCCAAGGGCAACGACAGCTTCGGCCTTAGGGTTCGGATCGGTCAGGTTCTCACCACCCAGCGTGGGCGCAGGCAGAAAAGCGTAATCCTTGGGCTGAGTCAGTGGTTTGACAGGCAGGACCGAGAATTCGTCCGGCCCCTGCCCGGGCGCTTCCAAGTGGCGCAATCCGATATCGGAACAGCCTGCAGCCGCAAAGGCCAATGTCAAAGCAAATATGGAACGCGGCAGCCGCATCAGAGTCTCCAGCCTGTTTCAGGCGCTTTTATCGTATTTCAAATGGCGCGTCACGAGGCCTTTTTGCCTTCGAACACCACCAGACCAATCGCTCCCGCAAAAATGAACACATCAGCAAGGTTGAACACGAAAGGGTTGTTGATGCCGCAACAGGACATGTTCAGGAAATCCAGAACATAACCATAAAGCAGGCGATCCACGACGTTGCCCAGCGCCCCGCCGATCAGCAACCCGCCGCAAACCAGCATCAGTTTCGACGGGGCTGTGCGCATCAGCCAGATCAGCACACCGATTGCGATGACCATGGAAACTCCGATCAACGCCCATCGGGCAGCATCGGTATTGCCCTGAAACAGGCCGAAATTGATGCCCCGATTCTCACCGTATTTGAACACCAGCAACGGCGGCAGGACATCAATGTTCCCATCAGCCACGCGCATCACGTGAACGACGAGATACTTGCTGATTTGGTCGATCAGTAACGCAGCCAGTGCGGCCCAGAGAAGCAGACGATAGCGCATCAGTGGCGGAAGTGGCGCATGCCGGTAAAGACCATGGCCAGACCGGCCTCATCCGCGGTTGCGATCACCTCTTCATCGCGCATCGAACCACCCGGCTGGATAACACAGGTCGCGCCGGCCTCGGCCGCTTCCATCAGACCGTCCGGGAACGGGAAAAACGCATCCGACGCCACGGCGGAACCGATTGTCAGTGGTTGGGCCAAGCCCAGAGCATCGGCCATGCGCCCGGCTTTCTTCGCTGCAATCATCGCCGAGTCCAGGCGGCTCATCTGCCCGGCACCCACACCCACGGTTGCTCCGTCTTTGACATAGACGATGGCATTGGATTTGACGTGTTTCGCCACTTTCCACGCAAACAGAAGATCGCGCATCTGTTCCTCTGTCGGGGATTTCTTAGTGACGACCTTCAGGTCATCCAGGCCGACAAATCCGTTGTCCTTATCCTGCACCAGAAGGCCACCAGCTACCTGACGGACGGTTTTGCCACCTGCGGTCACGTCCGGCAGACCATCGGTTGTCAGCAGACGCAGGTTCTTTTTGGCGGCAAAGATTGCCTTGGCCTCATCCGACGCACCCGGGGCGATCACAACTTCGGTGAAAATTCCGGTGATTTCCTGCGCGGTTTCGGCATCCAGCGGCTGGTTCAGCGCAATGATCCCGCCAAAGGCCGAAGTGCGGTCACAATCAAACGCGGCCTTATAGGCCTCGATCAAAGTCGCGCCCTTGGCAACACCGCAGGGGTTGGCATGCTTGATGATCGCGCAGGCTGCGCCTTGCGCCGGATCGAACTCGGCCACCAGTTCAAATGCCGCGTCTGTGTCGTTGATGTTGTTGTAGCTCAGTTCCTTGCCCTGATGCTGCACCGCTGTCGCCACACCGGGGCGGTTGGTGCCATCGGTGTAGAAAACCGCCTGTTGGTGGCTGTTTTCGCCATAACGCAAGGTCTGCTTCAATTCTCCGGCAAAGGCGCGACGGCGCGGGGCCTCGGCGGCCAGCGCATCGGCCATCCAATTCGACACGGCCGCGTCATAGGCGGCGGTACGAGCATAGGCTGTCTGCGCCAGGTTCTGACGGAAGGCATAGGAAGTCTGCCCATCGTTAGCCGCCAGCTCAGCCAGCAGCGCGTCGTAATCCTGAACATCCACAACTACATTCACAAAAGCGTGGTTTTTCGAGGCCGCGCGGATCATCGCCGGGCCACCGATATCGATGTTTTCGATGCATTCGTCGTAACCCGCACCTTTGGCTACCGTGGCCTCGAACGGATAGAGGTTCACCACCAGAAGGTCGATCGCACCGATGCCGTGCTCATCCATCGCCGCTACATGACTTTCGTTGTCACGCAGTGCCAGCAGACCGCCATGCACCATGGGATGCAGTGTTTTAACACGGCCATCCATCATCTCGGGGAAGCCAGTGATCTCGCTGACATCCTTCACCTCAAGCCCTGCATCCCGCAGCGCCTTGGCGGTACCACCGGTCGACAACAACTCGACCCCGCGCTCGGCCAGTGCCTTGCCCAGCTCGATCAGCCCGGTCTTGTCGGAAACGGAAAGCAACGCGCGGCGCACGGGGTGAAGATCGGTCATGGGGTCAAAGGTCCTTTTGGCGTCAGTCAAACTCGGGCTCGTCCCGGTGTATATCCCGCACGGCATAGGCTGTGTCCTGGGCCTTGCTCAGCGTCCACCGGATGCGCGTCGCATACTCCATTGCGCGGCCAGATAGAACGATCTGTTTTGTCGCGCGTGGTTTTAAACGCCCTTTTTCCAAATAAACGCTTGGTTCTACGGACAATTTTCCCACGCCATCATGGCGGAAAACCCAGATCTCACCACTTTTCAAGGCCATCGAAACCGCAGCCCCCCCCAGATCCAGTGCCGCATCCACGTCTGGATGCAGGTGAAATCGGATGTCAAAGGCGATGCCTTTCAGGCCCGAGGCGTCCATCGCCTTGTCAAATTGGCGCTTTGCCTTGTCGGTGGCCGTCAGCAGAATATCCTCGCAGGCCAGCTCACGCCCATCAAAGCGCAGCTCAAAGGTACGCGCATGTGTCAGTCCGAAGACCTTGGTATACCCGTCATGCCCGGCCATGAATCGCGTGCCCTCAAAGGCGTCCTCGAAATCAATGGGAACCTCATGCGGCGCATCCACCAGTGCCTCGCGTTCGGCGCCCTGCGTCGGTGGCGCCAGCCGAGCGCTTGAATACCCATCAAGGCACAGTGTCGAATGCGACGGTGTCGCCCGACCCGCACGTCGCCATTCCGTCCCAAAGCTTTCGCCCGACCCGCAATTGACCACCAGCGGTCTGCGGCCCGACGTCAGTTCGAAAGCTAGGGTCGAGGCATGGGCGTTGTATGACGCCGCCCCCTTGGGTGGAGTGGCGGCATCCACAATCACGCTGGTTCTGGCCGCATAAAGTCGGGCAAATCCCATGGACAGCCCCGTGGCGTGATGTGGCCTGACACCGCTTTGCGCCAGTGCCTGATCCAGACGCCCTTCGACACCGCGCCCACCGCCGTGAAACCGGGCCAAAGCCCCGTCCGCATGGCGCAGGCTGCGCAAGGTGGGGGCCATGCGTTTGATGGCACTTGCCTGCGCCCCGGGCGTGCCCCGGCCCAACGCGCTGAGCGCGGCCGAAGTCCATGAAAGCAGCATAAAGACCTCAAGCAGCTCTTCGGGGTTGCGGGTTGGGATACCGCCCTGTTCGTCTACCTGACTGTCACACTCGCGTGCCAAAGCACGAAGGGCAGGATCAGCCATTTGCTCCAACCCCTCCAGCGCCAGACCAGCCTGCACCAGCCCGGCAAGCGCCTCAAACCGGGGAAGACCGGGAGTCGCTGCCTTCCAGCGCTTGGACAAAAACCATGTCTGTTGGGCCAAAGAACGGAAAAACATCCTGCTTTGATGTTCATCTGCGCCGCGCAACAGGAAAATCGCATGGTTAATCCAGCGTATGACGCGCCGACCGGTCAGATCAGGTGCCCAGCCCGGCCCCTGACCGCGACCATGCGCGTTGATCCAGCCCCAGACCCACCGCTGGGCCTTTTCACGCGCGCGCATATCGCCAACAGCCGCCAGATCGTCGAGCCAGGCAAAGCCGTGGCGTTCATTGTCAAACCCGGTGCTGGGCGCGGCCACATCCCATAGCTCGGTATCCTGAGCTTCGACCAGATAGCCCGCAAATAGCAGATTTCCGGCGACCAACTGACGTCCGCGCGCAAATGAGCCAACCGTGCGTGGTTCCGGCTCGCCAACAAACCCCGAGACCGCTTTGCGCCGCTGGCTGAGTCGTGCATAGAGACGGTTCTGAAACCGTGTCCACCGATTGGTCATGGTATCTGTCTTTGACATGACGCTCGTTACTCTGCCCCTTGCGCTCTGCTGGCGCCTGAGACCCAACGATAGACCGGGGCGATCGTCAAGTCATCGAAAAGCGTGCCACTACGCCGATTTGTTCAGGCGTGCGATATAGAACCCGTCCATTCCACCAAGATCAGCCCAGTAATCGGGCCGCAGGCGCAGGCCGCCTTCTTCGGTGATCCATTCGGACTCGATTCCGGCAATGTTCAAAGCCGCCCGATCCACCGACATGTCCGGGTGTTGGTCCAGCGCTTCTTCGACCTGCACCTCGCCCTCATCCGGCAGGAGAGAACAAGTGCAATAGACCAGCCGCCCGCCGGGTTTCAGCAAGCTCCAGGCGTGGGCCAGCATCCGGGCCTGCAGCTCGATCAGCTCACCGAATTCCGATCCGTCTTTGCCAAAAGGCAAGTCAGGGTGCCTGCGGATCGTTCCCGTGGCAGAACACGGCGCGTCCAAAAGGATGGCGTCATACTGGCCCTGATGTTCAAGCGCGTCGCCCGCGACGACAGTGGTTTTCAGCCCGGTGCGTTTGAGGTTCTCATGCACCCGCGCCAACCGCGTTTCCGAGACGTCGAGCGCCGTAACATCGGCCCCAGCCGCCGCCAGTTGCAGTGTTTTTCCACCCGGAGCGGCGCAAAGGTCGAGGATCTTTTCGCCCGGTTTCGGGGCAAGTATGCGCACAGGAATAGCCGCCGCCGCGTCCTGCACCCACCAATCACCTTTGCCATAGCCCGGAAGGGCAGTGACTTGACCGGCATCATGCAGCCGCGTCGAACCGGTCGGCAGGACTTCACCCGGTCCGCTGGCGCCCGGCTTCACAGTCAGGTCAAGCGGTGCGCCAGCAAATTGCGCCTTTTCCATTCCCGCGATTGCATCCTCACCCCAAGCCATGACTAGCGGATCACGCAGCCATTCGGGCAAACGCGGCACGCGCATTTTGGGCCATGCTTCGGGCCCTTCGGCGGCCACTTTACGCAACACGGCATTCACCAGGCCTTTCAGCCGTCCGTGCTTGCGTGAACGCCCTACAATGTCGACCATTGAATTCACCACACCATGTGCCGCTTCACCGTGGCACAGCTCGACCGCGCCAAGGCGCAGGGCGTTATGCACAGTCAAAGCGGGGGTGCGGTTCAGGTGGTTTTCCAGCAGACGATCCGCACGCTCCAACCCGCGCAAGGTTTCCAGCGTCAGACGTTGCGCCCGCGCGCGATCTTCAGGGGCCAACCGGTCCAGCGCACCGGCAGCCAGACATTCGGACAGCAGGCGTCCTTCGCCCAAAATCTGATCCAGCAGATAGATCGCGCTGCGTCGCGCCGCTGTTGCGTTGTCGGACATGGAATCGCCTTTGAATAAATCCTCGCCCGCATTGCCAATGGCGGACGCGGGCGTATATCAAGCCCATGCACGGAAAGGAACCCGATGTCATGAGTGACGACCGCAAAGACCTGCCGCCCGCCGCCCAGCGCGCCTTGGCCGAGGCTGAAGAGCGCCGTCGCAAGGCCGAGGCCAAAGCGAAAGAGATGCCAAGGGAACTGGGCGGTCGCGACGGTCCTGACCCGGCCCGCTATGGCGATTGGGAGAAGAAAGGCATCGCGATCGATTTCTGATCGCCTATCCCCGCAAAGCTTCCAGAAAATCCACTATAAGAGCGCGCTGCTTCTTTGATTTCGCCCGTTCTTCCGGCCATGTCAGCCAATACCCATCCTTCGTTTTCAGCTCGGGCAGGTGCAACCGGCGCAACCGTCCGTCCTGTAGATCTGCCTTGGCCAGTGGCACCGACCCCAACGCTACGCCCATGCCCTGACGTGCCGCGGACAACGCGTGTTCCATTGAATCGAAGCTGATGGTCGACGTCGTCACATCGCCCTGCTCTGCCTTTCGCGCCCAGTCTCGCCACCCCGGCCGTTCTCCGCGCAGATCAATCAAAGGCGCGCCCCATTCAACACCCGGAGCCGCCATCGGCACCAACACTTCGGCTGCGATCAATTCGGAATCCCGCCCGGGCCAGGCACCGCGACCATAGCGGATTTGCAGCCATGTCCGCTCTTCATCCAGCGACGACCGCCGCGCCACGGAATCGGTCAGGACACGCACCTTCGGCTGCACCTCCTGAAACCGGGCAAGACTTGGCACCACAAGCGCATGGATGTGCGATGACAAACCGGCCACCCGCAATTCGCGCGGGGATTTTCCAAACAGATCCTCGGTATTGCGTTCAAGCGCCTGCAAACTGTCTTGCACTAGTGGCAGATAGCTTTCCCCTTCGACAGTCAATGACACGCCACGTGCCTCACGCACAAACAACGTGCGCCCAAGCCAGGCCTCAAGGTTACCGATGCGCTGGCTTACCGCCGCTTGTGTCAGACCAAATTCCCTCGCCGCTGCCGAAAACCCGCCCAGACGCCCCGCCGCCTCAAAAACGCGCAGCCAGTCCAAGGGCGGCAACCCGATTTTTTTCTTATCCATAAGTTTTTCCAAGCCTCAGCAGAAAGAAGGATTAATTGTCGTAATGCCACAAGAGGCGTATCTCCTCAACCAAAGCCCGCGCTGAACAGGAGACCCCCCATGCTGCGCTCTGCCACCCATGACGCCTCGGTTGTGACCGTTGAATTCGACACCGGCACAGAGGCTCGCTTTCATGCCATCTGGCTACGCGACAACGCGCTGGACCCCGAAACGCGCGCGCCCGGCAATGGCCAACGTCTGATCACCATCGGTGATATCCCCTCAGACATTTCGGTTAGCGCCGCCGAAATCAGCAATGGTGATCTGACAGTCACCTTTCAGCCAGAAGGCAAGACCGTCACCTTTCCCGCCGACTGGCTGGCCGAGCACAGCTATGACCGCGATCAAAACCGCCCCATGGGTCGGACGGCTCCCGACATCACCACCTGGGGACGCGGCATCGACGCGCCCAGCGCTGATTGGGATGAGGTCCACGCCAATCCCAGCGCCAAACGCGGATGGCTAGCTGCGGTGGCCGAGTACGGCTTTGCCAAGCTGACCGGCGGCCCGACCGAACCGGAATCCCTGCTGAAAGTCGCCGATCTGTTCGGCTATGTGCGCGAAACCAACTATGGCCCCTATTTTGAGGTCCGAACCGAGGTGAACCCGACCAACCTCGCCTATACCGGCCTTGGTCTGCAGGCGCATACCGACAACCCCTATCGTGATCCGGTTCCGACGCTGCAAATCCTCTATTGTCTGGAAAACAGCGCCGAGGGTGGTGATTCCATCGTGGTTGACGGCTTCCGCGCCGCTGAAAAGCTGCGCGAACAGAACCCGGAAGGCTTTGCTTTGCTTGCAGGCTATCCCGCCCGGTTCGAATACAAGGGCTCGGACGGTATCTGCCTACGGTCACGCCGCCCGATGATTGAGCTGTCACCGGATGGTGAATTGGTCGGTATCCGGTTCAACAACCGCTCATCCGCGCCGTTCGTCGACGTGCCGTTCGACCAGATGGAGGCCTATTACGCCGCCTATCGTCAATTGGGCGAGATCATCGACGACCCTGCCATGGGCGTGTCGTTCAAACTGGAACCAGGCGAGAGTTTCATCGTCGACAACACCCGCGTGCTGCACGCGCGTCTGGGCTATTCCGGTGCGGGCTCACGCTGGTTGCAGGGCTGTTACGCCGACAAGGACGGGCTGCTGTCCACATTGGCCGCAATGGAAATGAGCCAACCGGAGGCCGCAGAATGAAGCCCGATTTCTCGACCCTGAGCCGGGGCAATATCGTGGCCTTCATCGGCGATATCTTCGACCGCCGCGGCGGTGAGGAATATCTGGGCGAACCCGTCACCATGGCTGAACACATGTTGCAAGGTGCAACGATCGCCGAGCAGAACGGCCAGCCCGAGGAAATCATCGTCGGCGCATTGCTGCACGATATCGGCCATTTCACCTCTGAGTTCGGCACTTATCACCCGGATGACACCGAGGACCGTCATCACGAGGATGCGGGCGCTGAGGTGCTGGAACAGTTCTTCCCCTCAGTCATCACCGATTGCTGCCGCTATCACGTGGCAGCCAAGCGGTATCTCTGCGCCACCAAGCCTGAATATTTCAACCGCCTGTCCACCGCTTCGGTCCATACGCTGGAATTGCAGGGCGGGCCGATGAGCGCTGAGGAGGTCGCAGAGTTCGAGAGTAATCCGAACCTGAAAGAAATCATTCAGGTGCGCTATCTGGACGAGGCAGGCAAGAGGGCTGACATGGAAACGCCGGATTTCACCCATTTCGCACCGATGGTACAGCGCATGGTCGACAGGCATCTGGGCACATCATGAGCGCGCCGGAATATATCTTCGAGGCCAGTTCAAAACCGTCCCTTCCCTGGCACGAGGTTCCGCTGATCCGGGCCACGGACACGTCGGTCAAAGGCTATGGCTGTTTGGTTGATGACCCCGATACCTTCGAGATTGAAATCGCTCGCTGGCCCCAACAGGGCTGGCGCCAGATTGACGAAGGCACCGGCGACGAGGGCGGCTGGGTCGAAGGCACGTTCAAATGCGATTGGCAGGGTGACGTGCTTTATGGTGAGAACGAGGCCGTCAAAGGCCACTATGTTCTGGGTTGGTCCGCTGATCCACAACAGGCGCAGACCGACCTGCAGACGGCACCGCGCGATCAGGTTCTACTGTGGCACATGAACTACCACCCCGATGGCGGGCAGATGTTCTGGCCGCTGGACAACAAGCCCTTCATCGTGCCTGTCGCCCTGCCCGGCGACAACCTGACGCCAGAAAAAGTGGTCGCATTCTGGTGTGACGGCACGCGTGGCCTCTATATTCATCCCGGCATCTGGCACGAAGGGATATTCCCCGTCGAAGACAACCAGCGCTTCCTTGATCGGCAGGGCCGGGTGCACGCCCGGGTCAGCGCCGATATCGGCAAAGAGTTCGGCGTTTACCTTGCCTGCCCCTTGCGCGCGGACAAGATACGCGATCTGTAGCCAAACCTGTCGCTTCCGGGCGGCGCTTTTCAGATTCCCTTAACCTTTGCTGCAAACTTCTGTGATACTCTCCCTGTGTGTGCACAAGGGAGGCGCAGATGGGATTGAACCGTCGGAAATTGGTACAACTAGGCACCGCAGCCACCGCGAGTGCGGCGCTACCGCGATTTGCTGTCGGCGCAACTGGCCAGAATGAGGCGTTCGAGGCCGAGTTCGCCGAAACACTGGCTGGTCTCAAAGCCGCGTTCGCCAAGCTCGGGTTTTCCGAGTCACAATCTTTTTCGATTGTCACCGGGAACGTCGACTATAATGGCGGGCTGCGGCACGATTTCGAGCAAAAGAAATTGCACCCAAACGCTTTCGTCATACAACCGCTGGCTCGCGTCGCAGATGTGGAAGAAAAAAACCGCCCCGATGTCCTGCCCCTGTTTCACGAGGTTGGCTGCCATCCAGGAGGCGCGGTCAGCGGGCGTGACACCACGGAACTTATGGTGCGTCTTCTGACTGAAGAGTTCAGCCTTGACCCATCCCGCATTGCTTTTGTCAGCGTGCCTCAGGCCGATGACGTGCGCCCGGTTCTGGATGGGATGAACTTGCCGTTCTCGCAAAAGGTCCTGCTGCGCGATGAGGCCGAGGCATTGGCCGCCCGCGACGCCTCAGGCTATTTCTTTCCAGATCCGTTTGGCGAGGATTATTTGGTCACGATGGGCGTTTATTACCGCGTCGGCAATCAAACTGAACCCGCACCCGAGTCCTATCCACCATCTGCCAACTGGACCGAAATCGGAGAGATCATCATCGGCGGCGAGGCCGCACCGTTAGGCATATCAATCGGAGCAGAGCGTCTGACCTATGCGTTGACAGGTCAGTTCCCGACATGGGACCAGCGTTTGGACGCTCTGTTCGCGCATATCGACTTGGGGCATGCAGAACCGCCGGGAATCGCCGCGTTCAGGTAGGATCCCTTACAGCCCCAATACATCCACCATGTCATACTGACCGGGCGCTTTGCCCTGTCCCCATAGGGCCGCCTTCAAAGCGCCGCGGGCAAAGATGGCGCGGTCGGTGGCCAGATGGCGCAGGATGATGCGTTCTCCGGGGGCTGCGAACAGCACGTCGTGTTCGCCCACGATGTCACCGCCGCGAATGGCATGGAACCCGATATCGCCCCGCTTGCGCGCGCCGGTGATGCCGTCGCGGCCCCGATCGGACACATCGGCCAGATCGACGCCGCGCCCTTCGGCGGCGGCCTCGCCCAGCATCAGTGCAGTACCCGAGGGCGCGTCGACTTTGTGGTGATGGTGCCCTTCGATGATCTCGATGTCGAAATCTTCATCCAGCGCTGCGGCGACCTTTTTGGTCAGCTGCACCAGCAGGTTGACGCCAAGGCTCATATTCCCTGCCCGCACGATGACCGCGTGGCGAGAGGCCGGTTCAAGCGCTGCGATCTGCTCATCCGACATGCCAGTGGTGCCGATCACATGCACACAACGTGCCTGCGCGGCCAAAGCGGCAAACTCCAGCGTCGCCTCGGGCGCAGTGAAGTCAATCACCGCCTGCGCCTGCGAAAACGCCTCTAGCGGGTCGTCTGTGACGGTGACGCCCAGCGCCTGAGCGCCCATCGCCTCGCCCACATCCTGACCGATCCAGTCATGGCCCGTCCGCTCAACCACGCCAACCAAACGCGCCTGATCGCTGTCGGTTACGGTCTTGATCAGCATCTGCCCCATACGGCCCGAAGCCCCTGTGATGACGATCCCCGGAATATGGGTCATTGCGCTGGTCCTTTTGTTGAATTCGGCTCAAAGCCTCCTACCCCGTTCGCGCCCGCTTGGCAAAGCCCTGCTTTGGGCTTAGATCGGGGATATGGCAAAGAACAAATTCCACGATGGCCCCGGCCCGTCCCAACGACAGCTTCGTGTCGGCGAACTGATCCGCCGCACCCTGTCCGAGGTTCTGGCGCGCGGAGATGTCCACGACCCCGACCTGAACCGCATGTCGATCACCGTGGGTGAGGTGCGCACCTCACCCGATCTGAAGATTGCCACCGCCTATGTGTTGCCCTTGGGCGGAAAGGGGCAGGAGGATGTGATCGCGCTGCTGGCCCGCAACAAGGGTGAATTGCGGCGGGCGGTCGGCAAGAAGGTCGGCCTGAAATTCTCGCCCGATCTGCGGTTCCGGCTGGATGACACGTTTGACCGAATGGATGACACCCGCCGCATGTTCGATCAGGACGCGGTGCGCCGCGATCTGGACGAGTGATCCGCGCATTTGTCATTTTGGGCGCGGTCTTCTGGGCCGCGCAGGCCTCAGCGGTCACATGCGAGAAGGTGACCCATGATGACAAGCGGTACACCATTTGCGAGGTGGATGCCGCAGGCGAAGAGCTGCGTTTATTTCTCAACGATGAGGAAGGCGACGTGCTGGGCCATTTCTCATCTGTGAACGAGGCACTGGCCCCACAAGGAAAGCGTCTGGCATTTGCAATGAATGCTGGCATGTATCATGACGACCGCTCGCCCGTCGGGCACTACGTCGAAGACGGCCAGGAACAGATGCGCGTGATCCCGAATGCCGGTCCCGGCAATTTCGGCTTGCTGCCGAACGGGGTGTTTTGCATCCGCGGGGGCCGTGCCGACGTGTTCGAAACCTTGGATTACGTTGATCAGGCTCCGCAATGCCAATTCGCCACGCAATCCGGTCCTATGCTGGTTATCGACGGGGAATTGCACCCGCGATTCCTGCCCGATTCGACCTCGCGCTACGTGCGCAACGGCGTTGGTACCAGCGCGGATGGCACGCGGGCAGTTTTTGCGATCTCGGATGACTATGTCACCTTCCACGAATTCGGCAGCCTGTTCCGCGATGTCCTTGAAACGCCAAATGCCCTGTTCTTCGACGGCAATATCTCTCGTATGTATGAACGCGCCGGAAATCGGTCGGATGTCGGGTTTTCGCTTGGCCCTATTGTAGGTGTGGTCGAAGATACGCCCTGAAATTGACAGTGGCAGAACGATCCGTTAGGTCGCGCGCCTCGGTTAGATTCAGGGTGTAGAATGGGACGCAAACGCAAAGGTCGCGACATTTCCGGTTGGCTGGTGGTGGACAAGCCCGCGGGCATGACCTCGACCGCTGTGGTCAACAAAGTGCGTTGGGCGATGGATGCCAAAAAAGCGGGCCATGCGGGCACGCTTGACCCCGAAGCAACCGGCGTACTGGCCGTGGCTTTGGGTGAGGCAACCAAGACCGTTCCCTATATCACTGACGCGCTGAAGGCCTACACCTTCACCGTCCGTTTGGGTCAAGCAACCAACACCGACGATGCCGAGGGTGAAGTGATCGCACAAAGCGATGCGCGCCCTTCGGATGACGATATCAAACAGGCGTTGACCCGGTTTCTGGGCGATATCATGCAGGTCCCGCCCAAATTCTCGGCCGTTAAGATTGACGGGCAACGGGCCTATAAATTGGCGCGAGACGGCGAAGAAGTAGAGCTATCCGCCCGCCCGCTTTGGGTAGAAGAGTTGATTCTGGTCGACCGCCCCGACGAGGACCACGTTGTGCTAGAGATGACTTGCGGCAAGGGTGGCTATGTCCGCTCGATTGCCCGCGATCTGGGCGCGGCGCTGGGATGCCACGGCCATGTCAAAGTTCTTCGCCGCGTCTGGTCCGGCCCGTTCGAGGTTGACGACGGGTTGAGCATCGAACAGATCGATGAAATGGCCAAGACAACCGCACTGGACGACTACCTGCTCCCGCTGGAAACCGGCCTCGCCGATCTGCCTGAATTGAAATGCACACCCGAAGGCGCAACCCGCCTGCGCAACGGAAATCCGGGCATGGTTCTGGCCTCGGATGTCGAATACGGTGATGAAGCCTGGGCTTCGCTGGACGGCAAGGCCGTGGCGGTGGGGATCTACAAATCGGGCGAATTGCACCCCAGCCGGGTGTTCGTTACCTAAGCCACGTGCTAGGCGAAGGGCATGATTACCCGTTCCCACACCAAGGGCGACGCGCCCTCGACCGCCATCTATTCCGATTGCGAGAAGTATCGCTATAGCCTGACCCGCATCTGGGATCCGGCGGGGCGCAAGGCGCTGTTCGTGATGCTGAACCCGTCAACCGCGACCGAGGTTCAGAACGACCCGACGGTGGAACGTTGCGAACGCCGCGCGCGGGCGCTGGGGTTCGGAGCATTTCAGGTAACCAACATCTTCGCATGGCGCGACACCGACCCGCGCAAGATGCGCGCCGCTGCCGACCCGGTAGGACCCGAGAACGACGCGGCCATATTGGATGGTGTTCAATGGGCCGATCAGGTCATCGCCGCATGGGGCACCCATGGTGCGCATCTGGACCGCGGCCCGGCAGTTGAATCCCTTCTCCGCGACACCAGGCAGCCGCTGTTTCATCTAGGGCTGACCAAGGGCGGGCATCCCAAACACCCGCTTTACATCGCCTATACCCAACAGCCCGAACCTTGGTGACCAACGGTTAACCACAAGTTCAGGTTGGCTTTGACCAACTAACTGATCACATGGGATATTTCATCCTCGGAGCAGTGCGTTCTCGGAGGGTTGCCATGTTTCTTTTCGGATTGCTGAGCCTGGCCGCAATGGGCGGAGCAGCCTATGCGATGGGCGGTATTATAGAGGCTGACGACGACACCGAAGAAGACGAGATCATCGAAGATGAACCGCAAGAGGTCTCTGACGGCAGGTATCTTGAGATTGGTGAAAACATCGACGAAGTCGAAGGGTCCTCGACCGGGACCACAGTCTCGGAATTCGAAGGCGATTTGGTTGTGGCCGGGGACGACGACACAAACATTTTGACCGGGCAAGATGGTGACGACCAAATCAACGGCTACGGTGGCGACGACACTGTGCCGGGGGGCATGGGCGATGACAACCTGCATGGCGGCGATGGCGTTGATACAATCCAGGGCGGCGAAGGCGATGATGTTTTGCATGGCGAAGGTAACGATGACGTCCTGTCCGGTGATGATGGCGACGACAAGCTTTTTGGTCATTTCGGCGACGACAGGCTGGACGGCGGCGATGGGGATGACGCGTTGTACGGCGGTCAGGACAACGACACGCTGACCGGAGGCGCGGGCGAGGATGCGCTGCATGTGGGCTATGGCGACGATGAGCTTGCTGGTGACGCAGGTGAAGACGTCTTGTTTGGCGGCGACGGTGACGACGTGCTGACCGGTGAGGATGGCGAAAACGAGGACTCCGTGGATTTTCTGAATGGCGGTGCCTGCGACGACGCAATTGTTGCCCATAGCGGTGATATCGTAACTGGAGGCGAAGGCGCTGACAGCATCCACCTGAACCCCGAGCAGGTTGACGATGCCGTCAAGGACATGGATTTTGAACCCGGGCAGGACAAGCTGTTGATCTCGTGGGAAGGCGGGGAAGATCCGGAGATTAACATTGAAACAGACACTGAAAACGAAAACCTGACCCGTGTCATGGTCGACGGACAAGACGCCGCCCAACTGCTGGGTGCCAAAGGGTTGACCCTGGACTATATCCAATTGATCAACGGTCAGGAACTGTCGCAGCTCAATGCGCTGAGTTGAAGCAATAGAATCCCTTTGCCATTTGCCTGAAATCCGCTTATACGCGCCCATCCGCATTGGAATCGGTGCGGTTTTCTCCATGGGCCTGTGCTGGACGACATCCCGGCCTGCGCCATCAACTCTAACCTTTTAAAGGAGACCCCGATGTCGATTACTGCCGCTGAAAAAGCACGTGTCATGAAAGAATTCGGCACCAAAGACGGCGACACCGGTTCGCCAGAAGTCCAGGTTGCCATCCTGACCTCGCGCATCACCACCCTGACCGAGCACTTCAAGACCCACAAAAAAGACAACCACGGTCGTCGCGGTCTGCTGAAAATGGTCGCCCAGCGCCGCAAGCTGCTGGACTACCTGAAGGGCAAAGAAGAAGCGCGCTACCAGGACCTGATCAAAAAGCTGGGCATCCGCCGCTAATACCGGTTTCTGCCGCTTTTGGATTTTAGACGCCCGCCCTAATTGGCGGGCGTTTTTTGTTGGATCTGGGAACGCGCGCTCGGAATAGCGGTATGGTGGAACTCAATCCGGCTTGCAGTTCACAAACTCTGTCGGCACTATCCCGGGACCTGATCAACCGCTGCTCAATACCTCAGTCCCCCAAGCACACATCCAGTGTGTGACGACAAGCAAAATGGAACCAAATGAAGCTGGAATTTCATCATATTAACCTGGTCGCAGACGACGTTGACCGCCTACACGACTTTTATACAAACGTCTTGGGTTTGGGTGATATTCCGCAACAGAATTTCCCGCGTTCTGAAGCAACCGAAGACTCGGGTTATGACGGCCAAATCCGCTTTGCAACGGACGGCAGCATGCAGATGCACCTTGCGGAACGGGACTTTGACGTCGCTTTCAAGAATGATCAGGTCATCAATCCGGTGAGCCGCGGGCACATTGCGTTCCGAACGGATGATCTTGCCGCGGTCCTGAGGATACTTGATGAAAACGCGGTTCCTTATTCAGACTATGGCACTACCTTTTCGAAAGAGTGGCACCAAGTGTTCTTTCGCGACCCCGAAGGCAATGTTGTCGAAGTTCATCAACAGGTAGCGACTTTGGGCTAAAACTTAGCCCGAAGTTCCCCGCACTGTTCAGCTTGTGACGGCGCGCTAAACCATATCGTACTCTACGCTTTTTGCTCCGATGTCACCCATATGGCCGGTGATGCGCTGCATCAATTTCTGCCTGGACATGTCTGCAAGCGCCTTCGGAAAACTCTGCAGCTCTTCCTTTCTGGCGACAACAGTTAAAGTGCGCGAAAGGCCCGAGACCGGAAGATCTTTCAACTGCAGGCTCATATTCTCAACCAGACCATCGATCAGCAATGTCGGCGTCAAAAGGCTGAACCCCTGACCTGCAGAAACACAGGACGTAACCATGCTGGAGCGGTCCGCCTGGATGACCTTGTCGGGCTCAAAACGCAATCGGCGCAGATGCTGCGCAATCTGGCGGCCCGCGTTGGTTGTATCTCCGAACCGCACCAGAGGAAGCCGCGTTTGGATCGCCTCCAGGCTGTCTGTCGGGCCTTCATATGCTTCGGGAAGAACCAGAAGGTATCGTTCGGTCAGAACGTGATGACGCTCCAAGCCATCCATATCCAGAAACGGATTTGATGTGATCGCGAGGTCCGCTTGTTTCGTCCGCAGCAGGTGTTCATGGTTGCCGCTTTGGCCAGCATGCAGGGTAATATCTTCGACATTGAACTCACGCTGCGCGAAATCGACCAAAGAGGGCGTCAGCGTCGTGGCGATCGAGGCTTGAATGCCGACCCGCAGCAAGGTCAGGGATTTCTGGCCAACGTGGCGCAGTTCCGTTTCCATGTCGGAAAGTGCATCCAGAATTTTCTGCGCTCTTCCATGCAAACGCGCACCCGCATAGGTCAGCCGCGCCGGACGCGTACTGCGATCCAAAAGCACAGTGCCGAATGCCTTTTCCAACGCAGTGACGTGCTGGGAAGCCGCCGGCTGCGACAGATTCAGAAGTTTTGCGCCCGCCCGCATTTGACCCGTTTCCGCAACGGCGACGAAAACCTCAAGTGAACGCATCAGACTTGGTGAGAGTTTACGATGACCCAGCATTGCTCATCCTTAGTATAAATAATGTTTATACTGTTGGAATTTTCTTGGTTTACGTCAAACACTCGGTCAACGCTTTGGCCATGACACGTTCGCGCTCATCTCGACGCCGCAAGGCCGCTGGACCTCGCACTCTTCCCGAGGCGCGCGCGCCGTTCATTCTGCGCAAGCTTTCGACCTTCAATGTCCTCAACGAGGCAGGGTTGGAACAGATCGAGGCCAATGCTGATACCATTCTTGCTGAAACTGGGATGGAGTTTCAGGACGACCCGGAAATCCTGAGCATTTTTGCCGATGCAGGCTGTGACGTCGACGGCTCTCGCGTTCGGTTCGCGCCGGGGTTCTGCCGCAATACGATCATGGCGACCGCGCCAGCACAGTTCGTTCAACACGCCCGAAATCCCGCCAACAGTGTTCAATTGGGCGGTGACGCCAGCGTGCTATGCCCAGCTTGGGGGCCACCCTTTGTGCACGATCTGGACCGGGGGCGGCGCTATGCCTCGCATCGGGACTTCGTCGATCTGGTCAAGCTGCATCACAGTCTGCCCTGGCTGCACCATTCGGGCGGCGTGGTTTGCGAGCCGGTGGATTTACCGGCCAACAAACGCCATCTGGAGATGCTCTATGGCCACATTCGCTATTCTGATCGTGCCTTCATGGGGGCCTTTATCGGGGCTGAACGTGCGGGTCACGCGATCGACATGGCACGAATTGTGTTCGGCGAAGACTTCGTGGCGGAAAATGCCGTGCTGTACTGTGTCTCGAACACAAACGCGCCGCTGGTGATGGACAGCCACATGTCGGGCGCATTGAAAACCTATGCCCGTGCCGGGCAACCGGTTGCCTGCACCCCTTGGGTTCTGACCGGGGCCATGTCGCCGTCCACCGTTGCCGGTACGTTAGCGCAGGTGCTGGCTGAAACCATGGCGGCGATGACGCTGACCCAACTTATAAACCCCGGGGCGCCCTGCATGATGGGCAGTTTCGCCTCAACCATGTCGATGAAGTCCGGGGCACCCACTTTTGGTACGCCCGAAGCCGGGTTGATGGTTTTGGCGGCCGGTCAGCTTGCCCGCAGGCTGGGGGTGCCGCTGCACACGGTTGGCACGCTCAGCGCCTCAAAAGTTCCGGACGCTCAGAGCCAGCAAGAGGCCACATGGGGCCTGATGATGTCGATGTTCGCGGGTGCCAATCTGATCAACCATGCCACGGGATGGCTCGAAGGTGGGTTGGTGACCTCGTTCGAAAAGACAATCCTGGATCATGATCTGTGCGGCAAAGTTGGACGATTCTTCGATGGCATCGACATGAGCGAGAACGCTCAGGCGATGGAGGCGATTGCCGCGACCGGCCCGGGGCAACACTTCCTAGGGTCCGAGCATACGCAGGCCAATTTCATGTCCGCATTGTTCCGGCCCTGGACCCCGGATGACAATTCATTCGAACAATGGCACGCGACCGGAGAGTTGGATGCCGCAGCCCGCTCCAATGCAATCTGGAAAGAGCAGCTTGACGCATATCAAGACCCGGGTCTCGACCCCGGCATCGACGCCGCACTGCAGGACTATATCGCGCAGCGCAAGGCCGAGAAGCCAGATCAGGATTACTTCTGATGGGCCGTATCTTGATCATCGGAGGTGGCGCTATTGGTCTGAGCCTGGCCTACCATCTGGCCAAGCGCGGATCGACCGGCGTTACGGTTCTGGAACGCAATCAGCTGACCTCGGGCACGTCCTGGCATGCGGCTGGAATTGTCGGCCCACTGCGCGCGACGCCAAGTATGACCCAATTGGCCATGGCTGCACTTGAGGTTTTTCCCGCCCTTGAGGCCGAGACTGGCATGTCCACTGGATATTGCCAAACCTCTGGCTATTGGCTGGCCCGCGACCCTGCCCGCGTGGACGAGCTGCGCCGGATTGCGGATTTGGGCCAGACGCTGGGATTGACCCCACGCATGATCGAGGCCTCGGACGTGCCCCTGTCACACCTTGATCTGAGGAACCATGTCGGTGCGCTGCATGTGCCGGAAGACGCCAATGTGAATCCGGTCGATTTGTGCATGGCATACGCCAAAGGTGCACGGGATCGTGGCGTTTCAATCCGCGAACACACCGGGGTTCAGTCCCTGCGGAAAAAGGGTCAGCGGATCACGGGTGTAACCCTGACCGATGGGACGGAACTAGACGCCGATCAGGTCGTTCTTGCCACCGGCGCTTGGTCACGTGAGCTGGCCGCCAATGTTGGCGTCGCGCTTCCATTACAGGCGGTCGAGCACATGTATGTTGTCACCGAACCCATGCCCGACCTGCCCAACACGTTCCCGGTGATCCGAGATCTGGACCGGGGCATCTACATCAAGGGCGATGCGGGCAAGCTTGTGATCGGCGGCTTTGAACCCAAAGCCAAATGCTGGGACGCCTACGGCCCCGAAGGCGACCGGCCCTTTCTTGAACTGGCTGAGGATTGGGATCAATTTGCCCCTTTCATGGAGGCCGCATTAGAGCTGTGCCCCAGCCTTGAAACGGTCGGCATTCAGCATTTCATGAATGGCCCGGAAAGCTTTACCGCGGATACAAGGCCGCTTGTTGGTGAAACCACGGTCGATGGATTGTTTGTGGCTGCGGGTATGAACTCGGTCGGGGTCATGTCTTCGGCGGGGATTGGGCGGGCGCTGGCGGATTGGATGGTCGACGGCCACCCCCCGATGGACATGTGGGAGGTCGATGTCGCCCGGGTCGACCCGCACACAGCCAGCGCTGAACATATGGCCGATCGCATGGAAGAGGCCGTCGCGGATCTTTTCGCTTTGCATTGGCCATATAAACAGCCCAACGCCGGCCGAGGTCTGCGCACCACAGCACTGCACGATTTCTGGGCTGAGGCTGGGGCGCATTTTGGCCTGACGGCCAGTTGGGAACGCGGGCTGTATTACGGACCGGCACAGCCCTATTCAACAACAGATCAGGTGTGGTGGCCGCTGGTTGAGGCCGAAGCGGCGGTCTTGGATCAGGGCACTGCGCTGATTGACCTAAGCCCGTTTACCAAAATGGAAATCACCGGGCCGGATGCTCTGAAGGCATTGAACCTCCTGACGACCGCGCAGATGGATGTGCCCATTGGTCGGGCTGTCTATACGCAGATACTTAACGCGCGCGGTGGGATCGAAATGGATGTGACCATCACGCGGTTGGGTAGGGATGCGTTTCATCTAACCTCGGGCGCCGCCACGCGGATGCGCGATTGGATGTTCCTGCGCAGGCATTTGAAGGGCGATGTGTCTGTAAAGGATTTGACCGAAGTATTCTGCACAATCGGTGTAATGGGAGGTGGCAGTCGGACGCTGCTGCAGGGTCTTGGCAGCCTCCCGGAAATGGCATTTGGCTACGCCGCCGCCACCGAACTGACAGGCATCACCTGCCGCGCCACGCGCGTTAGTTTCGTCGGAGAGTTGGGCTGGGAAATGACCGTGCCCAACGCTCAGGCCCCTCAGCTGTTCTCTGCACTGCACGGGGCAGGCGCGCGCCCGCTGGGCCACTATGCGGTGGATGCCTGCCGGTTGGAGAAGGGCTTCAAACACTGGGGGCATGAACTTGGCCCCAAGATCACTCCGCTGGAAGCCGGTCTGGGGTTCACCATCGACTGGTCCAAGGAGTTTCAGGGTAAAGCGGCGCTGGAACAACAAAAGTCCAACGGCTTGCAACAGCGCCTGATCCTTCTGCAGGTTCACGGCAATGCCCTGATGTTGCATGACGAACCGGTGTTCGAGGGTAGCACCCATGTGGGGCTGACAACCTCGGGCGGGCGCGGGCCGCGTACGGGGCTGAACCTGTGTTTCGCCATGGTCGCGGTCCAACGGGGCGAGACGTTGACCCAAACATGCGATCGAAAATTCACGGTTCGGGTTGCCGGGCAGGACTATCTGGCGCAGCCATTGCTCCGACCGCCCTTTGATCCCTCAGGCGAAAGGATGCGCGCATGATCAAGGCGCAGGTTGTCATCATCGGCGGCGGCGCGATGGGCGTGTCGCTGATGTATCATCTGGTCAAGGCGGGCTGGTCCGATGTTCTGCTGGTCGAGAAAAACGACCTGACCCATGGATCGACATGGCACGCGGCGGGACTGTGCACCCATTTCGCGCATAATCCCACCATTCAGGAATTGCGCGCCACCTCTGTTCGGCTTTACCGCGATATACTTCCGCGGGAAACCGGACGCGATTGCGGCTTTCACCGCTCAGGTGCGATGCGGATTACCCGCAACCCCGACCGAATGGATGAGTTCCGCCATGTGGCCGGTCTGTCCGAATTCACCGGCTACCCGCTGGAGGTCCTGACGCCCGACCGGATCGCCGAGCTCTTCCCTCTGGCCAAACTGGATGGGCTGATCGGCGGGATTTATGAACCTGATGACGGCCATGTAGACCCTACGCTGGCGACCCACGCAATGGCTGAGGTTGCCCGGCGTAGCGGGGCTCGGATCATACGCAATTGCGCAGTCACCGCGATTGAGCGTCAGCAGGATCATTGGCGGATTGAGACTGCGAAGGAGATCATAGAAACCACCCACGTGGTCAACGCCGCAGGCACCTGGGGCTGGGAAATCGGGCATATGATGGGACTCAACATCCCGTCTGTTCCGGTGCTGCACCAATACCTGGTGACGGACACGGTGGAGGCCGTATCGTCCCGGATCAAAGAGGGTCTGCCCGAACTGCCGATCATTCGCGACCCTGAAGAAAGCTGGTATGTGCGGCAGGAACGCGATGGGCTGATCCTGGGGCCTTATGAAAAGGACGCCAAGGTCTGGTCCGTTGATGGTGTGCCACCCGAGTTTGGCGCGGACCTGATGCCGCCGGATCTGGACAGTGTGGAACACATCATTATGGCCGCAATGGAACGAATACCGGCGCTGGAAACCGGTGGTGTAAAATCGGTGATCAATGGACCGATCACCTTTACACCTGACGCCAACCCACTGATCGGGCCTGCGCATGGATTGGAAAATGCGTGGCTGCTGACCGGTTCGTCCATGGGCGTGATGGAGGGTGGCGGCGCCGGATGGTTCCTTGCCCATTGGATGACCCACGGTGCCCCGCCGATGGATGCGCTGGCCGTCGACAGCCGCCGTTTCGGGTCATGGGCGGATCGCGATTACCGCGTGGCTAAGGCCGTCGAGCGTTTCGGCCTGCAATTCGGTGTGCACTATCCGCATGAGGAACGGCCCGCAGGGCGCGGCCTGCGGCTGTCCCCGCTGCACGACCTGATGGTCAAACGTGGCGCGGTGATGGGCGCGGTTTATGGGTGGGAGCGTCCAAATTGGTTCTCAAACACGCCCGGAGCAATCGCCGAAGAAACTTTCCGCCGCGCCAATTGGTTCGAACCCGTGGCGCGAGAGGTCGAGGCCGCGCACAATCGCGTCGCCATGGCCGACTTGTCGGTGTTTTCTAAATTCGACGTCACCGGCCCCGATGTCGCGGCCTTCCTACAAGCATTGGGCGCGAACCGCGCGATCCCGCCGGGCCGGATCGGCCTGACCCATGCGCTGACCCCTGCAGGCGGCGTATTGTCGGAATTCACCGTCACCCGCTTGGCCGAGGATCACGCCTATCTGACCAGCGCCGCCGCGGCCGAGCAGATCGATCATGATCTTCTGACACAGGTTGCCAAAGGCTTTGACGTCACCATCCGAAACGTCTCTGAGAATCTGGCAGTTATCGGCGTCATGGGGCCCAAATCCGCCGATGTGTTGCCTGAGTTGAACCATATGCCATGGCTCACCGCGCAAGAGATCCATGTAGCGGGGTTTCCCCTGCGCGCCTTGCGAGTGTCCTATCTGGGCGAATGCGGTTGGGAACTGCACGTGGCTAAAGAACATGCCGTGCAACTTTTCATGACGCTTGAAGAGATCGCCAAACCTCATGGTCTGGGATTCTACGGGGCCTATGCTGCAAACTCCATGCGTCTTGAAAAAGGCTATCGCGGTTGGGGCAGTGATCTGACGACCGAACGCAGCCCATTTGAGGCAGGTCTGACCCCGTTTGTCCGCAAGGACCTACGCGACGAACTAGCAAGGGACAACGCATGGGAAATGGTACTGCTTGAGGTCGACGCCGGTGAGATAGATCCGTTCTACGCGCACACGGTCTGGAAAGACGGTCTGCCGGTCGGCATCGCCACCTCGGGTGCCTATGGCCACCGGACCGGTAAGGTTTTGGCTTTGGCCTATCTGCGTGACCCGACCGCGCGCGAGGGGCTGACCATCTCAATACTGGGCCAGCATCGTCCGGCAACGATCCTGCCTGAGGCCCCCTTTGACCCCGAAAACTCACGCCTGAAAACCGGAGGTTCCAAATGACCGACCACCCCCTTCACACCGACTGGGACTTCTCGAACACAGCCGCGCGACGGGACCAGTATTATGCCGCCTCGCTGACGCGGTTCACGCCGTTTCGCGAACCGATCGTTTTCAAGAAAGGTCAGGGCCAATACCTTTGGGATACGGAGGGGCGGAAATACACTGATCTGTTGGGCATGAATGTCTGTATCTCGGTCGGACATTCGCATCCTCGCGTTGTGGCGGCGGCAACCGCGCAGGCGCAAGAGCTGACCCATTGCACGACAATGTTCTATCACCCGACACCTGCGCATCTGGCCGAAGAATTGGCCGCAACGATGCCCAAAGGACATGACTGGGTCGTGCACCTTACAAACTCCGGATCCGAGGCGGTTGATCTGGCGATGACCATGGCGCGCACATACACTGGAAATCTGGATTTGCTGGCGCTGCGCACCGCCTATCACGGTCCGACCGCTGCGGCGCAATCGATCACCGGCATCTCGGACTGGCGCCACCCGGGCATGCCCGGCAACGTGGCGTTTGTGCCTGAACCCAACCAATACCGCGGCATCTTTGGACCTGGAACCCAGCCCTATCTGGATGAGATCGATCGCACCATCGCCACAGCCACATCCGGCAAGGTGGCAGGTATCTTTGTGGAAAGCGTGCAGGGTTATGGCGGCATCATCGAAATGCCGCCCGGCTATATGTCCGGCGCGGCCGAACGCGTGCGCGCGGCAGGAGGTCTTTATATCGCGGACGAGGTTCAATCGGGCTTTGGCCGCACTGGCGAAAATTTCTGGGGGTTCGAAGCGGACGGCGTCGTGCCCGACATCGTCGTCATGGCAAAGGGTCTGGGAAATGGCTTCCCGATCGGGGCGGTCGTGGCCAAGAAGCACATCGCCGAGCCCATGGCAGAGAGGTTTATGTTCCACACCTATGGTGCCAACCCGACCTCGGCGGCGGCAGCCCGTGCGGTTCTTGCCGTCATGCGGGACGAAGGGTTGCAGGAAAACGCCCGCGTAGTGGGGGCCGCCTTGCTGGAAAGGCTGCACGGCTTGAAAGACAAGTATCAGGTCATCGGCGATGTTCGCGGGAAAGGCCTTATGCTTGCGCTGGAATTCGTGAAAGACCGGGATAGCAAAACGCCGGGCAAGGACGTGACCACAGAGGTTTTCGAAGCCTGCCGCGCACAAGGAATTATCCTGTCAAAGTCCGGTCCGTTTCAACAATGCCTGCGGATGGTGCCACCGCTTTGTTTGTCACTCGACGATGTAGATCAAGTGGCGAACAGTCTTGATCAGGCGCTAGAAACTGCCGTGAATGACGCCAAAGCATAAGCGACAGGGCCACAGTTCCGTGCCATTTGGCCTCGAAGTTTCCGGGCTTTTTCGGTTGTCCGGCGACAAAAAAGCGCCCGCCAAAAGGCGGACGCTTAAAGGTTCCTAGATCAAGAACTTACATCTTGGCCCGTTCTGATTTCAGCGCCAGCCACAAGCAGTAGCACATGATTAGAACCACCAGCGTGAACGGGATACCGGTCGAGACCGCGGCGCCTTGCAGGGCGGAAAGACCGCCGCCAAGCAACAGCGCAATGGCGACCAGACCCTCAAGCGTGCACCAGAACACCCGCTGCACAACCGGGGCGTCCATCTTGCCACCCGCAGTAATCGTGTCGATCACGAGTGAACCGGAATCCGACGAGGTGACGAAGAAGATCACGATCAGGACTAAAGCGATCGGGGCCACGATGCCATAAAGGGGCAGTTCCTTGAGGAAACCGAACAGCGCACCTTCAGGGGCGTAGCTGTCGATCACTGTGGCACGCACACCTTCGGCTCCACCTGCGTTCAACATGTCGATGGCGGCACCGCCAAAGGTCGACATCCACAAGGCACAAACAGCCGTCGGTGCCAGCAGGGCGCAAAGGATGAACTCGCGCACTGTGCGACCTTTTGAGATGCGGGCGATGAACATGCCCACAAAGGGCGACCATGCGATCCACCAGGCCCAATAGAAGGTCGTCCAGCCGTGGAAGTAACTGGTGTCTTCGCGTCCGAACGGGTTCGACAGCGCCGGCAGGTGGTACACATAATCCACCATCACGTTGAAATACCGTGCGATGGCCGTGCCGACGCCAGTAACAACAATCACGAAGATAAACAGGCCCACGGCCATGATCATGTTGATTTCACTCAACCGTTTGACGCCAGCATCCATCCCCATCAGGACCGAACCCAACGCAATCAACGTGATACCGATGATCAGCAGGACTGTGACGGTTGGGCTGGGTTCGATGCCGAACACCTCATTCAGGCCCGCCGCAACCTGCTGCGCGCCAAGACCCAGCGAGGTGGTCAGGCCAAAGAGCGTCGCAAATACAGCCAGGGTATCAATGATATGGCCCCACCAACCCCAGACGCGTTCGCCCAGGATCGGGTAGAAGGCTGAACGCAAGGTCAGGGGCAGATCAAGGTTATAGGCAAAGATGGCCAGGCTTAGACCAACAGCGGCATAGACCGCCCACCCTTCCAGCCCCCAGTGATGGATTGTACCGACAACTCCAGCATATTCATTGCCCGGAACAGCGATGTCGATGCCCAGTGGCACCGCGTTGCCGTCTTCGGCAAAATTGTAATAGACGGGCTCCATCACTCCAAAGAACAACAGCCCGATGCCGATACCAGCCGCGAACATCATCGCAATCCATCCGGCATAGGAATAGTCGGGCTTTGCGTCCTTGCCACCGATCCGCACCTTGCCAACCGGCAACACGATCAGAACAAGACAGAACAATGTGATTGCGTCGACCGACAGGACCAGGAACCAGTCAAACGTGCTGGTGAGCCATGGTCGTAGCCAGCCAAACAGTGCCGCGGTACCCTCTTGGTTGGCCAACGCGATCAGAACGAACGCGAAGATCAGGATACTCGAGATCAAAAAGACCGGGTTGTGGATGTCCAGACCGAATGGCCGGACGTTGTCTTGCCCAAGCTCGTATTCGGTCTCGAAGTCATAAATCCGGGGGTCCGGATCCAGCATTTTCTTGGTTTGTGCCATTCGTCTGCCCTTCTGTTCGCTAAGTGCAAACGCCAAGGTATTCGACCAGCGGACGGAAACGAGATTTTGTCCCTTGGCGTTTCTCCGTCAATTCGACCGCGGGCTTCGCGATAACAGCTTACACTGACGACATAATTTCACCAAACGCATTCCCGTTAGTGAATTTATCTGACTAGATTAACGACTTTGGACGGCACCGAGATCATTGGTCCCAACTTCTGGCCAAGCGGCTTCATCCGCGTTATTCACCCAAATGGTTGACTGAAGCAGAAGAAGGAAGTAACTCATCCATATGGTTGAACGAGAGAGTCGCTCTGACCTGAGCGCGATATTGAAGGCCGCGTCCGACCCGACCCGCCGTGCGATCCTGACAATGCTTGCTCAGCAGGGACCCTTGCGGGTGACGGACATCGCGCGGCAATTCGATATGAGCCTCAATTCGGTATCCAAGCACATCAAGGTGTTGGAAAACGCCGAACTGGTGCGGCGCCGGACGGAATGGCGCGTGCATTTGATCGAGGTTCAAATGGATCCCTTGTCAGCCGTGGATGAATGGTTTGCCGGTTTGCGTTCGATTTGGGCGCTTCGGCTGGACGCTTTGGGAACTGCTTTGGAGGACCCAGAAGATGACGGATCTGTCTCTTGAAATTACACGCGCAATCCCGCACCCACCTGAAAAGGTGTTCGACGCCTGGCTGAACCCGGATATGTGGCCAAATTCATTTTGCCGGGGCCGGGTATGACGGTGCCCGAGGCGCATTCCGATGCAAAGGTCGGTGGACGGTTCAAGATCATAATGCGCGCTCCCGAGGCCGGGGATTTGTCACATGAGGGCGAATACAAGGTCATCGACCGCCCGAACCGGCTGCAATTTACGTGGAATTCTCCGTACAGTCAGGATGATTCCACCGTGACGCTGGATTTCACGCCAACCGATGCAGGGACCGAATTGCGCCTGCATCACGTCCGATTCCCATCACAGGAAAGCCGCGACAATCATGAGGGCGGATGGGCTGCGATCCTTGCAGCGCTGGAGACAGCGCTATGATCAACTGGCTGGCCCTTGCAGCGGGGGTGATCGCGGCCTTTCTGCTGGGATGGCTGGTCTATGGACCGGCCGGATTCCAGAAACGCTGGGCCGAAGGAACGCGGATTGATCCGACACCGCCGGAATCGCCGCCATTGCCTCAGATGGCCGCGCAGATCGTGTTCCTGATCTTGCTGGCCACTGTGATCGCGCTCACCGAAACCACCAACAGCCTGGGCGTCGCCCTTCTGGCCATCCTTGCAGCGGCGGCGCAGACGGCCTCGGTCCGGGCCTGGGCGCAAAAAAGCGTGTCGCGATCATGGTCGATACTGGCTATGCTCTGGGATGCGGCGTGCTGATGATCCTCGCGCACGCACTCTTTTGAACAGCTCTGGCCCGGTCCAAAATGGATCGGGCGCAGGCTGCGCGGTCCTCCACCGGCCCTGCGCGGTTCCCCTTTCCTTCTACACCAATCTCATGTATGCGCGCGGTATCTGAGACGTTGTGCCCTGATCCCGGCACTCAGACGAAAGCTAAAATGGGATCGGCGGCAATGGGGCCGCCATGCAAACGGGAGACCCGCAGGGGCGGGAGTGCTCCCATCTAGGATACGCATATGTTTGATGTAACGAAAAAATCTATGCAGTGGGGCGAAGAGACGCTCACACTGGAAACCGGCAAGGTTGCCCGTCAGGCCGACGGCAGCGTGATCGCGACACTGGGCGAAACCAGCGTCATGGCGAACGTGACCTTTGCACGGCAGCAAAAACCGGGTCAGGACTTTTTCCCTCTGACCGTCCACTATCAGGAAAAATACTATGCCGCCGGTAAGGTTCCGGGTGGCTTCTTTAAGCGCGAGGCGCGCCCGACTGAAAAAGAGACGCTGACTGCGCGTCTGATCGACCGTCCGATCCGCCCGCTGTTCGTTGACGGCTTCAAAAACGAAGTTCTGGTGATGTGCACCGTGCTGTCCCACGATCTGGTCAACGACCCCGACATGGTTGCGATGATCGCTGCCTCGGCTGCGCTGACTATTTCCGGCGCGCCGTTCATGGGTCCGATCGCCGGTGCCCGCGTTGGTTTTGAGGACGGTGAATACGTTCTGAACCCGACCGTCGATGACATGCAGGACCTGCGCCTGAACCCTGAACAGCGCCTGGACCTGGTTGTTGCCGGCACCAAAGACGCCGTGATGATGGTTGAATCGGAAGCGTACGAGCTGTCCGAGGCCGAAATGCTGGGTGCGGTCAAATTCGCACATGAGCAGATTCAGCCGGTCATCGACCTGATCATCGCGCTGGCCGAAGACGCCGCGAAAGAGCCGTTCGACTTCCAGGCGCCCGACTACTCGGAGCTGTCCGCCGCTGTCAAAGCTGCCGGTGAAGAGCAGATGCGCGCCGCTTTCGCGATCACCGACAAGCAAGAGCGCACCGCCGCTGTTGCCGCTGCGCGTGAAGCAATCAAAGCAGCACTGACCGAAGAGCAGCTGGAAGACGGCAACCTCGGTTCCGCAATGAAGAAGCTGGAAGCTGGCATTCTGCGCGGCGACGTCGTCAAAGGCGGCAAGCGGATCGACGGTCGGTCGACCACCGATATCCGTTCGATCGTTGCAGAAACCTCGATGCTGCCGCGTACGCACGGTTCGGCCCTGTTCACCCGCGGTGAAACGCAGGCGCTGGCCGTAACCACGCTGGGCACTGGCGACGATGAGCAGTTCATCGACGCGCTGCACGGCAACTTCAAATCGAACTTCCTGCTGCACTACAACTTCCCTCCCTACTCGGTTGGTGAAGTTGGCCGCGTGGGTGGCCCGGGCCGTCGTGAGATCGGCCACGGCAAGCTGGCATGGCGCGCGTTGCAGGCGGTTCTGCCTGCGGCGACCGACTTCCCCTACACGATCCGTATCGTGTCGGAGATCACTGAATCCAACGGCTCCAGCTCGATGGCGTCGGTCTGCGGCGGTTCGCTGTCGATGATGGATGCGGGTGTTCCGCTGAAAGCACCGGTTGCCGGTGTGGCCATGGGTCTGATCCTGGAAGATGACGGCGACTATGCCATCCTGTCGGACATTCTGGGTGACGAAGATCACCTGGGCGACATGGACTTCAAGGTTGCGGGTACCGAAAACGGCATCACCTCGCTGCAGATGGACATCAAGGTTGCGGGCATCACGCCCGAGATCATGGAGAAAGCCCTGGCGCAAGCCAAGGACGGCCGGATGCATATCCTGAGCGAGATGGGTAAAGCCCTGTCCGAGACCAACGATTTCTCGGTCCACGCACCGCGCATCGAGACCATGAACATCCCGACCGACAAGATCCGTGAAGTGATCGGTTCGGGCGGTAAGGTCATCCGCGAAATCGTCGAAGTGTCGGGCGCCAAGGTCGACATCAACGACGACGGCGTCATCAAGATCGCCTCGCCTGATGGTGAATCGATCAAGAAGGCCTATGAGATGATCCACTCGATCGTCGCTGAGCCGGAAGAAGGTCAGGTTTACACAGGTAAAGTCGTGAAGATCGTCGACTTCGGCGCCTTCGTGAACTTCTTTGGCAAGCGCGACGGTCTGGTTCACGTGTCCCAGATCGAAAACCGCCGCCTGAACCATCCGTCGGATGTTCTGAAGGAAGGTCAGGAAGTAAAGGTCAAGCTGCTGGGCTTTGACGATCGCGGCAAGGTCCGCCTGTCGATGAAAGTTGTCGATCAGGAAACCGGCGAAGAGATCGTTCCCGAGAAGAAAGAAAAGAAAGAGGAAAGCGCAGAGTAATCTGCCCCTCTTTGAATGCAGAAAGGCCCCGGCGATTAACCGGGGCCTTTTTTTGTCTTTGCGCCCTCTGGTTAGGTCTGATGCTCAGAACTTACTTAACCCGTCTCTCTCTGCCATTGGTGCCGTAGGTCCCGAAACAAGTAATCAGCACCTTATATAAAACACGCATTGCGTGTATTCTGGTGGGTACGAAGATGAGTGTTTCAATTTCAGGGGCATTGTTAATCGATGAATTTTTTTACGCTATATCAAATAAGCGCCGATCCGCTTTTTAATCCGAATGTCACAGTCACGAACGCCTTTCAGGTGGCAATTACGGACAATGACAACCAACTTGAAAACCCGGACGCCGATGGCAGCCAGCAATTTGATGTGAGCGGCATCGCTGGGTTGAATACTTCCGAAGATTTCCAGGTTTTTGAGAATTACACTGCCAATGTCGGCGGATCGCCAGTTACATTTACTTTGCTGCAATGGCAAGGAACTCAGTACATCGTCGTCACATCCGGTCAGGTTGCGGTCAACGATGTACTGTCAGGCAACACACTGACACAAAACCCTGCGTCGCCTTCGGTCTACGATACACTTCCAACTTTCGTTTGCTTTACTTCCGGGTCCCTGATCCTTACGCCGTCAGGTCGACGCCTAATTGAAACATTGGAACCCGAAGACGAAGTGATCACGGCAGATGGCAGTGCGCGGCCAGTGCGCTGGATTGGCCGGCGCCAGCTATCTGCGCAAGAGTTGAAACGTGATCCGCACCTTTGCCCGGTTCGTATCCGAGCCGGCCGCTTTACCGAAGGTTGTCCCAGTCGGGATCTTCTGGTCTCTCCCCAACATCGGATTGCTGTAACTTCTGCTGTTATGGAGCTGTACTACTTTGATACTGTAATGCTGGCCCCAGCCAAAGGCATGGTCGACGGTCAGGGCATCGAACAACTCCCTCCGGAACAAGGGGTCGAATACATCCATATATTGTTCGACAAACATGAGCTGGTGAATGTCGAAGGCGTCTGGTCCGAGTCCTTTTTCCCCGGCGACACCACAATGAGCGCAATGGCCACGGCCACCAAACGTGAGCTGTTTGAACTGTTCCCTGAACTTATGTGCAGCAAAACGGGTTATGGCGAGACCGCTCTGCCAGTCCTCAAACCCTACGAAGTCCGCCTTCTTCAGTCAGACCTGTCGGTCCCAATGATTTTTCCGAAAAAAGGTGACACCACCTATGCAGCGGAACACTCTGCCTAAGTCCACTTTCGGGTTTTCTATGAGCCTATAAGTTCGGGTTTGGTTTAGGCATGCCCGATTGTCGTATTTGTCAATTCGCCACGCCAGACGGCCCGTGTTTCATCACATGCCACTGCCCATAACTGTCGTTCAAATCCAGTTGGATCGCCGCATCTGCCTTGGTTGAGGCACTGCCTATCTCGGCCAGGGTAAATTCGATACCACCGGGAATGTCGATCCGTACGCGATGCGGACCACCGCCATGTGGGGCCTCGATCGGACGGCCGGTTGAGTTCAGCACCTCACCGATTGAGACTTTGGCAGTGCGCCCCTCCATGTCCATCTCAAAATCAATCGGTACATACAGGGTCTCGTGAACGGTGTCGCACATCGTGCGGAAGACATGCCAATGGGTTGCCATTTCCTCGGTCTCTTCCCCGTGAAAGACCTTTTCCAATGCGGCCCGTTGGGCCTCCGAGGCGCTTGGGTCGATGATCACCTGCATCTGACCGCCGCCCTCAAAGATCGGGCCGGGCCAGGCATAGATCAGCGCAGCCTTTGTTCCGGCAAGGTCGGTGTCGCCAAAATGTCCTTTGGAAACCTCAAGCACCTCAAAGCCGCGACAATTTCCGTGGGTTGGTAGCTCTTCAAACTGGCAAGGGCAGGCATAGCCGCAATTGCAGTTTCCGAATGCATCGCCTTCAACGTACCAATCTGTGAATGCCATCGTCTTCTCCTGTTTTACACAGTCTGAACGCCCGACGTCTTGGTTACATGCCTGTAGAATTCCCCCCTCTAAACCTAACACAATTCGGGCAAATGCAGAACCAGGCGGCCTGAAACGGCATTTTTTCGGGATAAACCTTGGTCCAATTCCTTGCGTTTCAACCAAAAGCCAATCGCAGCGCACCCGCCCTGTTCCCAGTTTCACAACATCGCCACAACGCAAAAAGGAGATGCAAAATGGAAACCTTGAAACTGCTGACACTGACCGGATTGATTGCAACAGCACCGGTTCTTGCACTGGCCAATGTCGGGCTGGGCGACAAACTGGGCACCACCGAGTCCGATATCCGCACGGCCCTGGAGGCGCAGGGATACGAAATCGAAGAGATCGAATTCGAAGATGGCGAGATCGAGGTTGAACTCATTAAGGATGGCGTGGAAACTGAACTCGTCCTGTCCGAGACGGACGGCATGGTAACTGCCATCGAACTCGAAGAGGACGACGATTGATCGGATAAAATCACAGGATCCTCATGAAGCTTTCACAAACGTCATTGCTTTGGCTCCTTCTGGTGGTGCAGGCCGTCTGCGCCGCCTTTTTCGTGACGGACGCGATGCTGGACTGGACCGGCGGGGAAAGCGCGGGCTTTCGCCACCTGCATAGTTTCGAACTGGTTCTGGCCCTGGCATTGATCGGCGGTCTTGCCGCGACGATTGCATTGATCCGGTCCCAGAACAGGCGTGTGCGCGACATGCAGCGACAGCTGAGCGTCGCGCAGGGCGCGTTTGCTCAACTCATTGCCTCTCAATTCACTGAGTGGAACTTGAGTGATGCTGAGCGCGACGTTGCCCTGCTTTCTATCAAGGGTCTGTCAATCGCGGACATCGCGACATTGCGGCAAACCAAGGAAGGCACGGTCAAAGCGCAATGCGCGGCGGTGTATCGCAAGGCTGGAGTTACGGGACGCGTGCAATTGCTGAGCTACTTCATCGATGAGTTGCTTTCCGAACCTTTGCTGACAAACAGTTCTGAAAGGTCGAATTCGACCACATAGACCGTGAATCAAAGTGTTAGCTCGGTACTGATCTTATTCACTCACACACGCCCAATATCCTGTGAATTGAAGTGAAGGGCTGGCGCCTTTCATTCCTGCCTCTACTGCCCACATGTGCGCCATACCAATTGTGGAACAAAGGACATGGTCATGGTTACGCGTCTTCTTCTCGCCTCGACAGCTTTGACGATCAGCGCGTCCGCGCTGGCCGCACAGAGCCTGTCGGATGGTCTCTATATTCAGGGTTTTGCTGGGTACAGCCAGCTACAGGACAGCGACTTTAGCGGCACGATCAATGGATCGTCGCAGTCAGTAGATACCGATTTCGATGGTGGCTATGGGCTGGGTATCGCGGCCGGCAAAGAGATCCCGCAGTGGTCGAACGATCAGTTTGGCACCCGCATCGAGCTGGAGCTGTCCTATCGTGATAGCGACGTAGACGGCGTCAATTTCTCGGGCAATGGTCCCGGCGCGGAAGGCAACATTTCGGGTGACGTGTCGCAGACATCGCTGTTCGCCAATGTGCTGGTTGATTTTAAACAGGCAGGGGCCTTCACGCCCTATGTCGGCCTGGGTCTTGGTGCCACCTATTCTGATCTGGACTTTGTCTACGGACCAGGCGTCGAACTGAACGACACCGACACCACCTTTGCTGCGCAAATAATTGCCGGAGTAGCCTATGAGATCAGCCCAAATACTTCTCTGACCCTGGACACCCGATATGCCCGCGCATTCGACGTTTCCTCGGCGCGTTTGGCACCGAACGGCGCGTCCACGGGGACTGTCGAGGATGACATCGACGCCTTCAGCGTCAATGTCGGCCTGCGTTACGGTTTCTGATGGATCACGGGGAAGTGTTTCTTTCGGGTTTCTCTTCCCCCTCCCGCCCCTGTGTTCTATGCACTGTGGCATGAAGACTTTTGTCATCCATATGACGACAAGCACAGAGCGGCTCCCTAATGCCGAACGGCTGTGTGCCAGTCTGCCCAATGCGGAACTGTTCGAGGCCGTCAACGGGATGGATCCCGCACAGATCGCGGATGTTCAGTTGTTTCCAGGCGACCTGTATCGCCCCAGATATCCATTTCCGCTGCGCCCGGCCGAGATCGGGGTTTTCGAAAGCCACCGCCGAATCTGGCGCAAGCTGGTCGATGAAAAGATCGACCGCGCCATCATTACAGAGGATGATCTGCGCATAGATCCATGCCGCATGGCCGCTGCGTTGGAAATGCTGGAACCGCTTGCAACGCCGGATCATTATATCCGAATTCCGGTGAAGCAGCGTGAGGATGCCGCGCGAACGCTCGCAAAGCAAAACGGAATGCGTCTGATCCTGCCAAAGATCATTGGTCTGCAATGCGTCTGTCAAATGGTGGGGCGGCGTGCAGCTGAAAGGTTGCTTGCCATAACCAACAAAATCGACCGGCCGGTGGACACGTTCCTGCAAATGCACTGGGTGACAGGACAACCGATCCTATCCTTGCAGGGCAGCGGCAATCAGGAAGTCGCACAAGAAATCGGCGGTTCAACAATACAGGCAAGCCCGCCGCTGGCCGACAAGCTGACTCGTGAATTCAAGCGTGCTGCCTACCGTCGGAAACTGTACCAGCACCCTCAACGATCCGCAGCCTAGTCACCCTTGATGGCATATTGGATTCGGGCAGAGTTTAGCGCTCCGCCCGAACTAATTTAGCTGGGCGCTTTCGTTTTACGCAGGTACGGGAAGATCGTTTTGAACTCACCAAACTTTTCTTTTGCTTCGTCGTTCGACACGGCAGGCGGGATGATCACATCTTCACCTGGCACCCAGTTTGCGGGGGTGGCCACACCCTTGGCGCTCATCTGCAGACCGTCCAGCGCGCGCAGGATTTCGGCAAAGTTCCGGCCCACGGTCATCGGGTAGGTCATTGATAGTTTCAGCTGTTTGTCCGGGCCGATAATAAAGACCGAACGCACGGTTGCACTGTCGGCAGGGGTGCGGCCATCGGGCAGGTACGCCTCGGCGGGCAGCATGTCGAATGCCTTGGACACGGCCAGGCCGTCATCGGCAATGATCGGAAAACCGGGGTTAGCGTTGCCATACGCCTCGATGTCCTTCTTCCACTTTTTGTGGTCCTCGACACCATCGACGGAGACGCCCATCACCTTGGTATTGCGGGCTGCCCATTCGTCGTTCAGCTGTGCAACGGCCGAAAACTCAGTGGTACAGACCGGCGTGAAATCCTTGGGGTGTGAGAACAGGATCGCCCAGCTGTCACCGATCCAGTCATGGAACTGAACAGTACCCTGATCCGTCTCTGCAGTGAAATTCGGAACAGTGTCATTGATGCGCAAACCCATGGGGCATCTCCTTTTTTGTGAAACAAACCGAGTCGGTCGCTGGAAACCTAATAACTCTGCGTCATTGTTAAACCATTCGCTGCGTGAAAGGGTATTCATTTTTGAGGAAATTAATTTGATCAAATTGCGCCTTGCCACACAGATACGCCGGTGCCAGAGTGGCGCAAATTCCCGCCATCCGGGCCACGGGATCAGGAGGATACGTGATGATCGAGAAACGCAATTTCTACATTGACGGAACATGGGTCGCCCCATCTGCAGCGAATGATTTCGAGGTGATCAACCCCTCGACCGAGGAACCCTGCGCGGTGATCTCACTGGGCACGCAAGCTGATACCGACGCCGCAGTTGCTGCCGCAAAGGCCGCCCTGCCCGGCTGGATGGCCACACCGGTCGAAGATCGCATCGCGCTGGTCGAGAAACTGATCGAGATTTACCAATCCCGGTCCGAGGATTTGGCACAGGCGATGTCACTTGAGATGGGCGCGCCAATCGACATGGCGCGCACCCAGCAATCTGGCGCGGGCATGTATCACCTTGCGAACTTTGTGCGCGCAGCCAAAGCGTTCCAATTCGACCGCCCGCTGGGCGATCACGCGCCCAATGACAGGATCATCTATGAGGCCGTCGGTGTTGCCGCCCTGATCACACCATGGAACTGGCCGATGAACCAAGTCACGCTCAAGGTTGGCGCGGCGGCGATTGCAGGCTGCACCATGGTTCTGAAACCCTCCGAACAAAGCCCGCTGAACGCAATGATTTTTGCGGAGATGATGGATGAGGCCGGCTTCCCCGCCGGTGTATTCAATCTGGTGAACGGCGATGGCGTGGGCGTCGGTTCCCAGCTTTCGGCGCATCCGGATGTGGATATGGTCAGCTTTACCGGCTCGACCCGCGCTGGCACAGCGATCTCAAAAAGTGCCGCAGACACATTGAAGAAGGTACATCTGGAGCTGGGCGGTAAGGGCGCAAACGTGGTCTTTGCCGATGCCGATGAAAAGGCCGTCAAACGTGGTGTTCTGCACATGATGAACAACACCGGCCAAAGCTGTAATGCGCCCAGCCGCATGCTGGTGCAGCGCCCGATCTACGATCAGGCCGTGGAAACGGCGGCTGAAGTGGCCAGCATGATTTCCGTGGGCAGCGCGCAAGAAGAAGGCCGCCATATCGGCCCCGTCGTGAACGAGGTGCAGTGGAACAAAATCCAGGACTTGATACAGAAGGGCATCGATGAAGGCGCCCGGCTGGTAACAGGCGGCACCGGTCGGCCCGAGGGGCTGAACAAGGGCTATTATGTACGTCCGACCGTCTTTGCCGACGCCAATAACCAGATGAACATCGCGCGCGAAGAGATCTTTGGCCCGGTCCTGACCATGATCCCCTTCGACACCGAAGAAGAGGCGGTCGAGATTGCCAACGACACGCCATACGGCCTGACCAATTACGTTCAGACACAAGACGGCGCGCGGGCCAACCGAATGGCACGGGTACTGCGGTCCGGCATGGTCGAAATGAATGGCCAGTCGCGCAGCGCAGGGTCACCGTTTGGCGGCATGAAACAGTCCGGAAACGGGCGCGAAGGCGGCTTGTGGGGGTTGGAGGACTTCCTTGAGGTCAAAGCCGTTGGTGGCTGGGCGGCAGAGTGACGCCAGACCAGAACTTAACAAAAGGGCGCGACGGTGGTTACCCGCCGCGTCCTTTTCTTTACGTGGGTCGCACGATCAGTTGCGGTTGGCCGTCCGAGGTATGCCGCGTGGATCGACCATCCCAGCCAATCTCACCGGTTACGCGCTGCCGATAGGCCGAGAAGCTGTTGAACTGAACGACATCCACGGGCGTTTCAAAGTGTAAGGTAACGCGCCGATGCGACCCATCACCCAACAGTGTCATACCACGGATTTCCGCCCTGAACGGCTGCCCCAGATAGAACCCTTCAACCCGGTCACCAACACGCAAATGCATACGATTTCCGGCCATTGCGTGCAACGTATTCCAATCGCGCACCCCATGTTGATGCGCCAACAATTCCAGCGATTCACTATGCGAGAGCGTGACCCCCGCACCGCGCAGCCTGTCGCGCAGTCGTTTTGCCTGCGCTTTTAGCTCCTCAAGTGGAGCAATACTGTTTGAACGTGTCATTTCTTGCCTCGTTTCCTTAAACGGGCGCCAAGTCAGGACGGGGATCGCATTGCCATCCGCGCGCCAGGAAAGGGCAACAGATGTTCATCAACCGGGTTTCACCAATGCCAAATGGCTGCGAACGGCAGGGGACCCGAACCTGAGGGCGACATTTCGCACTGGCGGATGTGTCTGTCAATCAGGCTCTGGTACTTTTTAACTCGCTGTCCGGTTCCAGATGGATGACAAAGACTGACCCGGGAAACTTCCTGTTCAGGGCCGTCTCGATATCGTCGCAGATGTCATGCGCGGCCGCGACCGACATGGCACCGTCAACGACAAGGTGAAACTCAACGAAAATCATGTTGGCTGACCTGCGACCGCGCAGATCATGATACTCCAACGCCGGGCCCAAATTGGCTTCGATTGTTTCGCGCACAGACGTCAATTCCCCATCGACCAGCGAAGCATCCATCAATCCGTCGACCGAGCTGCGGATGACCTTCCACCCCTCCCACAGAATGTTCAACGCCACCAGAATCGCGATGATCGGATCAAGGACCAACCAACCTGTCGCCATCGCTATCAGCAACCCGACAACAACACCGACCGAGGTCATAATGTCGGTTAATATGTGCCTTCCGCTCGCCTCCAACGCCGGTGAGGATTCTCGTCGCCCAACCCGCAACAGCAGAAACGCCCAGATACCATTCAGGCACGTCGCGCCCACATTTATGGCAATGCCCAGGAACGGTTCCCCGGCCAGATGCGGATCAGGTAATGCGAAAACAGCTTCACGAATGATCAGCAGTGCGGCCAGAACAATCAGTGTTCCCTCGACCACGGCCGACAGGTGCTCGGCCTTCTTATGCCCGAACGGGTGCTTTTTGTCTGGCGGCATGCCAGATATCCGCACCGCAAAAAATGCAAGCAGAGCGGCCGCCACATTCACCACCGTTTCCAAGGCGTCCGAGAGCAGGGCAACCGAGCCCGTCACCCACCAGGCCAGCAGTTTCAGCAGCAAAACCGCCACTGAAACCGGAATGGCCCACGCCGCGAATGTCTGTGTGATCTGCCTGCTGTCCTGCTTCATAGAATCTCACTATCACAGGATGCAGCAGCGCAAAGTTTGTTTTTGACGTGACTATGCGTCGGCCTGAGCGGCCTCGAATGCCAGCATTGCGCGTTTGACCGGCAAGCCCCAGTGATAGCCACCCAGCCCACCGGATTTGCGGAGCGCCCGGTGGCAAGGGATCAGCCAGCTGACCGGGTTGCGGCCAACCGCAGTACCCACGGCGCGCACTGCTTGTGGCGATCCCACACGTTGCGCAATCTCAGAATAGGTGGTGACCTGACCCGACGGGATGTGCATCAACGCCTCCCAAACCTTGATTTGCAGGGGCGAGCCAATGAGGTACAGCGGCGTAGGTTCCAACCGGTCGCTTGCCGCGCCAAAAGCACTCAGCACCCAGGGGCGCAGACGCATCGGATCTTCTATGAACTCGGCCTTGGGCCAGCGTGAGATCATATCCTCCATCGCGGCCTCTTCGCCAGTTTCGGCCCCGAAGGCAATGCCGCAAATGCCCTTATCGGTTCCCATGACCAGTGCCGGGCCAAAGGGGCATTCGAACCAGCCCCAATAGATCGTCAGCCCCACGCCTCTGCGCGCGTATTCGCCGGGGCTCATGGATTCCCATTTCAGGAACAAATCGTGCAGACGGCCACTGCCGGACAGGCCGACGTTGTGTGCGGTTTCCAACGTGGTGAACCGTTCCCGCAACAATGCCTTGGCGTGGCCCAGGGTCAGATATTGCTGGTAGCGTTTCGGCGACACCCCGGTCCAACGCGAGAACAGGCGCTGGAAATGCGCCGGGCTCATATCCATCTGGCGGGCTAGCTCTTCCAGGCTCAGGCCTTCGCCGCCTCGATCAATCAGGTCGATCGCGCGGCGCATGACGTTGTAGTGGTATCCGCTTTCTGGAGTCTGGACGTTCATGGTTATTACCTCATACTCTTGACCAAACCATAGCGCGCAGGTTACGCCCTCGCGACCCGGAACTTGCGCATTGGCTTTGGACTTGTATCGACGCGCCCCGAACGGCATTAAGACGCGGATGGCAAAACAACTCGGATATCACCGGATCCGCGAGATCTTTACGCGCTTTCAGGAAGCCGACCCCGAACCCAAGGGCGAGCTTGAGCATGTCAACGTCTATACTCTGGTCGTCGCCGTGGCGCTGTCTGCGCAGGCAACCGATGTCGGTGTGAACAAGGCCACCCGTGCGTTGTTCAAGATCGCCGACACACCGCAAAAGATGCTGGATCTGGGCGAAAAAGGTCTGATCGAACACATCAAGACCATTGGCCTATTTCGGCAAAAGGCGAAGAACGTCATTAAACTCAGCCGTATTCTGGTCGACGAATATGGCGGCGAGGTACCCAATTCCCGTGCAGCATTGCAATCGCTACCGGGTGTCGGTCGCAAGACGGCCAATGTGGTTCTGAACATGTGGTGGCGATACCCGGCACAGGCCGTGGACACCCATATTTTCCGTGTCGGCAATCGCACAGGCATTTGCCCCGGTAAAAATGTCGACGTCGTCGAGCGCGCCATCGAAGACAATATCCCCACAGACTTTCAGCTGCATGCGCATCACTGGCTGATCCTGCATGGCCGCTATCATTGCAAAGCGCGCAAACCCATGTGCGGCACCTGCATCATCCGCGATCTCTGCGAATTTGAGGACAAGAACCTATGAAAACTTACCAACTGACCGGCATCGGAAACGCCGTTGTGGACGTGATCTCCCAAGCCGACGACAGTTTCCTAGAGCTGATGGGCATTGAAAAAGGCATCATGCAACTGATCGAGCAGGAGCGCGGCGAAGTGCTTTATGCCTCGATGGAAGGTCGGGTGCAGACGCCGGGCGGTTCGGTTGCCAATACGATCGCCGGCGCAGGTGCGCTGGGGCTGGATTCAGCGTTTATCGGGCGGGTTCATGATGACGCTCTGGGCCGGTTTTACGCGGATGCGATGAACGAAGACGGCGTTGATTTCGTGAACCCTCCGGTTCCGGGTGGCGAACTGCCGACCTCGCGCTCGATGATCTTTGTCTCGCCCGATGGGGAACGGTCAATGAATACCTATCTGGGGATTTCCTCGGAACTGTCGTCGCAGGACGTATCGGATGACGTCGCAGGCAACAGCCAGATCATGTTCCTTGAGGGCTATCTGTTCGACAAGGAAAAGGGCAAAGCTGCGTTTCTAGAGGCCGCGCGCGCGTGCCACAAAGGTTTCGGCAAGGCTGGTATCGCCATTTCCGACCCCTTCTGTGTGGAACGCCACCGTGTCGATTTCCTGCTGCTGATCGAAAACGAACTTGATTTCGTCATCGGCAACGAGGCCGAGATCAAATCCCTGTTCGAAACCGACGATCTGGAAGAGGCGCTGGCCAAAACCGCCGCGATCTGCCCGCTTGTCGTATGCACCCGCTCCGGCGACGGCGTGACTGTCCTAAGCGACGGGCAACGCGTCGACGTACCGGTCGAGAAAGTCGTGCCCGTGGACGCAACCGGCGCGGGCGATCAGTTTGCCGCCGGGTTCCTGTTTGGCATGGCCACGGGCCGCGATCACGAAACCTGCGCCAAGATCGGCAATATCTGCGCCCGCGAGGTCATCAGCCACATCGGCCCGCGCCCCGAGGCGAACATGCAGGACCTGCTGCGCGCCGAAGGGTTGCTGTAATCCGCTGATTAAGATCCAGCCGCCGCGTCGTTCAAAGCCCAGTTATACTGATACGCTTTGACGCGCGGCGTCTGCTGAAGACGGGCGCGCAGCTCGGGTTCCGCTGCGGTCGCGATGTAGGCCAGCACGGATTTTTCGTTTGGTCCGAAATCCTCTCGGAACCAGATAAAGATCTTTGACAGGATCAATCCGCCGCGTTGGTCGAACTGCACGCCACGCGGATCGTTGATATAGGCGTGCTCGGCAGCGGCGAAATCGCGCTCCAATGTCTCGGCCTGCCAGGCGCGGTCCATCAGGTTAGGGCAGCCCACAGCGGCGCAGTTCAGCGCATAGTGGATGCGCGGTTCGCCGAATGTGGGCCGAATAATGCGGTGTTCGATGTCATTGAGGGTCAACTCCTGCCCGGCCACCCGCGCCAGAGGTTGATTCCACGGCCCAATCGATAATGGCCCATCCTTGATGTCGCGGATCGAAGCAACGGGATAGTTTTCGAGAACCACATCCACCGTCAGCGCATTGTACAAGTTTATCCAATAGGCCAGTTGCTGATCACGTGTCATCCGCGCGGGGTCAATGGCTTGCAGATCGACCAGATATTCGTCCAGGCGCCCGCGATCTGCCTGTGTCACCTGCCCGTAAGTTACCCGGTTCACGCCCTGCCCGTCGGTCACGACATAGCGGTGCAGAAAGGCTGTCCAATCGCGGTGATCGACCTTTTCGCCCGGCGGGGACGCAAATCTGGTCAGGGTCTGTCCTGGCAATGCCTCGGGGGCGGGCAAGGCCAGACGCTCGACACTTGCGCAAGCGGTCAAAACCGGAAGCAGAAGCAGGATCAGAAGTTTTCTCATGAGACGTCCTTTTGGTTCCGGTGCGTGGCGCGCATCTGCCCCTTGAGCCGCTTGAGCGGGGCCAGACCCGGATCGCTCAGGTCCGGCAGATCGGGTCCAGCGGACAGGTGGGGGACGGCGGCGTTCCACCACCTTGGGCCAGATGACCTGTCGACCCGGTCCGGTGCGGCCAGATGCATGTCACGCTGCGCGTTGTGAACGCACATGGACAACGGCCCGTTTGCGGTTGCGACCATAAAGACGCAAGAGGCACAGCGATCATCCTCCAACGCGTCGGCGGCCATGAAGTTATGAATGAAGACCGATTGCCGGCGGACAGGTCCCCGCAACAAGCCGCGGCCCAAACGCAGCACGCATTTCAGCAGATGCAACCCGGCCTGCAGCGCTAAAAACGGGTTGCGCCGCGCCATACGCCGGACGCTGTCACGGGTGTCGATATGGCCGTCGGTTGATTGGTCGGCCCGGCTTAGCGCGGCGATCACCTTCTGCGTCAGGCGTTTGGCGGACAGAACCGAAACCGCACGCCCGCCGGCAGTCACAACACTTGCGTAGCGATTGCATTTTGCATGGCCCACGGCGGCCGTGTCAAAATGCAGGGGCGTTTCATATCCGACCTCGACGGCACGCATGACACTGTCCTGCGTGATCGCGTCGGGACGTTCGCGCAAGACCCCGCGCCCGGTATCGGCTTGCATCTGGAAGGACACAAAAGCCACCTCGGGACGGTCTCGCATGAATCGTGCCAGCGCAGACAGTTCAGCAATATTGCCGCCGAAGACCGTCGTGTTGAACAATACCCGCAAGCCCAGTCCGCGCGTGTGGCGGACATAGGCGCGGCGCACCACATTTAACTCAGTCTCGCTGTTGAACCCCTTGCGCTCCTGCGTCATGTCGACGTGAAAGGCCACGTCATCCAACCCCGCCGCCGCAAGCCGCGTCAGAAACGCCCGGCTGGCGCGAATGCCGTTGGTCATCAGGCACGACCGCATGCCCAGGCGGCGAATTTCACGGCACAGTGCCTCTAGGTCTTCCACCTTGCGCAGGGTCGGATCACCCCCCGTCAGCTGGACCGAGACACCGGGGCCATAATGGCTGTGGATTGTGGCAAGACGCGCAAACAGAACCGACAGCGGTGGGTCATAGGTCATCTCGGCCCGGTCCGAGAGATAACACAGTGTGCAATCCAAATTGCAGCGTTGCGTGACCTCAAGCGCGACGCAGGCGATGGGGTAGAACCGGCCTGCCGTCTGTCCTGCGCCATATTCCCCGCACCTTTCCAGACCGCCGCGCAAAGGTGCGCGACGGTCGGTGCCGGTAAACTTGCGTCCGGCGGGTTTTACAGAAGAGAGAGTTGGGGCCGTGTCCTTCATACCCGTCAAGCTAGACAGGTCGATCAGATGCGGCCACGCCCCCTCACGCCAACGTGCGGCTTAGTGAGTGAATTACCCGCAGCACCCGCCGGATTGTTTCAACGGAGCGGTTGCAGGCGCTTCGTTCAGGTTCGCACCCCGCCCCAGCCATGTGCGCTCGGCTAGGTAGAAATCGGTGAACCGGCTGACAAAGTCATCAGACACGGTTTTCTGCGGGATACCCGTCGCCATCAAAGCTCGCTGCCACGCCTTCACCTTCGGATAGCCAGCCAACATATCGTGCCCGCTGTGATCGGCCACGATTGCTGCCCGGTGAAGCAACGGCAACCAAGCCATATCGACATTGCCCAGCGCCTCACCCGCAAAGAATGGGCCACAGCTAAGCTGCTTCTCGGCTTTCGCGAACGAGGCGTTCAACTTGGTCGTCCGATCCGCAAAGATCACCAGATCCGCGCTTTGCATTGCGCTGCACTGAACAAGGTAGTGCTTGCTGGCCTGATAGCTCCACGCGCGGTTCAGAGCGCGCTGCTCGGGCGTCAGATCGGGTTGCAGCGGGGCGGTCACTTCGTCGAGGTATTCGGCAATCGCGTCCGACTCGAACAGTGCGGTGCCGCCCTCGGTCACCAGAACCGGTACCTGGCCTGTCGGCGACAGCTCTAGAAACCAATCCGGCTTGTCGCTGAGGCTTATGTATTCGATCTGATAGGGCACCTGCTTGGCTTCCAACAGCGCAGTGACACGCTGAACGAAGGGGCAGATTTTGAAACTGATGATACGGATCATTTGTCTTTCCTTTTGCTGGTTTCATCTGTCAGACGAAGCCCGCGCCAAAAAGACGACGATCAGATCAACATTTTTTGCAGGATTTCGGTTTTTCCTGAACCTTCGAGATATTGCCCCGCACATCCATCGAGATATTGCAGCAATCTTCGAACGCTTTTCGCAGCTCTGCCCGGCCTTTTTGAACCCGGGATTTAAGCGTTGAATACGCCAGTCCTTGCGCCTGTGCATAATCCTGTTGGGACACGCCATTGATGTCGATCGCAATCAGCATGTCCGCGGTTTCCTGCGGCAATCCGCGAATGAAAGGTTCGACGCATCCCTCAAGATCCTGACGCGTTTCCGGATCATCCCGGTGATACCAAAGATCATCCGGATGCGCCTCGACACGGCCGGATTTTCGGTAATGGTCGATGATCGTGCGGTCGGCCGTTTGAAACAACCACGGCTGCAGTTTGGCAGGGTCTTTCAGGTTTGGCAGACCGGTGAAGACCTTGACCGAGATCTCTTGCAGCAGGTCATCCACATCCGCCGCGTTGGACACACGCGAGTGCAAGAACGCCTTCAGGCGCGCGCGGTACTTGGGCCAGATGTCTTCAATCTGCATGCCGCTTTATGACAGGTGATCGGCAAAGGCGGCAACCACCTGCTCGTACTCCGCACGTTTGTAGGAACCGATTTTGCAGGTCTGCCGGCGCGATTTTTGGCAAGGCGAGGTTGCCAGCTACAACGCCAAAAATTTGCCTCAGTGTCGATGTATCTCATCGCCAATTAAATTAATTCCGGATTTTTTATGACACTTCGCGTAGCTGTTTTGGTGGACGGCGACAATATCAGCGCCACTTACAAAAAATACGTTGGCCGGATCGCTCAGAAATATGGGCGTATCGACGTCGCACGGGTTTATATGAATGCTCAGGTTTCTTCGGCGTGGCATGAGGCCAGCGAATATCACCTGATCCATAGCGGCACGGGCAAGAACGCCTCAGATATTCTATTGTGTATCGACGCAATCGAGTTCGCCTTGAACCGGGGCATCGATGCCATGGTGATCGTCAGCTCGGACGGCGACTTTACGCACCTGCATCGGCGGCTACGCGAATTCGGCGTCAGGACAGTCGGCGTTGGCGAAGCCAAAGCACCACAGCACGTTCGGGATAATTGCACTGTGTTTGTTGAGCTTCAGCAAAGCCGAGCCTCCGAGGCGTCCGACCTCGACAGAAAAATCCAGACTGTAATTTCTCAGGGCAGCCAGAATGGGCAAGGCATACCCATCGCCGATCTAAACGTGCGTATGCGTCGGTTACACGATATCAAGATCAGTACGTATCCCGAAAAGAACTGGCGCGGATACCTGACCGCGCGCGACGATTTGTTCGAACTGGACCCCAAAGGACCTGCCGCACGCGTTCGCTTCAAGCCCCAAGGCTTTGGTTAGCGCCCAAAGCCCAAGTAATCGGCAAAGGCGGCAACCACCTGTCGGTAAACCTCACGTTTGAACGGCACGATCTCGTCAATCAGCTGACCGGGCTCCTGCCATTTCCACTTGATGAATTCCGGGTGCTCGGTCTGGATGTCGATCTGATCGTCGCGGCCGGTGAACCGCAGAAAGAACCATTTCTGTTCCTGCCCGCGATAACGGCCTTTCCAGATTTTCGGCACGATGTCGTGTGGCAGATCATAAGGCAGCCAGCCGTCTGTTTCGGCGACGATCTCGACCAAGTCCGAGGTTACGCCGGTTTCTTCCCACAGCTCACGCAGGGCTGCATCCCGTGGATCTTCGCCCTTGTCCACGCCGCCCTGAGGCATTTGCCATGCATCCTTGTGGCGATCATTGCGCTGACCGACGAAAATCCTGCCCTCGGCATTCATCAGCATAAGCCCCACGCAAGGGCGATAGGGCAGTTTGGCGATCTCTTCGGGGGTCATGTGCAGCCTCGTGAATGTGCTTTGAGACGTCTGTATCAAGCCCCAAGGCGCCAGCAAAGGGTGTGACGTTAGGTTTCGCGTGACAACGTTGACGTGAAGGTCAATCTAGCGTCGACAAATCGGGAGGGAGAGTTCGCCATGACTGCGTACCCAAATATGCTGGCCCCGCTGGATCTGGGCTTTACGACTTTGAAGAACCGCGTCCTGATGGGGTCGATGCACACAGGGCTTGAGGAAACCGGCGACTGGAACCGTGTGGCCGAGTTCTATGCCGACCGCGCCCGTGGCGGTGTCGCATTGATGGTGACAGGCGGGATTGGCCCGAACCTTGAAGGATCGGTGCTGCCCGGCGCGTCGATGATGACCAATGACAAAGAAGTCGCGAACCATTCCATCGTCACACAGCGGGTGCACGACGCGGGGGGCAAGATCGCGATGCAGATCCTACATGCGGGTCGCTATGCCTATGGTCCGAAATGTGTGGCCCCCAGCCCGGTGAAATCCCCGATCTCGCCCTTCCCGCCGAATGAGCTGGACGAGGAAGGTATCGAGAAACAGATCAGCGACATCGTGAACGCTGCCGTTCTGGCCCGGAAAGCGGGTTATGACGGGGTCGAGATCATGGGGTCCGAGGGATATTTCCTCAACCAGTTCATTGTGAAACACACCAACAAGCGTACCGACCATTGGGGCGGGTCCTATGAGAACCGTATGCGCCTGCCGATCGAAGTCGTTCGCCGCACGCGTGAAGCCGTAGGCACTGATTTTATCATCATCTATCGCCTGTCGATGATCGACCTGATCCCCAATGGCTCGACCCATGAAGAGGTCGTTGAACTGGCCCAGCGTATCGAAGAGGCCGGTGCCACGATCATCAACACCGGCATCGGCTGGCACGAAGCACGCATTCCGACCATCGCCACCAGCGTTCCGCGCGCGGCCTTCGCCTGGGTAACGAAAAAGCTGATGGGTAAGGTTTCTATCCCCGTCATCACCTCGAACCGGATCAACACGCCAGAGGTCGCCGAAGAGGTCCTGTCGACGGGTTGCGCCGACATGGTGTCTCTGGCCCGTCCGATGCTCGCCGATGCAGATTTCGTCAACAAGGCAATTGCAGGTGAAGCGGCACAGATTGCGCCGTGCATTGCCTGCAACCAGGCGTGTCTGGACCACACCTTTAGCGGCAAGTTGACCTCGTGCCTTGTGAACCCGCGCGCCTGCCATGAGACCGAATTGGAAATCACCACAACTGAAGCGCCAAAGACGATTGCCATTGTCGGCGCCGGCCCCGCGGGATTGTCCACCGCGATGACCGCAGCCCAGCGCGGACACGACGTGACCCTGTTCGATCGCGCCTCGGAGATTGGCGGCCAATTGAACATGGCCAAGCAGGTTCCGGGCAAAGAAGAGTTCTGGGGACTGGTCGATTGGTACCGCACCATGATGACCGATCTGGGTGTGAAGGTAGAGCTGAACCGCGAAGTCAGCGCTGACGACCTGACCGGCTTTGACGAGGTGGTTATCGCTACTGGTGTCATTCCGCGCGATCCGCAAATCCCGGGTCAGGATCGGGACAACGTCATCAATTATATCGACGTGCTGCGCGAAAAGGCGGATGTCGGTAAGTCAGTCGCCGTGATCGGTGCCGGCGGCATCGGGTTTGATGTGTCCGAATTCCTGCTGGAAGACGGCCACAGCGTTACCACCGACCTGCCCGCATGGATGAAGGAATGGGGCGTCACAGACCCGGCCGAACACCGCTCGGGCCTGGCACCTGAGGGTCCGCAACCTGCGGCACCTGCGCGTGAGGTCACTCTGTTACAGCGCAAGAAACAGGCGCATGGGAAAGGTTTGGGTAAAACAACCGGCTGGATTCACCGCGCTACGCTAAAGATGAAGGACGTCAATTTTGTGGGCGGCGTGAATTACGAGCACATCGACGAAGACGGCCTGCATGTCAGCTTTGGCGAAGAACGTGCTGATCCGACCGTGATCGCGGCGGACACAATCGTTCTGTGTTCCGGTCAGGTATCCGAGCGCAGCCTGGCGGATGCGTTGATCGACCAGGGTATCACTCCGCACGTGATCGGCGGTGCGGATGTGGCGGCAGAGTTGGATGCTAAACGGGCGATCAATCAGGGGACGCGGCTGGCGGCTACGTTCTAAAGCAACACCTCAATTGAACTGCAGGAAGTCGTCTCGAAAGAGGCGGCTTTTTTTGTGCGGCTTGACTCTATTGGTATTAATATACATATGTACGCCATGAGTCAGAAAACAGAACGCACCCAAACGGGAATTCGTATCGAAAAACGCCTGCTGAAAGTCCTCAAGGGGCTGGCAGAGTCGCTGGACATGACCCTTGGCGATCTGATCGAGGGGATTACCCTGCATAGCTTTGAGAACAAGCCAGCGTTTTCCGAGGAAACGCTGGAGAAGATCAAACAGCTCAAAAATGTCTACGACCTCGACTGGACAGCCGAGGACAGCCACCGTTTCAAGGAGGACGGAGAATGAGCACCGACATCACCAGCGCGTTTGAGGCACACGCCATCGACAACACAACGTTCGGACATGCCGAACATGTACAGGTCGCATATGACCTGCTGCGAAAGTACGATTTCATCGATGCTGCAGCGATCTACGCCAAAGGGATCCGAACACTTGCGGCCAAAGCCGGCGCCCCGGATAAGTTCAACCTGACGATCACTTACGCATTCATGAGCCTGATCGCAGAGCGTCTTGCCAGTTCACAATCCAGTACTTTCGAGGCATTCATTGCGGAAAACCCCGATTTGATGGCCAAGACCGCCCTCAGCCAATGGTATCCACAAGAACGGCTGAATTCGGCGCTGGCGCGCCGTATTTTCCTATTGCCCGACGTGGCATAGTTGCCTGCGCCGCGAAGGCACGTCGGCTACTCGACCGTTATCGTGATCACCTGGGACACAATAGGAGGGGAGTGTGGCACATGCCCGGCATCGCCCAGCACCAGTTGCAGCGTGTGTGCACCAGGGGCCAATTCCGTTGTCACTTCGGTCTGTCCCCCGCCGAAATGCAGATGGTTGTCGTCCGCAGGCAGACCATAGGCCAGCTCGTCCACACCGTCCCCGCCCTCACCCAATGGCGGGCGGTCGATCAGCAAATGGTGGTGCCCGGTGTTTTCCACCTCGGTTCCGGCGGGGGCCACGCCCATCCCGCTTAGCCCAAAGACCACGGTCACCGGCGATGAAACCGTGTCGCCGTCCGACAGGTTTACAAAATAGACCCGTGCGTCTGGGTTCGACGGCGTCTCGCCACCCGCCCATACAAGGGTCGCGGACAGACATATGGCTGCGATGGTATAAATGGCTTTCATGATCTCCTCCGTGGTCACAAATTTGCCATTGTCACCCTAGCATATCTGGCCGAAATCACCCAAAACCCTTGGCTTACAGGCTTTGTGGCCATCTAGGAAACCATCGTTTCCGCGTTTCCCATATGCAAACGATCCGAATTGAAACCCTGATATTATCCCATGTCCGCCCTGTTTCCGCCTAGATTGGACGTCAGGTTGGAAAAAAGGACTAAGACCTGGGGAATGAGAATGGACCGACTGACCGAAATGGAAGCCTTTGCCAATGTGGTGGACCAAGGTGGCTTCACCGATGCGGCCAAGAAAATGGGCATCTCCAAATCGGCCGTGTCAAAGCATGTTTCCAGCCTCGAGGCCCGTCTGGGCGCACGGCTGCTGAACCGCACGACCCGGCGCGTGTCGCCGACGGAAATTGGCCTAGCATATTACGATCGCGCACGGCGCGTTCTAAATGATGCGGGCGAAGCTGATGCGCTTGTGACTTCGATGCAATCCGCCCCCTCGGGTCTGCTTCGGATCAGCGTTGCAACAGATTTCGGCGTCAATCATCTGTCTCCGGTTCTGTCGGATTTTCTGGCGGCCTATCCTGATATCACAGTGAACATGGTTCTGAACAACCGCTACGTCGAGTTGATTTCAGAAGGATTCGATGTGGCCGTCCGGATTGGTGAATTGGAAGACAGCACCCTGCGCGCCCGTAAACTGACAGAAACTGTCAAACGGATGGTCGCAGCGCCCAGCTATGTCGAGAAATTCGGTCGACCGCAGAAAATTGACGACCTGAACGAACACAAGCTGCTGCATTACTCGAGCCAGTCTTCTGGCAACGTGTGGAGGCTGACCGCGCCGTCGGGTGAAAAAAGACAGGTTCGCACCGCAGGGTGGCTGAGCGTGAACGATGGGCAATCCCTTTTAAACGCCGCCATCTCTGGTCTGGGGATCGCATATCTGCCCAGCTATCTATACGCAGAAGCGCTGAAATCCGGTGCCGTTGTGGATGCGATGCCATCGCTTCCGGACGAGGTACAGGGCGTCTACGCCGTTTACCCACCCGGACGCTTTACACAGCCCAAGGTGCGGGCATTCATAGATTTTCTCGTCGACGCCTTTCACGAAAAAGGCCCGATGGACTGGTGAACTCAGGAGCAGCGCGACATTAAGGCGATTACATCGCAAGGATACTCTGAGAAGCTGCTGAAATTTGGGGGCCAGAATCCATGTGCCGGTTTCCTTAATACCATGCAATGAGATGAAAAAGGGTTAGGGAATGAGCACGGCGATTGAGACCAATGCCAGCGAGAAAAAAGGATCCGGAGGCGCACCGCACTCGGCGGCTTTTGTCAGTTCAAGGCAGCTTCCGAAATCGGCCGTAAGCGAAGCCACTGGATTGATCGGTGTCGTTTCCTTGTTCTGCGCCACAATGGGAGCAGCGTATTTCGAAGTATCCTTGCTGCAATCCATTATGATGTTGTTGGGTTTGCCTGCGGCAACGATGATTGCATCGACTATTTTGCTCGACAAAGCACACTTGCGCGCTTCCACAGGCTTGGATTATGGGCTGGCAAGACACCGGTCTGATGTCATGGAGATTACAGTTACAAAAACTTTAGGTCTGGGTGCTACCTTTCTTGTGATCGCCCTAGCTTATCAACTCATCCCAACCTATGAAGCATCGAAATACGAGTTGACCCGGGCATTGTCTCTTGTCGTTTTTCCATTGCTCTGGATCCTGTCGCCAATTTACATTGCATTTACCACTCGCCACATGGTGGATCCTCACGACGAGCTTTGGCATTTTGGAAAGCTGGTCACGTTAAACTACTCGGCTGTCGACCGACAAAAGGTCAAAGATCATTGTCGCGCATGGCTCGTCAAAGGTTTTTTCTTAGCATTTATGATCTCGATCCTGCCGACGAACATTCATTCCATGATCAACGCTGATCTGAGTAATTTTTTTTCTAAACCGCTGCCGACCGTTTTTTTCGTAATTCAATTGACGTTTTTCGTGGACGTCTGCATCGGGACGATTGGATATCTTTGCACCTTTAAAGCGCTGGACTCACACATCAGAACAGCAAACCCTTACCTTTCTTCTTGGGTTGCAGCGTTGATCTGTTACCCGCCTTTCATTCTCATGACTTCAGGTGGCCCTCTTGATTACAAATCCGGCACTCAAGATTGGACATATTGGTTTGAAGGGATGCCACTGCTTTTGACACTATGGGGGTCGGCGATCGTGGTACTTGCAGTGATTTATGCTTGGGCCACGGTTGCATTCGGAATTAGATTCTCGAATCTGACACATCGCGGGATAATTACGACCGGGCCGTTTCGCCATGCCAAGCACCCGGCGTACCTGTCAAAAAACGCTATGTGGTGGTTGATGTCTGTACCCTTCCTTTCAAACCTCGGAACGGCGGCGGCTGTTCAAAGCTGTATTTTGCTACTTGGTGTAAACGCAGTTTACTACGCCCGGGCCAAAACTGAAGAAAAACACCTTATGGCGGATGCGGACTATCGTGAATATTCCGAGTGGATTAAGGTAAATGGCCTGTTTGCGCGAATACTTTCGGGTCGTCGCAAACCTCACACTCGCTAGTGTTTCTTTGCAACTGATCGAACACTATTCTAAACTGCTAGAAAAAGCGCTGCCTTGTGAGGACTTAGAACATCAAACGAAGTTAATATTGCAGAGATGCACTTATTCAGGGTCAATTGGATCGCGATCTGTTCATTTATCGCCGCTTAACAACAAGGCACAAAGACAGCTCTTCATTTCAAGCTGAGTGACGTCAGTCAACTTGGCGCGTGCTGCTCTCTGGCCAACCGGTGCGCAAACTCAGGCTGGTAAACCTGCCCATGGCAAAAGGCGCGGGCAATTATCAAATCAAGCTCGAGAATAGGCCGATGCAGGTGTAGGCGGCACACCACTACCTCCTCCGAGAATCAAAAAACTAAAAGTCGTTGGTTTGGTCCATTATGGGAGGCTTGTGTAGTCTCATTCAGTTCAAAGTGAGCGCTGCTTTTAGGCTTCAGTTAACTAGCAAGACCGCCTCGACCCGGCGATTCAGGTCGCGGCCTTCCGGTGTGGCATTCGACGTGAGCGGGGCCAGATAGCCGATCCCACGCGCCTCGACCCGGTCTGGCGCGATCCCATGTGCTTGGATCAAACGGGCGCGCACGGCCTGTGCCCGGCCGGTACTGATCGAAATATTGGCATCCAGCGCACCAGTATCATCGGTGTGGCCTACAAGTGCCAACCGGGTATTTGGGTTTTTGGTCAGAAACTCCGTAACCAGTTCTAGCGACGCAAAAGGCCCTTCGCCCAACGTCATCTCTCCGGTACGGAAATGAAGATCTTCCAATATTGCATGGCCGTTTTGCTCCAATTCGGCCAACAGGTCGCTGGACGACGTGACTGGCTCGTCGATCACAAGCGGCGGCGGAGCCTCTGCCCCTACCGGTGTGACGCGGATCATCTGCACATACCCGTCAGGCGGATTGCGGCTGACCAGCAGGCTGACCACATTGCCCCCCCGAATGGCGGACAAAAAGCGATAGTCCTGAATGGCCACATACATGTCCGGTGTGGGCACGACTTCGGTGCCAAATCGAAAATCAAACCCGCCACACGTTTTGGCCTGACACTCAAGCAGGATCTCGTACCCCTGCGCGGCGATCTGATCCCGCAGCGGCGCCAGCAATTGCAGCGTTGTGCTAGAGCCCGATTGCAACCGCCACGTTAACCGCTCGACCTTTCCTTCAACCTCTCTTGCGGGCACTGCACCGTCGACGAAAGGGCCGATTGGCAGCTCATAGCTGTCCAATTCACTCGTCCGGTCGCTGACCAGCCGTGCGCCAGAGGGCAACGTCAGGTTCTGTGCAAGACCCTGACTGGCCATCATCATCAGAAAAAGGGCTGCGGCTCGTATCATCGGGCCTGCGTATGGTATTCGTCGTTCGGGGCCATCGCTGTTGCGCTAGCCACCCGGTTCGACATATTGAAAAAGCCGGTCACATTGGCAATGTCCCAAATGTCCCGATCGCTGAAACCAACATCGCGCAGACGTTGGCGATCAGGTTCTTCGATCTCGGTACTGGCGGTCGTTATCTTGGCAGCAAAATCCAGCATGGCGCGTTGACGATCGACCAGAGGGGCCACGCGGTAGTTCATAACCAGCATCTCGCCCAATTGCGGATTGCCCGACAATTGCCGAACAGCTGCACCATGGGCCACCAGACAGTAAAAGCATTTGTTGATCGCGGACACGACCACCGCAATCATTTCGCGTTCCAGTATTGACAACCCGCTGTCACCCAACATCAGGTCGTTATAATTCGCCGTAAACGCGTTCAGCTTGTCGATGTCGAACGCATAAGCCTTCAGAACATTGGGCACAAAGCCCAGTTTTTCGACACAGATATCAAAGTACTTCTGCGTCTCAGGCGGCAGCGGGTCCACCATCGGCAGGTCCAGCGCGGTGGGCAGGGTTTGATCGGTCACGGTGGTCACTCTCCTTGGACAAGCTGACGGTAATGGTATTCGCCGGTTATCTCCATCCCGAGCGCATGGTAGAGACCATTTGCCCCGTCATTGGCCTTGGTGCAGATCACACTTAGCGTTTTTGCGCCGTTCTTCTGCGCCCAGATTGCAGCCGCGCGCATGGCCCACTTTCCCAAGCCCTGACGGCGATAGGCCGGTAACATTTCTAGCGCATGAACCATGGCGACGTCGTCGTGAATGGCGACAAAACCGGTCCCCGCCGGGTGATCGGAATGACGTAGGAATATCCCCGTTTTCGGCCCCTCGGCGCGGTCCATGATAGCCAGCCGCTCTGGCCCGATACCGCCTTGCGCCCAGATCTCGTTCATGATCGCCAGTGGACTCCAGATGGTAAAGGCGGTGACCCGAGGGATGGGCGTATCGGTCAGGTGGTCGACCGGGCATTGGTAGATGTTGACGGGATCAAGAATGTCATAGCCACGATCCGCAAGCTGCTGATCCAGCCGTTCGTCGCCCGGTCGCAGGCAGAATATGGGCCGCTGACCCATCGCGCGCATTGCCTGTTCGGCGGCTTCAATATCCGCGTCGGTCGCCGATGCCATAGCGCTACCTGCGGAAACGCGTGAGCCACCACCCAACCCTTGCCGCAGGCGAAAAGGGCCAATTGTCTCGAACCGAGCCGCCGGCCATGTGCCGTCGACAACGTCGGCCCAGTTCGGGCTCAAAGCTCCAGCTCTTTCGCCAACCGGGTCGTGGCCGCATCGACCTGTGACCCATTCGTGCCCCGAACCACCACGTTAGAGCCGAATACACCATTTACCTGAAACGGATAGCTGCCGATGGCGAGATCAGGGTAATCCTCAGCCAAAGCCGACAGGGTCGAGGCGATATCACCTTCACCCCGGTTGACCCGCAGCGTTTGCGACAACAGGGGATCGCCGCCGGTCAGCTTAGGCAAAACACTGGCGACCATAGCCTGAAAAATTGTGGGGATTCCCGCCATGACGTGCACATTGCCAAGGGTGAATCCCGGCGCAGTTGAGACCGGGTTGTCTATCAATTTCGCACCTTCCGGAATACGTGCCATCCGCAGGCGCGCGGCGTTCAGTTCTAGCCCTGAATTCTCATAGTGTCGCTCCAGCAGTGCGCGGGCGTCGGCGCGCACGTCAATCGATGCACCAAAGGCGCGGGCAATGCAGTCGGCCGTGATATCGTCATGGGTCGGGCCTATTCCGCCACTGGTGAACACATGATCAAAGCGGTCCGACAGGGCGCGCACGGCCTGTTCGATGGCAGTGACGTCATCGCTGACCATACGAACCTCTTTAAGATCAATGCCCTGCTTGGTCAGTTCCTGCGCAAGGTAATGCATGTTCGCATCCCGGGTGCGTCCCGACAGGATTTCATCCCCGATCACAAGCATTGCTGCGGTTGGGTTCGGCATGACCTGTCCTTTCCTGATATGGCACAGGCCGCAAGATATCGTTCCTGCTGAACCTCGCAAGGCCCGTTTGTCATTCTCGCAGCGCTTGGGCAGGCAAATCGGCAGTGACGCGTTGGAACAGGTCCATATCGTTCATCGACCGCGCCAGAATCATCGCCCCTTCCAGGCGGGCAATCGTTTTCCCTGCTCGGGCTTCGGGATTCGCGGCCCCTGCGGCCCGGAAAACCGTTTCCAGCCATACGAGATTGCGTTCGAAAAACTCACGCGTTCTTCTGGCGACCGGGTCCGGCAACCTTGCGATTTCAGCACCGAACATACCGCACAGGCACATCAGGTCCTGTTCGATCAATGCTTGTCGATATGCCGCCACATATTGTTCAAGAGATTCCAAAGGCGTGGCTTCGTCCAACCGTCCCAACGCCCCCAGGAACCGATCAGTGTACCGGGTAACCAGCGCCTCACCCAAAGCTTCCTTGGTGGGAAAATGGTAGTGAATGCTGGCCGATTTGATGCCGATTTCTGCTGCGATGTCGCGAAAACTGAAGGCATAATACCCGCCTTGTCGCGCCATACGCTCGGCCACATCCAAAATATGGCTGGCAGTTTCTGACAGGGGTTTTTCCGTTTTGGGCATCTGCTCATCAATCTAAAAATTACCTACCACTAGATAGGGGGTTGTATTTCAGTTTCCAAGCTCAATATATCTACCTATCAGTAGATAGGGAATTTGATCATGACACAGACAACAACACTTATCGTCGGCGGATCCAGCGGAATGGGTCTGGCCACAGCGCGCCAAATCATAGCAAGCGGCGGGCACGTGATCCTTGTCGGGTCATCCGCTGGCAAGTTGGACGCGGCGAAAGCGGAACTCGGCGGCGCCGCGGACATACACCGCGCGAACCTGCGCGATGCGGCAGACGTCGAAAGACTGATCAACCAGATCAAATCGGACACGCGTCACATTCAGGGATTGGTGAATGCAGCCGGGACATTCGCGCCAAAACCGTTCATGGAACACACGGCCGAGGATTACGACAGCTATCTGGACCTGAACCGCGCGACCTTTTTCATCACACAGACCGTGGTCGAAAACATGATAGCCAACGGAGGCGGAAATATCGTCAACATAGGCTCTATGTGGGCAAAACAGGCAGTTCGCGCCACACCGTCCTCGGCCTATTCGATGGCCAAAGCCGGGCTTCATTCCCTGACGCAGCATCTGGCAATGGAACTGGCGGAACATAAGATCCGAGTGAACGCCGTTTCTCCGGCGGTGGTGGTGACCCCCATCTATGGTGCCTTCATCGCGCCGGACCAGATCGAGGCGACCTTGACCGATGCCTTCGACGCTTTCCACCCGATCGGCCGCGTCGGTCTGCCCGAGGATGTGGCGCATACCGTCACCCATCTTCTGTCCGATGATGCAGGTTGGGTCACCGGGGCAGTCTGGGATGTGGATGGTGGCGTAATGGCAGGCCTCGTCTGACACTTCCTATACGGGCGGGCGCGCGTTAAGCCGGGTGGCATGAAGTTTGCCACCCCATTGATCCCCGCCCGCCTGATCCGACGCTACAAACGTTTTCTGGCCGATTGCCAGTTGGAGGACGGGCGCGAAGTAACCGCACATTGCGCCAATCCGGGTTCCATGCTGGGTTTGGCCGAACCGGGTGAGAAGATCTGGCTGGAGCCCAATGACGACCCGAAGAAAAAGCTGAAATATGGCTGGCGTCTGGTCGATCATGAGAATGGGCATTTTACCGGTGTTGACACCTCGGTGCCCAACAAAGCCCTGCGCGCGTCTCTTGAGGCCGGTGAATTACCTGAGCTTGCGGCCTATGAAACCGTCCGTCCCGAGGTGAAGTACGGTAAAAACAGCCGTATTGATTTTCTGCTGACGCAACCTGGCCTGCCCGACGCCTATGTCGAAGTCAAAAGCGTGACCCTGTCCCGTGAACCATGTTTGGCAGAGTTCCCCGACAGCGTCACCGCACGCGGTACCAAACATCTAGGAGAGCTGACGGCCATGGTGACCCAAGGACATCGCGCGATCATGCTGTATCTGGTGCAGCGCACGGATTGCGATCGGTTTGGTTTGGCGGCGGATATAGACGCGGCCTATGCGGCGGCATTTGAGACGGCACAGGCGAAGGGTGTAGAGCGATTGGTGTATGGTACGCAAATTTCGCCCGACGGTGTTTGGGTGGATACCACACGGTTCGGGGACTTTAACCTGCCCGGGTAATATCACTTGCCCCCCTCAGGTCCGGTTCACCCCTTGTTTCGGCATTCGAACTGGGTTGCTGAAAGGGGCATCACCATATCACTGGCCTCAAATCTGGACCGCAGCGCCGACAGCATTTCGGCCACAACCGCATCCGGATCGACACCTCCGCGCGCTCTGATTTCGTCAATTAACGGATTTCCATACACCAGGGCTGTCGCAAATTTCTCAAGATCGGCGATTGCTTTGTTCAACCTGGTGGTTTCGTGCGTAACGGTCCCCCAACCTGCGGCTGCAAGGTCCGCGTGTACGATGTCGGGGTCGCCGTAGTGGAACGGGACCTTGTAGAATCCGGGTGGGTTTTCGGGAAAGAACGTCATCGCCGCTTTGTGGGCTGTCTCGGAAAACGGGTTTTCGGACATATCACTCCAGACATTGAACACGTACCGGCCACCTGGCTTCAGAACACGGGCGACTTCGCGATATGACGCAGTTTTGTCCGGAAAGAACATCACGCCAAACTGGCAAACGATAAGGTCAAAACTGTTGTCTTCGAAGGGCAGTTCCATTGCGTTCGCTTGGGCAAACTCGACATTCTCACTGCCGGAGAACTTGGCTTTTGCAATCTCCAACATGGGCGGATTAAGGTCCGTAACCGTCAGTGAAACAGACGGGTTTAACGCGTCGCGCAGCTTACGGCTGACAATTCCCGTTCCTGCGGCAAGCTCCAGAACGCGACCCGTTTCAAGGCCGCCACACAGCCCGGTTAACCTGTCGGCATAGTCTACGAAAATGTTCGGTCCCAGACCCTGATCGTAATGGTGTGGAATTTCACCGATAAAATTGGCAGAACTGCTGGACATTTCGATCCTCCAAAACGATCTCACTGCGAAAAAACAACATTCTATCTGAAATTATGATTTTGAGCGAATTTGATAGACTTTGCAGCCTTGATCCGAGGGCATTCCGCGCCATTTAACACCCGCAAACGCGCACCCTCTGGAACTTTCTGCACAAGCAGCGTAAAAGGCAGGCTGCGCGCAACATTTGGAGCTTAGCGTCGATGAAAGAACATCGTGGCCGTCTGACCAAGGACGGCATCCGCATTTACGAACAGGGTGACTTTGCCGGCATGCATGCGGCAGGGGCCTTGGCCGCGCGGATACTCGACGATATTGCAGAACATGTCTTTCCGGGCCAGACCACTGGCGCGATTGATGGCATGATCACGCAGATGGTCGAGGATGCAGGCGCGACATCGGCAACAATTGGCTACAAGGGCTATCAGCATGCCAGCTGTATCAGCGTGAATCACGTGGTCTGCCACGGCATTCCCGGTGACAAGAAGCTGAAGGATGGCGACATTCTGAACATCGACGTTACGGTCATCGTAGACGGCTGGTTCGGCGATACTTCGCGCATGTATGTTGCGGGCAAACTGCCCCGCAAGGCTGAGCGTCTGGTCCAAGTGACACATGATGCCCTGTTCAAAGGCATCGAGGCGGTCAAGCCGGGCAACACCTTCGGTGATATCGGCCACGCGATTCAGGCCTATGTCGAGGCGCATCGGATGAGCGTCGTGCGCGATTTCTGTGGTCACGGCCTGGGCCGAGTGTTCCACGCGCCGCCAAACGTGCTGCACTATGGCCGTCCGGGCACTGGCGCGGTTCTGGAAGAGGGCATGTTCTTCACCATCGAACCGATGGTGAACCTTGGCCGTCCTGAGACGAAAACACTTGCCGATGACTGGACTGCGGTGACCCGCGACAAGTCACTGTCAGCGCAGTTCGAACACTCTGTGGGTGTGACGGCTGATGGCGTCGATATCTTTACCCTGTCACCGGGCAACAAGTTCCATCCGACCTATTCGTCCTGATCGGCGGCCTGCTCGCGCAGCAGTTTCAGCAGCAATGTTTCCGTTCCCCACGGCGTAATCGCGTCGTGGATGAACACGGGCGCGCGCAAAGGCTTGGGCGCGGGTCCGGTGTGGGATTCAGCGGCCTGTGAATGGGTCCAGAACAGAGAAGTGGCGGTGCGGTCCATCCGCCAATCCTAGCATAATTGATTTATAAGCCCAAAAGCTTTGGCACTTGGGCCATGTCGTCAAAGACCTCGGCACCTAGTGCAACCAACCGCGCACCGTCGTCATGGGCCGCATACCCCAGGCACCGCATGTCGGCGCGCTTGGCAGCGGTGACGCCGTTTTCGCTGTCTTCGATGACGACGGGGGACTTGGCACCGAAATGCTGCGCTGCTGCAATGAACAAAGCAGGGTCGGGTTTACCCACCCCCAGAACATGCGCCGAAAACATCACATCCCGGAACCTGTCCCACAACCCGTTCTGGCCCAGGGTGATCTGCATCTTTTCCGGGCGGCCATTCGAGGCGACGCAATACGGAATACCCAATGAATCCAACTGCGCCAACAGCTCGGGAACACCCGCAACCAAAGGTGTACCGGCACGCAAAACCTCATAGGTTTCCGAATAGATTTGTTCGATCCAATTATTCGGCAGGTCCGCGCCCAGCGCCCGGGCCTTTTCGCGGACACCGGTCATCGTACCGCCGACGAAAAGCGCCATGCATTCCGCCAAAGACAGGTTCAGCCCATATCTCGCAAAGCTGTCGATCAAAACCTGGTTGGACAGAACCTCACTATCGACCAGCACACCATCGCAATCGAAAATGACCAGATCGTGCATGTCAGACCTCTGCCCGCCACATCAGCGAAATATGCGTGTCGCCGTATTTACGCGTATTGTGCAGGTCAAACCCTTCTGGCGCCTCCATGGGGGCGTTTTCTTCCCAGACGATCAAGGCGTCTTTTGCCAGCCACCCCCCTTGAGTGACCGTCGCAAGCGCCTTTTGTCCCAGGCTTTTGCCGTAAGGCGGATCGAGAAAAATCAGATCACAAGGCGCGCCCGGATTGTCACCCAACCGTGTCGCGTCGCGGCGGATCAGATCGGTACGATCCTTGCTGTGGGTCAGATCAATGTTCTTACGGATCAGTCCCTGCGCCACACGCCCGTCATCAACGAAAGTCACATGCGCCGCGCCGCGCGACAGCGCCTCAAGCCCCAGTGCTCCGGTGCCGGCAAAAAGGTCCAGAACACGCAGCCCATCAAAGTCGATCTGATGGCTCAGCACATTGAACAGGCTTTCACGCACACGGTCAGTGGTGGGACGCAGATGCGCCCCGGCATCGCCTTTGCCGACCGAAGCCAGCGCGCGACCCCGGAACTCTCCGGCGATGATCCTCACGCTTTGAGCAGCGGTTTCAGGTCCGCGTCTGGGTCGGCCACGACGGCCGGGTCGGCTGTTTTGCCTGCATCAATCAGGCGTTTGCCCACCATATAGGCACGTGGGTCATTCATGGCGTCGACCGCGATCAGCTGGTCGCCTTTGTAATACCAGAAGGACACCGTCTGCCCGTCGCCCTTGCGGGTCACCACGCGGTCATAGCCGGTGTTCAGACCTGCGATCTGTAGTTTGACGTCATACTGGTCCGACCAGAACCACGGCGTCGCCACATAGTCTTTGGCGGCACCCAGCATGTTCTGAGCAACGATCTCGGCCTGATCAATGGCATTCGGTACACTTTCCAGCCGGATACGGCCACCATCATGTGGGAACGACGCGCAATCGCCCGCCGCCCAGATAGCCAGATCAGAGGTGCGGCCATGGGCATCCGTTTTGATGCCGTTGTCCAATTCCAACCCGGCCATCTCGGCCAATTGGGTCGAGGGTGCGATGCCCACGCCTACCACGACGAAATCAACCTCAAGCTTGGTGCCATCACTCAGAATGGCCCCGGTGACCTTGCCGTCTTCGCCGACCAGACGATCCAGCCCGACGCCTTCACGAATGTCGGCACCGTATTCGGAATGCAGATCACGGAAGTAGTCGCTGGTTTCCGGTGCTGCGACGCGTTGCAAAATCCGTTCCGCCATCTCGACCAGAGTAACCTTGACCCCGCGCTTGGCACAGACGGCAGCCGCCTCAAGCCCGATATAGCCACCACCAACGATCAGGGCGCGGGCGCCCTCTTTAACGCGGGGCTCCATCTCGTCGATATGGGTCAGGTCGCGCACGACATGGACGCCTTCGAGATCACCGCCAATGGCAGCAGGCAGGTAACGCGGGTCGGAACCAGTGGTCAGGGCCAGTTCGTCATAAGAAATCACCTCATCGCCCAAGGTCACGGTCTTGGCCTTGGGGTCGATCGCGGTCACGCGTTGACCCAGACGCAGGGTGATGTTGTTTTCGGCGTAGAAACTTTCGGGGCGTAGGAACAGGCGTTCAAGCTCCATCTCTCCCAGCAGATAAGCTTTGGACAGTGGCGGGCGCTGATAGGGCAGATGCTGCTCGGCACCGATCAGCGTGATATCGCCTTCAAACCCGTCCTTGCGCAGTCTTGCAACAAGAGATGATCCCGCCTGCCCGGCTCCGATCACAACAATATGGCTCATGTTCGTCCTGCCCTGTCAAATTCCCGTGGTTTCATTCTCTGGCTCACCTATATTGCGGCTGAGGCCGACTCTGCAAATCCAATCGACAGGAGGAACAAGATGATTTCAACCGGTGATACGCTTCCCGACGCAACGTTGATTCAAATGGGCGCCGAGGGTCCAGAAGAAGTTCGTGTTTCAACAAAGACCAAGGGCCGCAAAGTGGTGATCTTTGCCGTTCCTGGCGCATTTACCGGCACGTGCACGACGGCCCATGTGCCAAGCTTTATCCGCACCAAAGATCAGTTCGATGCCAAAGGAGTGGACGAAATCATCTGCATTTCGGTCAATGATCCGTTCGTCATGGGAGCATGGGGCGACTCTACAGGTGCGACGGATGCGGGCCTGACGATGCTGGCCGATCCCGCATCCGAATTCACCAAGGCCATCGGAATGGATTTCGACGCCCCGCCCGTCGGCCTGCTTGCGCGCTCAAAGCGCTATGCGATGTTGGTCGAAGATGGCAAAGTCGTTGCATTGAATCTTGAAGAAAACCCAGGTGCCTGCGAGATTTCCGCGGGCGAAGGTCTGCTTGAGGCTATCTAAGTCACTCGGGCACCGGTACAGCCGGGGCCACGTTAACCCTATTTCACTTGATGCAACTTCCTGATGGGTCGATACTTGCCCCATTCATTCAGGGAGTTTTTTGATGAAGCTCAAAGTCATCACAGTCATTCTGGGTGCTGCAGGCGCGCTGGCAGCGTGTGGCCCGGCCCCGACACCTCAACAGCAGCAAGCACGACAGCATGAGATCGCCTGCCTCGGCGGCACACTAGGCGGCGCACTGATCGGCGGGGCGATTGGCAATCAATTCGGCGGCGGGTCCGGCAAAGACATCCTGACCGCGGCCGGGGCCGTCACGGGCGGTGTCTCGGGCCAGCGTTACGCGTGCTGAGGAGAGAATGATGATGAAAACAGCTATTCTAACGACAACGATCATTCTGGCGGCCAGTGCAACCTTGGCGGAAACAGTGGCTGAACTGCACGAAAAGGAACTGAACGCCATTGATTCCAACAACGATGGCTTCCTGTCCAAGGACGAGTTCAACGCCTTTTCGGATTATGCTTTTCAGGCCATGGACGAAGACAAGAACGGAACGCTGGGTCTGGAAGAAGCCAAACCGTTTCTGGACATAAAGCGGTTTCAAAACGTTGACCGCAACAACGACAGCTTTATTTCACGATCAGAGTATGACCAGCAGATGGGCGATGATTTCCTGGCCGCCGATCAGGACGGAAACGGCCAGTTGGATTGATCGCACGACCGGGCTGAACGATAGGAGTGTGGTATGAAAAAGTGGATAGCCCTCAGCATTCTGGGGTTTCTTGCCGCCTGTGATGCGCCGCAGGCCCCCGTGGTGACCGGACCGAACGGACAGCCCCAGATCCAGATCAGCACTTCGGGCCTGACGTGCTATGATACGCGTTGTTTGGACATCAATCCGGCGGCGCGCAGCGTTCGTTCGGTTGGGAATCGGACAACCGGTATTCCACGAGACATCGACGTCAGCAACGGCACGGTCACACCCGCCGATTTCCGTCGTCTGGGTGAAATAGCTTCTCTGGCCGGCGGCATGGGATCCAGAGGAGACCGTTAAACGAGGCTGTCCATTTTACGCGCCAACTTGGCATCCAGCGCTGACAATCCGCCCACATCATGGGTGGACAGGACGACCTCGACCGTGCGGTACACGTTTGACCATTCGGGATGGTGGTTCCATTTCTCGGCAAAGATCGCCACCTGGGTCATCCAGCCAAAAGCATGAACAAAATCTTCGAATATGAAGGTCTTGGTGATTGCATCCCGGTCCGTGACCATGGTCCAGCCGTTGTCGAACAGCGGATCAAGAAGAGGGCCGCGAGTTTCGGTCGACAATAGTTCCGTCATTGCTGTTCCTCCGGATTCGATTTTCTGAACGGACCGTAATCCGTCAGAATCTCGATCTCTTCTCCCACTGCGTGGGCCTCGGCGTCCAGATATTTCTTGATCGCATCGGCAAAGCCGGGGTCATTGACCCAATGCAAGCTATGCGTGCGCGTGGGCAAGTAACCGCGCGCCAGCTTATGTTCACCCTGCGCGCCTGCTTCTACCCGTGCCAGACCTTCCGCAATGGCAAAGTCGATCGCCCTATAATAGCACAGTTCGAAATGCAGGCAGGCGTGATGCTCAGTGCAACCCCAATACCGGCCAAAAAGCGTTTCGCGGCCGATGAAGTTCAAAGCCCCTGCGATGGGGTATCCGCCCCGTTCAGCCAGCACCAAGGCCATATCGTCCGCCATGGTTTCATGTGCAATATCAAAGAATTGGCGGGTCAGATAAGGCACGCCCCATTTACGGGACCCGGTGTCCTGATAAAACTGCCAGAAGGCATCCCAGTGTTCGGGGCGCAGGTCATCCCCTGTCAGAGTGCGGATTTCGCCGCCAAAATCGATGGCCTGCGCGCGTTCTTTGCGGATATTCTTGCGCTTGCGCGATGACAACGCCGCAAGAAATCCGTCGAAATCTTGATATTCGTCATTCAGCCAGTGAAACTGCTGCGACTGACGCAGCATAAGGCCCATCTGTTCGCCCGCCAACGCCTCCGCTTCGGTGCAGAAGGTTGCGTGGACCGAAGACACCTGATTATCCGCAGCCAATTGCACCGCCCCCTGCACCAGCGCAGACATGCCAACCGAGTCATAGCCGGGGCGCACCAGAAAACGCCGACCTGTTGCGGGTGTGAACGGCACGGCGATCTGCAGCTTGGGATAATAACGACCCCCGGCACCTTCATAGGCATGCGCCCAGTTGTGGTCGAAGATGTATTCGCCTTGACTGTGGGATTTGGCATACATCGGCGCCGCCGCAATCAGCATCCCGTCCAGATAGGCCGTCAGGTATTGCGGTTGCCAGCCAGTTCCGCGCCCGACCGAGCCGCTGTGTTCAAGCGCAAGCAGGAACCGGTGGGTGGTGAACGGATCAAGCGGACGGCCGCCATCGGCAACCTCGGGACACGCGCAGCTGTCCCATTCCGCCGCAGATATCTGCGACAGTGAGCCCAGCACCCGAACCTCGATCTGTGCCTGATCCATTTGCCCTCCGCCTCTGATCTTTATCTGTGACGTTGCAGGGCTGGTTCAACCCGGTTGTACAGCCAGATACCCTTCGAACGTCACATTGTCCGCAACTTCGCGGGCCTCTGCCTCTTGTTCAGGCGACCGCACGGTCCAGCACAGGATCGGTACACCGCGTGCCTTCAGTTCGGCCACGCGGGGGCAGTCAAGGTCTTCGACCTCATGGCTGATGAAACTGGCCCCGACACGATCGAAATCCGGAATGTCGCGCAGGTAGTCACAAACACTCTGAGGTAAAAGTTCGACCTTGGGCTGGTACGATCCCGTCACGATGCCACGCGGCAGATGCGGTGCCAGCCGCGCCAGTCCAGCGACCGAGTTTGGGTTGAACGACATCAACGCCACCGGCCCATCGTAACCTGACAATGCACGCACGGCGTCTTGTTCCAGCGGGCCCACGGATGTGCCCATCGCGCCATCCTGATCCTTGAATTCGATCAGCAGCGGTACTTTGCCTGACACGATTTGCAGCACCTCATCCAGCGTCGGGATGCCATCGTCCGCGTGCAACAGCGTGGTGCCTGATGCCTGAACCGACGTGATCAGCTGGATTGGGCCGGGCTGTCCGGTCAGGCGAGTCATGTCATAGTCATGAAACACCATAGCCCGGTTGTCCGAGGTCCGTTGCAGATCAATCTCGATCCCATAACCGGCGTCCACGGCGGCGCGAATGGCCGCCCGGCTGTTTTCCGGGCGGTTGTTCTGTTTGTCGTGCAGCGCGCGATGCGCCAGCGGGACTTGAAGGAATACGTCAGGCAGCGCGGGCGTCATTGAACTTCGAAGATACCTTCGATCTCAACCGCGACGCCCAAGGGCAGTGCCGCCGCACTGACGGCCGAACGCGAATGGCGACCTGCATCACCCAGCGCTTCGACCAGAAAGTCTGACGCACCATTGATGACTTGCGGCTGCGCGGTAAAATCTGCCGTCGAGTTCACAAACCCGGTCAGCTTGATGACGCGCACCAACTTTTCGATATCGCCACCGCAGGCCGCTTTGACCTGCGCCAAAAGGTTGATCGCACATACCTTGGCCGCAGCAGCACCTGCTTCGACTTCCATGTTGTCGCCCAGCTTGCCAGTGATCAGATCATCCGCCTTCGAGATCTGCCCCGAGACATAGACGATATTGCCCACGCGCACGAAGGGCACGTAGTTGGCCGCCGGCGCAGGCGCGTCCGGTAGGTTGACACCCAAGCTTTCCAGTTTCGCCGCGATGCTCATGAGGTCTCCTCCCAAATTTGAGTCGGGGCGAAGCTAACCGGGAAGGCAAGGATCGAAAAGTGCGAAAACGGCGATGTGACCTGCACCGGTTGTGGGCGTAACTTTTCTTATTCTGAACTGTTGAACCCGTGTCACTTTACGTTGACCTATTCGGCGGGTTAAACGCTATCTGTTTCATATTGGTGGCGAAACGCCTATGTGACTTTGGGTAGGCCGGGCACAACGGCCAAAAAGAGTATTGATTAAGTGTTCGGGCACGGACTGTCCGAACGTTTTGGAGTGGCAAAGACCGTGTTGAGCAGAATCAGCCTAAAACCCCTGATCGTTGTGTCCGTATTGGCAGTTCTCAGCGCCTGCACCACACGCCCTCCGGAGGGTGTTCAGCAGGGTGAAGCATTTGATCCGTATGAACGCAACAACCGGGGTATCCACAAGTTCAACCTTGGCGTCGACCGGTTTTTGTTTCGTCCGGCCTCGAAAGGGTACGTAAAGATCGTGCCCGACCCGATGGTGACCAGTTTCAACCATTTTGCCGAAAACCTGACGATGCCGGGCCAAGCCGTGGATTACCTGCTGCAAGGCAACCTTAAGCAGTCGGGCAACGCACTGCTGCAGTTTGTGATCAACACGACCGTTGGTGGTCTGGGGTTGTCAGCCCCCGCCGACGAGTTGAACCTTCCGCCTGTGGATACCGATTTCGGTGAAACGCTGCACGTCTGGGGTTTTGGCGAGGGCGCTTATGTCGAGCTGCCGCTCTATGGCCCGTCAACGCAGCGGGATTCAATTGGCGTTGTCGTCAACCTGTTCTCGAACCCGATCAACTTCTCTCCGGTCCGTCCAGTCGACAATATCGGCGTCTATGCCGAGGTCGTGCGCCGGATGGGTGATCGGGGGCGTTTTTCGGACACGGTCGACTCGATCCTGTATGAAAGCGCCGACAGTTATGCGCAGGCGCGGACCATTTACCTACAAAATCGCCGCTTCGAACTGGCGAGAGACGACGAAGAAACCTATCTGGGTCTTTACGACGACCCTTATGCAGACAATGGGACCGACCCTGTCAGAGATCCCTACCTAGACCCATACGAGGACCCCTATGAGGACCCCTATGCCGAGTAACCATATGAACCGACGCGGTTTTGTCGCCACTGGCCTTGCCGGTCTGGCACTGACCGCCCTGCCTTTTTCCGCCTTGGCACAGACTGAAGCCAGTGCCAAGGCTCTGGTCGTCAGTGTCGTGGATGACATCAACCGCATTATCGCCTCGGGCAAGTCCGAAAAGGCGATGATCCGCGATTTCGAAAAGGTCTTTGTGCAATATGCCGATGTGCCGATCATGGCACGTTATGTGCTGGGTGCGGACGCCCGTTCGGCCAGCCCGTCGCAGTTGAAGCAGTTCACCAAAGCGTTTCAGGGCTATATCTCGAACAAATATGGTCGACGTTTCCGCGAATTCATTGGTGGGCAAGTCACCGTCCGGAAGGCCCGGAAAATCAAGGCCGGTTACGAGGTACGCACTTCGGTTAAGCTGCAGGGCTCGTCCCCGTTCGAGGTGACATTCCTAGTTTCGGACAAATCAGGCCGCGACAAGTTCTTCAACATGTTCATCGAAGGGGTGAATATGCTGCTGACCGAACGAACCGAGGTTGGCGCGATGCTGGACGCCCGTGGCGGCGACCTGAACCGCCTGATCAAGGACTTGAGCTAGAACAAGGTCAGCTGACCCAGTTCAAACGCAAAGAAACGCCGCGCGAACTCAATCGCGCGGCGTCTATTTCTTTTAATTCAGGCGCTCGCCGGTTTCTTTGGCGAAGTACGATACTTTACTCATATCAAACGCCAAGTTCAGCATCTTGCCCGCTTGCGCGCTGGTTTCGGCATGTAACCTTGCGGTCACCTGCTTGCCGCCCAGTTCTGATACGACATAGGTGTCGGCCCCTGCAGGTTCGACCATATCGACCATGCACGCCGCTTCCTGCACGCCATCACCCGCACGGAAACCTGCCTCGGCGATATCCTCGGGGCGCAGGCCCAGGATTACATCCTCGGGCAACGCCAGATCGCGCGCATCGTTCAGAACCAGCGTTTCGCCGGCATCGCGCGAGATGACGATTTGTGTACCCGACCCGTTTTTGGTGACCTGCGCAGGGATCAGATTCATCGCCGGCGAGCCCATGAAATCAGCGACAAACAGATTGGCCGGGTTGTTATAAATTTCGGCCGGGCTGCCGATCTGCTGCACGATACCGCCCTTCAAGACCACGATCTTGGTGGCCAGCGTCATCGCCTCAATCTGATCGTGGGTCACGTAGACGATGGAAGCGTCCAATGTCTGGTGCAGCTTCTTGATCTCGGTCCGCATCTCAACCCGAAGCTTGGCATCGAGGTTCGACAGCGGTTCATCAAACAGGAACAGCTTGGGATCGCGCACCAGCGCCCGGCCCATCGCCACACGCTGACGCTGACCACCGGATAGCTGGCTGGGACGACGGTTCAGCAGTGGCTCGATTTGCAACAGCGAGGCCACATCGTTCAGCTTGGCCTCCTGCGTTGCCTGATCAACCCCGCGCACCTTCATGCCGAAAGTGATGTTCTTGGCCACGCTCATCGTCGGATACAGCGCGTAGGATTGGAACACCATCGCGATGTCGCGGTCCTTGGGGCTGACATGGGTCATGTCTTTGCCGCCAATCGCCAGTGTCCCGTCGGTGATTTCCTCCAATCCCGCAATGCAGTTCAGCAGCGTGGATTTACCGCAGCCCGAGGGGCCGACCAGCACCAGGAAATCACCCGGTTCGATCGAGATGTTGATGTCCTTCAGAATTTCGGTTGCGCCGTAATTCTTGTAGAGTTTGTTGATATCAAGGATGGGAGCCATGGGTTATCCCTTCACAGAGCCAGCGGTCAGGCCGCGGATGAAATACTTACCGGCAACGACATAGACGAGCAGCGTCGGCAGCCCCGCGATGATCGCGGCGGCCATGTCGACGTTGTACTCTTTGACGCCGGTGGTGGAGTTTACAATGTTGTTGAGCGCCACGGTCACGGGCTGCGTGCCCGCCTGGCTGAACGACACGCCGAACAGGAAGTCATTCCAGATCTGGGTGAACTGCCAGATCACTGTCACCACGATGATGGGCAGCGACAGCGGCAGGAAGATCGACCAGAAAATCCGCAGAAAGCCTGCCCCATCGACCCGAGCGGCTTTGGTCAGCTCGGCCGGAATGGTGACATAGTAGTTGCGGAAGAACAGCGTAGTGAAGCCAAGGCCATAGATCACGTGGACAAAGATCAGGCCCGGAATGGTTCCGGCGATCCCCATCATGCCCAGCAGCCGCGCCATTGGCAGCAGAACAACCTGAAACGGAATAAAGCAGCCAAACAGCATCAGCGAGAAGATGATGTTCGCGCCTTTGAACCGCCACTGCGCCACGACATAGCCGTTCAGCGCACCAATCAGGGTGGACAAAAACACCGCAGGCACCGCGATCAGGACAGAGTTCCAGAAGTAAGGCCGCAGACCTTCACACTGGATACCGGTACAAGCGCCGGACCACGCGGTTTTCCAGGCATCGAAGCTGACTTCGCGCGGCAGTGAGATCAGGGACCCAGTGCGAATTTCCTCAAGGCTTTTCAACGATGTCGTCAACATCACGAACAGCGGCATCAGGTAGTACAGCGCGAACAGGCCCAGCAGGACGTAAAGCAGCCAACGAAGGGCAATCTTGCCAGTGGCGCTCTGCGAGCGGGTTTGGGTTTGGGGCATCGACAGATCAGTCATTTTTCGCCCTCAGCTCTGAATAAAGATATGGAACCACGATGGCAAAGACGACCAGCATCATGATCATCGCAGACGAGGCCGCCTGACCAATATCGCCGCGCGAAAACGCCATGGCATACATGTATGTGGCTGGCAGATCAGTCGCGTATCCCGGACCGCCACCTGTCAGCGCGATGACAAGGTCAAAGCTCTTGATCGCTAGGTGGGCCAGCACGATGAAGGCAGAAAGGAAAATCGGTGCCATCGACGGTATGATGATCGCCGTATAGATGCGCCATGTGGGGATACCATCGACTTGAGCGGCTTTGATGATTTCACCATCCACCGAACGAAGCCCGGCCAGAAACAGCGCCATGACAAAGCCCGAGCTCTGCCAGATCGCGGCAATCACGATGGTGTAGATGGCGTAATCGGGGTTCACCAGCCAATCGAATTCGAAATTCGGAAAGCCCCAGCCCTGCACCATGGATTCAATGCCCAGACCTGGGTTCAGGATCCACTTCCATGCGGTGCCGGTCACGATCATCGACAGTGCCATCGGGTACAGGTAGATGGTGCGAATAACCCCTTCGACGCGGATCTTCTGATCCAGCAGGATGGCCAGCAACAGCCCCAGCACCATCGCGATCACGATGAACAGCGCGCCAAAGATATACAGGTTGTTGATTGCCGTATCCCAGCGAGGGGAATCGAACAGGCGTTCATACTGAATGAAGCCATGGATCTCGTATTTCGGCAGTAGTTTCGATCGGGTCAGCGACACCCATGCGGTCCATCCGATAAATCCGTAGACAAAAATCAATACGGCGATGAACGACGGTGCCAGCACCACCTTGGGCAGGTGGTTTTCCAGCCATTCGGACATTTTTTCCTCCGGGGAAAAGTGCTCTGCCCCGCGGTATAGGGGGCAGAGCGTTTTGGATCAGTAGCTGTTGGCCACTGCGTCCGCCAGTTGCTGAACCGCATCAGCCGAGGACATATCCGAGTTGAAATGTGCGGTCACAACATCCGTGATCGCACCAGACTGCGACCCGCGCAGCGCCATGCCATGGGCGTAAGACGGCAGCAGGGAACCACCTGCCGAGGTCGTACCCATGTCTTCTGCCGAGATTTTCGCACAGATATCAAAGGCATCCAGCGCTACGTCGGTCCGTGCAGGGATCGAACCCTTGTTCAGGTTGAACACTTCCTGGAAGTTCGGTGCGACGATCAGTTTGGCCAGCAGTTCCTGACCGGCGCGGTTGTCGTCACCTTCGACTTCGAACATGGCAAAGCTGTCGACGTTGTACAGATAACCGTCACCGGGGGTCGAGGCACACAGGAAATCTTCGCCGGGCTTCTTGCCAGCGGCCAGGAATTCACCTTTGGCCCAGTCACCCATGATCTGGAAAGCGGCCTCGCCATTCATCACCATGGCGGTGGCCAGGTTCCAGTCGCGACCCGAGAAGTTCTCGTCGACATATCCACGCATGGTACGCATCTGGTCAAAGACCTGTACCATTGTGTCGGACGTCAACGCTTCGGGGTCGAGATCGACCAGGGCTTTCTGGTAGAATTCTGGTCCACCAATACCCATGACAACCGCCTCAAACACGGTCGCGTCCTGCCAGGCCTGACCACCGTGGGCCAGCGGGATCACACCAGCGGCCTGCAGTTTTTCGGCTGCTGCGTTGAACTCTTCCCATGTGGCGGGCATTTCGATGTCGTTTGCCGCCAGAACATCAGCATTCGCCCAGATCCAGTCGATGCGGTGCACGTTCACGGGTGCAGCGCACCAAGTGCCTTCGCACATCATATGGCCCGCGATCGACGCAGGCAGGACATCCGCCCAGCCTTCGGCCTCGGCAACGTTCGAGATGTCGGCCAGAACGCCTTCTTCGTACCATTCCTGAATGGCAGGGCCTTTCAACTGAACGGCGGTCGGCGCATTACCGGAGAGAACGCGGGCCCGCAGCGCGGTCATTGCCGCATCACCACCGCCACCCGCGACGGGCATGTCGGTCCAGGTGCCGCCGTTCGAGGCGAATTCTTCCTGCAGAACGGCAACCGACTTGGCCTCGCCACCCGAGGTCCACCAGTGCAGTACTTCTGCCTGCGGCTCGGCCACAACGGACGATCCGGCCATAACGGCCAAAGTCGAAACGGTGGCAAATGCAAAACGCTTCATTTTTTGTCTCCTCCCTGAGAACTCAGTGACTGCCAAAGCAGCGATGGCGCTATTACTGTGGTCAGATCGCCGTCTGGCAAAGCGGAATTCATAGTAAAGCACGGAAACGGCCCAAATTTTCACCACTTCTGTTACAGCGTGTTACGTTGGCATTGAATCTGTTTCCATTCGTTACAATGGACAACGACAGAGGGAAAAGATCGGGAGGAAAGACAGAGTGAGCATTCCGCGGCTTCTGGTGGTGGATGACGACCCTGAAATGCGGTCGATGATGACGCAGCTATTGCAGCAAAACAGCTTCATCGCCCTTCCCGCCAGTTCCGAGCGGGAAATCCGGGCGCACCTGTCCAATGGCCGGATCGATCTGATTTTGTTGGACGTCATGCTGGGGGACGAGAACGGGATTGATATCTGCGCCCGGTTACGGCGCGAACAGGACGTCCCGATCATTCTGGTCTCTGCCCTGTCCGCCGACCATCAGCGCATGGCAGGGTACGAAGTTGGGGCAGACGACTACATTGCCAAACCGTTCAACCCCCAATTGATGCTGGCCCGTGTCAGGGCAGTGATGCAGCGCGCTCGGCGGTCGTCTTCGCTGGCGTATCGCCGAAGAACCCGCACCTTCCGTTTTGACGGCTGGGTCTTTGACGGAAAGCGTGATGATTTGCATTCGCCAGAAGGCTATTTGGTCGCGTTGTCACAGCGGGAAACCGCCCTGCTCAAGGTCTTGCTGGCCAATCCACATATTCCGCTTACGCGCGATGAAATCGTCACGGCACTGGATGTCACGGGGGACAGTGACAAGTCCGAAGCGCAGGGCCGCGCCATCGACATGCTGGTCGGTCGCCTGCGATCCAAGATCGAGACCAACCCGAAAGATCCGCAAATGCTGCGCACGGAACGTGGGGTCGGGTATATCTTTGCCGCCGACATTTCGGTCGAAGAATGACACTGCGCCTGCGCAATCTGGGGTGGCTTTGGACCCTTTCAGCCTTTGCTGCCGGTTTGCTGTCTGCAGGGTTATGGTTCGCTTCGGCGCGCGCCTGGAACGACTACCTGCTTCAATCTTTTGTGGCGGGGTTCACCGTCTACGAAGAGTTGCGAACAGGCATGGCCCCCTCCGAAGGGTTGTCGATTACGCCCTTGCCGCCCCAGGATACGGCCCTTGCCGATAATGGTGAATTTCAGCGGTTGCCCGGGTTTTCAAACCGCCGCTTCGTCACCAACCTTTCGATCCTGACCGACAGTTCCTCGCCGCTCAGCGGGCGTGAATTAACCGTGGCGATCCTGTCCGACCGGTTGGTTTATCCGGTGTCGGACATTGTGTCAGGCAGTGATCAAACCGGGCCTGAAAAGATGGGAAACCTGACCCGGTTGCTGGCAACATATTGCAGTGAGCCGATCCTGATTGCGAAATTTGGACGCGAGGCCTGGCATCAGGTCGACGGGACCCCGATCTGGGGCTGTCAGGCGGCCCCAATGGATTTACGTCTGCCCGCAATTCTTATGGGGATCGTCGCAATGGCGGTCATCTTATCCGCAGTCAGTAACGTCTCAGATACCTTCACCCGGTTTGCCCGCGCGTTGCGCGAACGGCAGCGTCTTGGTGGGCCGGAAAGCTATGAGGCGGATGGCCCGGATGAACTGCGCGATATCGTCTCGGCAGTGAACGCCCATCTTGAGGCCGAGCGCGCGCAGCTTGAAAAGCGGGCGACGGTCTTGTCCGGTGTCAGCCACGATCTGGGTACCCCTGCGACCCGCGTTCGCCTGCGTGCCGCTCTGATCCCCGACGATGAACTACGCGAAAAGCTCGAGGCGGACGTGGATCAGATGACGGGCATGATCGAAAGTGTCCTGACCTATACGCGATCCGAACTGGATATTGAGGAACCGCGCCAGATTTCTCTGACCTCTTTGGTCGAGGCTCTGGTCGCCGACTATCAGGATATGGACCTGCCCGTGACGCTGAAAAAGACCGACCCCGTCGCGGTCGATGGGGTTACATCGGTTTTCATGTCCCGGCGCGGACATGGGCAGCTGACCGAAACACGCCGCGTTCTGGTCATGGCACGGCCCATATCGCTTAGGCGTGCGCTGACCAATTTGATCGACAACGCGTTGAAATATGGTCGACACGCCGAAGTGCAGTTGGCGACCGATGCGACCACCGCGACGATCACGGTCGAAGATAAGGGCACCGATCTGTCGGTGGAGGACATCGAAAACCTGATGGCCCCATTTCGTCGTGGGTCCAACACCGGATCTTCTGACGGCTATGGTTTGGGCCTGACAATTGCCGCCACCGTGGCCGAACAGCATGGCGGAGAAATGCGCTTTGAGGCCGGCGACTGCGGCCTGCGCGCCTGTCTGCAAATCGCCCGGCAATAAAAACCTAGGTCGCATAACTGCGCACAAGCGCGCTGGCGATCAGGGACCACCCGTCGGCGATGACAAAAAACGCCAGTTTAAACGGCAAGGACACTGTGGCTGGCGGCACCATCATCAGCCCCATCGACATCAGCACCGCCGCAACCACAAGGTCGATGATCAGAAATGGCAGAAAGACCAGAAACCCGATCTGAAAACTGCAGCAAGCAAACCGCTGCAATCCACCTCGCGCTGGGAAACCCCGACCTTGAGCCGCGCCTGCCCTACCTCTAGCGTCGAGTCTTCGATCACCTGCACAGGCGATGAAAGCTCGGCGGGGATCAGGTCCTCCACCTCGTTCACACGACCAGAGGGTACGAAGATTTGCATGGGCTGTCCGATCTGCCCACGCGCCATATCGGTGAGCTGCTCGACAAGCCGAACGGCAAACCCTCGGTCCACCATTTCAGGCAAAACCAGCTGTGTTAGGCTCTGAAACATTGGTTCCAGCGACAGGGCCATCCGGTTAACCGCTTCATGGTAGGTAAAAGACATAATTTCGAGCGATTTGGCCAATTCGGCCGAAACCTGCCCCCGGCTCTGCTCTTGCGCCTGGACCGCGTCTTCCCAGCCGGCGCTATAGCCTTGCTCGAACGAGGCCAGCCTTTGTTCCTCTAACGCATCCTCATCCAGAACGTGCAGCCGTCCGTCGCCGGCCTGTAAAGTGAAATCTTCGAGAAGATGGGCAATCGACATCACACACGCTCCTCACCTTTTTCCAGCCAGCTGCGCAGGATTTCGACCGTTTCTTCCTGCTTGTCGCCGATCATCGCCCTGAGCCGATCCACCGGGTCTGCCCCGGCAAGGTGGTGAATTGCCCGCCTTCTTCCGTCGCAATTTCGCCGGTCAGGTATGCGTCAGGTTCCTGGGCTGTACCTGCGGGCAGCAGTGCCGGAGCGGTTGCGGGTTGGGTCAGAATAGGGCGGATGACAAACACCCCAAGTACCAGGGAAACCAGTGCCAACACGGCCATCTGAATCAGCGACTTCGCGTCGAAATGCACCTTCTGCCACAGCGAGGCGGTTGCGAGGCTGCCCTGCGGCTCGACCGCCGGCAGATCCAGCGATTTCAGCGTAATAACGTCGCCACGCTCGGTATCGTAGCCCACTGCCGAGGCCACAAGCTCCTGCAGTGCATCCATCTCGGCCTGCGGCATCGGCGTGAATGTTTCACTGCCGTTTGCGTCCACGGATCGCGTTCCGTTTACCAAAACAGCAACCGTCAGTCGCTTGATCGCACCGGGACCGTTGTGAACCTCTAGCTCGGTTTCGGAAACCTCGTAGTTGACCCGTTCTCGGGTCTGGGTTGCGTTCGAATTGGATTCGTCCCCGCCCGCGCCATCGCCATCTGGCAGGTTCGACGCAACCGTCACATCCCCGGATTGGTTGCGCGCACTGTCCGAACGCTCTTCGACATCGGTGCTGATGGCCACACGGCCATTGGGATCGAAACGCCGTTCGCGGATTGATTCTGTCTTGGTAACCGTATCGACACTCACCTCGACCACCGCATTTCCAGCTCCGACCCGGGCTTCGACCAGACGCAGAACCCGCTCGCGCAGCTGGCGCGATTTATCGTCAGCGGTATCCGCGGACACCGGGGTGTCCTGTGCCCCGATCACTGCGCCGTTCGAATCGATGACGGTGACGTTCTCGGGCGCCAGTCCGCTGACTGCGGACGACACAAGAAACCGGATCGCCTTGGCCTGATCCGACGTGATGTCCGTGCCCGATGCGACCAGATAGATCGATGCGGTTGGTGCAACACTGCGCTGGAACGGGTTGGCTGAAGCATTGGCAATATGCACACGTGCCTGGCTGATATGGGCGCTGCCGACAATGGTTCTGGCCAACTCTCCTTCTTTGGCGCGCCAATAGGCGGCGTCGAACATCTGCGACGTTGTGCCAAACCCGCTGAGCGAATCCAGTAGCTCGTAGCCCCGGTTTCCGGTTGCCGGCAGACCTTCGCTGGCCAGCGTCAAACGCAGCTCATCCCGTTGTGACCCCGGCACATAGATCGAGCCGCCGCGAATCTCATACTGCACACCGCGCTGATCCAATGAACGGACAATATCCCCTGCAGCGCCGCTTTCTAAACCGACGTAAAGCAGGGTCATCGACGGTGTTATCACCAGACGCGACATCGCCAAGATCCCCAGAAACACCAGCACGACTGCACCCGCGGCAATGATTTGTTTACGCCTGTCCAAACTTGCCCAGACAGTTCCGATCTGCTGCACGATCACCTCCGACTCGCCGACATTCTGTGCGACGCATCCCTTGTTTGGACGATTACCCTTAACAATCGGTTAGTCCCTGTCGGGTTATGACGATTGCAGATTGTAGAAATGAGGACGTCATGACCGACGCGACTGCAGAACAGGCATAAGTCCCAGAAAAATCTGGGAAAAAGGGAATGATAATGGGCGCGATTCTGGCGATAGCCGGTGCTGCGGGCGGGTATCTCCTGACCACTACCGGCTTGTTGCCGATAGGCGGAAAACCCGTCGTGCAAAACGCCGAAGAAACAGAGAAAAGCAAGCCTGCCAAGGCTCTGCCAAAGGTTGGATTCGTTGACCTAACTCCGGTCGTCGTTTCGGTAAACACCAGCGATTCGCGACATCTGAAGTTTCACGCCCAGCTCGAGGTGAACGCGCCGTACATGGCGGATGTGGAAAAGATGAAACCGCGAATCATGGACGTGCTGAACGGATATCTACGCGCGATTGAGGTATCTGATCTTGAGGATTCGCTCGCGCTCATGCGCATCCGAGGACACCTGTTGCGGCGTATCGAAATCGTCGTCGGCGAAGGCCGCGTTCGCGATGTTCTTGTCATGGAATTCGTACTGAACTAGGAGGCGAAGTTGGAGCTGATTGCAGATATTTTGCTGGTGGCAGGCGCCTTGGGTTCGGGTCTTTATTGTTTCGTCCTGTCCAGGCGGTTGAAACGCTTTACCGACCTTGAAAAAGGCGTCGGTGGTGCCGTGAGGGTGCTGTCATCGCAAGCGGAAGAGTTGAAACGGTCACTGGATTCAGCGCGCGACGCCTCGGATCAATCTGGCGTCGCGCTGAAGGAATTGACCGAGCGCGCCGAAACAGTGGCGCAGCGGCTTGAGCTGATGATGGCCTCGATGCATGATGTAGTGCCGGACGATGAAGAGGCGACCGAGTCCCCTATACCAGAGCCTGAGACATTTGTTTCCGAAGAACAATCCCAAGCCACCTCAGTGCCCATCATTGAAGAAGACGCGCCAGCCGAGACTCAGGTCAAACGTCCAGGTGGGTTGACGTTCCTGCGTCACAGCCGCAGCGAGGCCACGACATGAGGCGGAAGCGGGCGGAAAATCGCCCCAAAGGCGGCGTTCTTGCGGTGATCGCGATGCTTATGATCGGTTCCGCCGCGATCAGAATAGGATTCGAGGCCGGTCCCGCGCTGGCTAAAGGATCCAATCCCGCCCCATCGCTGGCGAGGGGCAGCCAACCCGAACAGCCCGGTGCGCAAGAATTGTTGACTGAATTGCAACGCCGCGAAGACGCACTCAAAAAACGAGAGGCCGCTTTGGAAGACAAGGAAAAGGCGCTCGATATCGCGGATCAGGCGATTGAAACGCGCCTGGCTGCCTTGCAGGAGGCCGAAGAGTCGCTGCGACAGACACTGGCCTTCGCCGAAAAAGCCGCCGAGACCGATCTGACGCGCCTGACGGATGTGTATCAGGGCATGAAGCCCAAGGACTCAGCCGCCCTGTTCGAAACCATGGACCCCGGCTTTGCGGCTGGCTTTCTGTCGCGGATGCCGCCTGACGCAGCAGCAGGTGTTCTGACCGGGCTCAGCCCCGAAGCCGCCTATACGATCAGTGTGATCATGGCCGGTCGCAATGCTGCGGCTCCGCAGGAGTAGCGCACATGTACTTTACCCCCGCATCTGACATTGCAGGAGACCGCCCATGATCGGAATCATCGGAATCGTCGTCATCTTCGCCATGGTGTTTGGCGGTTATCTTGCCGCCGGGGGCAAGATGACGATCATTATGAAATCGCTCCCTTTCGAGATGATGATGATCGGCGGCGCGGCCGTTGGCGCCTTCATGATCAGCAACGACTTGAGCGCGGTCAAACATACGATCAAGGACATGGGTAAAGTTTTTAAACGCCCGAAATGGAAACCCGAAGACTACCGCAATTTGCTGTGCCTTTTGTTTTCTCTGATCCGCATCGCCAAGACCAATCCGGTCGAAGTGGAACAGCACATCGAAGACCCTGGGAACTCAACCCTGTTCTCGGCCTATCCGAAGATTCAAAAGGACAAGGAAGCTGTCGATCTGATCTGCGACACCATGCGATCCGCGTCGATGAATTACGACGATCCACATCAAGTTGAAGAAGTGCTGGAAAAACGGATGGAGACCAATTTTCACCACGCCATGCATTCCAGTCACGCGTTAAAAACCGTCGCCGATGGTTTGCCCGCACTTGGGATCGTGGCCGCCGTTTTGGACGTAATCAAAACGATGGGGTCCATCGACCAGCCGCCCGAAGTACTGGGCAAACTGATCGGCGGCGCTTTGGTCGGGACGTTCCTGGGCGTGTTTCTCGCCTATGGCCTGGTTGGCCCGTTCGCTGGCAAGCTGAAAGCGGTAGTCGAAGAGGACAACCATTTTTACCAGTTGATCAAAGAGGTTCTGGTCGCCAACCTGCACAACCACAACGCAGCCATGTGCATTGAAGTTGGCCGCCAGAACACGCCGACGCATAATCGCCCAGCATTTTCGGAGCTGGAAGATGCGTTGAAGGAACTCAAACAGGCAGCGGCATGATCCGGACAGTTTTACTTGCTTTGGCGCTAACCGCCGCGGCAGCGCAAGTTCAAACACAAGATGTGCAGGTGCGCTCGGGCGAACATGATGGGTATACGCGACTGGTCGCACAGGTTCCGCCAGGCACTAAATGGGTGCTGTCGCACAAGAAAAATGGTGCTCGTCTGAGTGTCAAGCTGGAAAAGGTGAACTTTGACACAGCAGCCGTGTTCCGGCGTCTGACGCAAAACCGCTTGGCCGCGATCTCTCAGTCAGAGCCGGGTTCGGCGCTGGATATGCAATTTGGCTGCGACTGTGTTGCCAATGCCTTTCTGTTCAAGGGCACAATGATCGTGGTGGATATTGCACCAGGCTCGGCGCTGCCCCAAATCAGCGCTGATATACCGTCGCCTGTTTTGCCCAAAGCGTCCAAAGAGAAAGACTCGTTGGTTGCGCAATATTTGCAGAGTCTCGAATTGCCACTGCTAAACCTGAACGCACAGCGCTTTGAAGAACAGCTCTCTACCCTGCTGCTGCGCGGCTCTGACCGGGAAGTCGTTGATTTGAGGATTGCTCCGGTAGGACCAAGGCTGTCGGACCCAAAGAACGATCCCTTTAGCCCCTCAGACCTTAATGCCAATATTCATGTGACATCCGTTCTGGACGGCTTGAATGAACTTTTAGGGCCATCCTTGCCGCAGCTTGAACAACGCCCACCCTGCATCTCAAGCGCTGAGCTTGGGTTTGACCGTTGGTCTGGGGCAACTCCCTTTCCAGAACAGGTGGCTTCGTTGCGAGCCGCCTTGTTCAAAGAATTCGATCATCTTGACGAAAAAAAAGGCGCTGAAGCTGGCGCAGCTATACGCCTATTCCGGGTTCGGCGCAGAGGCTATTCGGACGCTTGAATTGCTTGGGCAGCATGCGCCGGACACAGATCGGGTTGCCTCTATCGCCCGGTACCTTGATGGCGGACAGCCGCCCCATCCGAACCCATTTACCAGTCTTCAGCGGTGTGAAAGCGACGCCGCGCTTTGGGTTCTTTTGATCGAAGGAGAGATGCAGGAAGAGGCCCAGTTGCAGTCGATCGAACAGTCATTTGCGCGCTTGCCCAACCATCTTCGCCGTCAAGTTGGGCCAACATTGGCGGAAATCCTGACAGATGCTGGGAAACTTGAACCAGCAAGGCGCGTGTTGCGCGCGGTCGACCGCGTTGCGACTGAGGACAGCGCCGATACGTCCCAAGCCAAGGCTAAAGTCGCGGCTGCCGAAGGCGACGGCCCGAAGTCAGAAGCATTGTTGAACGAGGTCATCGCCGCGTCGGGTGCAGAGTTGGAGGCACCGCTTGCGCTTGCGCGACTGGTCGACAAGCGGTGGTCGGAACGTGGAGCAATATCCCCACAAGAGCTTGATCTTGCGGCCTCTTACGTCGTGGAGTTTCGACGGTCTGAAATCGGGCCGCGCATGCTGCAAACACAGATCGTCGCTTGGAGCCTTAGCCATGAATTCGATAAGGCGATGGATCTGCTGGGCGCCCAAAATGCGCAGGACATAGCCGTCGAGACGCTGAACCGCGTCGCCCAGATCCTGACCGAACGCGCCGACGACGCGACATTTCTAAGGCGTGTCGTAACCCTGACACCAGAGCAGAAACTGGCTCTATTCACAGACACAAGCGTGGGATTGGCGGAGCGCTTGGTCACCCTAGGTTTTGCGGACGCGGCGCTGGAACTGGCCAGTCGGTCACAGGACAAGGCCCGACGCGCAGAAAGGGCACGGTTACGTGCGCGCGCCGCCTTACTGCAACGCCGACCACATCAAGCGATGTTGGAACTGGTCGACGATCCATCAGACGCGGCCCAGCTTTTGCGAGGGCAAGCATTGCAGATGACGGATGATTACGTGGCAGCTGGTCAGCTTTTGCGTACTGTGGGTGAGGATGAAAAAGCCGATCGGTTCTTTTGGTTGGCCGATCATCCGGAAACAGTCGAGCACGAACGCGACACAAAGTTCCTCGCAGTTCAGCAAACAACGCGGCTCCTGTCCGTGCCGCCAATACGAATGCAGGACAACCCCTTTGCTGACGCGAAGGGCTTGTTGGATGACAGCGCAAAAACACGCCAGCACATTCTGGATTTGCTTGCGAAAGTGGACCAATAGCGGATTAGGTCGGCGCCACCTGCATTCACGGTTTGTCTTTCATTAGGTGCCCACTGAGCGTCGGCCCGCAGCCCGCACCGGCCGCTTTTACGGTTCAAAAACCAACGGCATCAGGTCCGACAATCTGGATGTAGGTTCAACCCAACCCAATATGGCCGCGCGGATCGCGTCCGCGCGGTCTGAACCGACAACCGGCGCGGCAAACTCGGTATACTTGGCGATCACATCTCCCCTGCTGAGCGGGGCCTCCGGCCCGCCGCGCGCGTGAGTGTCGCCGGATTTGAACACACGCTCATCGGTCGATTTCAAGGTGACATCGGCCCACCGCCCCTGCGGGAAGCGTGCACTGTGGCGCGCATCTTCCAGAACGTGAATACGCGACACCAACTCTGCCACTGCCGGATCAGACAGACCCGCACCCGAGATATGTTCGACTCCGATCCGACCATGGATCGCCTGAACCGCCACAGCAAAAGGCAGAGAATACTGGGCCTGAGACGTGGTATTAGGCATCCCGCCATACAGGCAGGCCGCTTCTTGAAAACTGTTGATATGGATGGATCGGATCTGGTCGTGGGCTAGGTCATTCTCCATCATCACAGCCCGAACGCCATCAATTGCCGCATGAGCCCAGCGACAAATCGGATAAGGTTTTACGTATTGGTGTTCGACCTGCCAGAACTGACCCAAATCATCCCAAAACGACGCAACATCAGCATCTTCGATTGTGATGGCCGGGGCGCCCTTGAAACCACGTTCAGCCAGGATCGCAGATGATATGCCAACCATCGCGCCCCAACCCGATCCGTCATGCAGCATCGTCGGATTTGCAATCTCGCGCATCATCTGACTTCGAGGTCCGTGGTATTCTGCTATTCCCAACGCTTGTCGAAATTGCTCTGGCGTGTACCCGCGCATGCGCGCGGCCATGGCGACCACGCCAAGGGCATTCCAGGCGCCGGACGTGTGGTAATCGCTGACCGATGCGTGCAGCGACAGCCCGGCACGTCCCGCGATTTCATATCCCGTGACGACGGCAGCTAGGGCTTCGGGGCCGGACAAATCAGGGCAATGCGCACCAAGTGAAACTAACGCAGGCAGGACGACGACACCGATATGCCCCTTAGTCGGGTTGTAGCCGTCATGCCCGTCCAAATTGTCGGTTTGTGTGGCTGCTGCGTAGGCAGCGCCCGCCGTGCTGACGAGGCGGCCATCAAACATCATCGGAACGCTGAATGCCGCATCAGTGCTTGCATAGAGCAGCGCGGCAGTATCGCGGGCGATCACGCCGGCCTCCATCGGGCCGGAGGCGATCAGGATGCCCATTGTGTCGAGCATCATCAGGGCAGCGGCCTCTTTCGCGCTGTCAGGCATCTCGTGCGCTGAAAGGTTCAGGGCAAAATCCGTGACCCGATCAAGCGTGCCGGTCATTTGGCTGCCTCCATCACCTTGGGTTGGACATCGCGCAGCCGGAGACCCGATGGATCAAAGGGCGGTTCGGTCAAAACTCTGGCTTTATGCGGTTTGCCGAGGATGAAGATTTCCACCATATCCCCCGGCTTTACGACTGCCGGATTTGCATAGCCGATGGCCAGGGACTTGCCGACTGAATAGCCATAGGCCCCTGACGTCACACGTCCGACCGGTGCGCCATCTGGTGTAAAGATGGGTTCGCCACCGGACGCGTCGGCATCCGTCGCCTCGACCTCAAAAATCGACAGAACCTCGCGCGCGGCGTTGTCCTTGATCTGGACATAGGCGTCTTTGTGCAAGAAGTCCTTGTCCAGCTTGATCAGACCTGCCAGCCCGACTTCCTGCGGCCAGTATTCCTGAGAATACTCGCGGCCCCACGAGCCATAGCCCTTCTCGATCCGCAGTGACCCCAACGCGCGGCCGCCCACCGGACCACCGTCGCACTCCTTCGCAGCCTCAAGAAGTGCTGAGTAGAGCCTGATCTGGTCTTCTTCTGCGCAGTGCAACTCCCACCCCAAATCACCGGTAAAGCTGACACGGATCGCCAGGCAGGTCACGCCCGCAACCTCGATCGTGGCCGAGCGCATGAAGCGGAACGCCTCGTTCGTCAAATCCGCATTGGTCAGCCGCTGCAGCAGGTCACGCGATTTGGGCCCTGCGACGTTGAAGCCCGCAATCCGGTCCGTCGCCACCTCGAACGTGGTGCCTTCGGGCAGGTCGATCATGTTGAAGAACCGCTGATGATAGCGCTCGGCCATGCCCGAGCCGATCATCATGTATTCGTCCTCGGCCACCTTGGTGATGGTAAAGTCGCCGGCCACACCCCCGCGCACCGAGATCAGCGGCGTCAGGCAGGACCGCCCGACCACGGTCGGCACCCGGTTGGCCACCAGCTTGTCCAGCCACTCATAAGCGCCCGGGCCCTTAACGACGTAATTGGCAAAGTTCGAGATGTCGATCACGCCAACGTTTTCGCGCAGCATCTTGACCTCTTGCCCAACCGGTTCCCACCAGTTCTGGCGCGTGAAACCGTTTGTTTCGGTGGTGCCAGGTTGATCCGCAAACCAGAGCGGGTGTTCCCAGCCGCAGTTCAGACCAAAGACGCAGCCCATGTTCTTTTGTATCTCATACGCCGGGCGCACGCGAGCCGGGCGGCCAGCGCTGCGTTCTTCGTTGGGGAAGTGGATGGCGAACCGGTGAGTATACTGGTCCTCGACCCGCGCCTTGGTGAATTTCTTGTCCGCCCAGTCGCCAAACCGGGCGAGATCCCAGGCGAACATGTCGTATTGCGGCTCACCCTCGATCATCCACTGCGCCGCCAGCAACCCCAGCCCGCCCGATTGCGAGAAGCCGGGGATCAGGCCCCCACAGAGGAAATAGTTCTTCAGTTCCGGCACCGGACCCCATAGGGCGGAACTGTCCGGGGACCAGATCATCGGCCCGTTAATCACCCGTTTCACACCGGCCGTCGCCGCTGCGGGCACACGCTCGGTTGCGCGGATCACGTTGTCCATGATCCGGTCCAGATCGTCGGGGAACAGATCATGGGCGAAGTCCAACGGCGTGCCGTCTTCGGCCCAGAACTTCATGTCCTTCTCATAGGCTCCAATCAGCAGCCCGTTGCCTTCATGTCGGAAGTAGTACTCGCCGTCCCGATCGGCGATCGACGGCAAACGGCGACCTAGGTTGGCAACCTCGTCAATGGAATCGGTCACGAAATACTGGTGTTCGGTCGGTTGCAACGGCAGAGTCAAACCCGCCAATGCCGCTACTTCTCGGCCCCAAAGGCCTGCGGCATTCACAACCCATTGCGTATGGATGTCGCACTTTTCGGTACGCACGATCCACGACCCATCTGGCTGCTGATCAGTGCCTAACACGGGGCAAAAGCGCTCGATCGTTGCACCCATGGCGCGCGCGCCTGCGGCATAGGCGTGCGGCACGCCTGAAGGATCCACGTTGCCGCCTTCGGGTTCAAACATAATGCAGCGGATATCGTCGAACCGCGCCAGCGGGTGAAGTTCCATCGCTTGTTCGCGGCTGACCTCGTAGAAATTCAGGCCATAGAACCGAGCCTTGGCCTCTTGCAGACGCAACTGGTGTTCGCGGTTTTCAGTCTGAGCCAGATACAGGGAACCGGGCTGAAAAACGCCGCAGCTCTGGCCGGTTTCCTGCTCCAGCTCTTTATACAAGTTCATCGTGTAATGCTGGATGCGGGTGATATTGTTGTTGTCGTGTAGCCCGTGGATATTGGCCGCCGCGTGCCAGGTAGATCCGCTGGTCAGTTCATCCCGTTCAAGCAGGACTACGTCCCGCCAACCGAGTTTGGCCAAATGGTACAGGATTGAACAGCCAGCCAATCCTCCGCCGATGACTACGGCCTGTGCATGCGTTTTCATGAACTTGATCTCCCACCGACGGAACCGAAAACGGCACCCTTTGGAGGAAGTCAGCCACATGTCTTATGTGGCTTATGCTCTGTTCCCGACGCGAAATGTCGGGAACAGAGCTTGAATGGCCGGTTTTGACTAGTAAGGCGCTTCGACGTCGTTCATCGAAACATAGACCGTCTTCATCTCGCTGAAGTGATTGATCGCCAGTTTCGAGTTTTCGCGCCCGACACCCGACATTTTGGACCCACCGAACGGGGCCTCGACCGGAGCCAGATTATAGGTGTTGATATAGCAGGTGCCCGCCTCGAACCCGGCCACAATGCGGTGCGCGCGGGTCAGATCGTTGGTGAAGACACCGGCTGCCAATCCAAACTCGGTCTCGTTGGCGCGGGCCAACACCTCTTCTTCGGTATCGAAATCCAGTACGGACATGACCGGGCCAAAGATTTCTTCGCGCGCGATGGCCATATCGTCCGTCACATCCGCAAACACTGTGGGCTGCATGTAGAAGCCGTCACCGTCGATCCGCTCTCCCCCATAGACCAGACGCGCGCCTTCGGCTTTGCCTTTTTCAACATAGCTCAGCGCGATGTTCAGTTGGTTTTCGCTGACCATAGGGCCAAAGTTGACGTCCTCATCCAGCGGATCACCGATTTTCGCAGTGGCCAGACGTTCAGAGAGGCGCTTGAGGAATGCCTCTTTGACGCCTTTCTGCACAAAGACACGGGTGCCGTTCGAACAGACCTGACCCGAGGAATAGAAGTTGCCCAGGATCGCACCCGAAACAGCGTTTTCGATATCGGCGTCGTCGAACACGATCATCGGGGACTTGCCGCCCAGTTCCATGGTGACATGCTTCATACCATCAGCGGCCGCGGCATAGACCTTGCGACCGGTCGGAACGGACCCGGTCAGCGAAACCTTGGCCACGCGCGGATCGGTCACAAGCGATGCGCCAACATCGCCGTAGCCCTGGATCACGTTATAGACGCCCTTTGGCGCGCCCGCTTCGATCAGGATCTCGGCCACCTGCAACGCCGACAGGGGCGTGGTTTCGGACGGTTTGAAGACCATCGTGTTGCCGCAGGCCAGCGCAGGGGCCCCTTTCCAGCATGCGATCTGGGTCGGGTAGTTCCATGCGCCGATACCGACGCAAACGCCTAGCGCCTCGCGGATGGTGTAGACAAAGTCTCCGCCGCCCAGCGGGATATGCTCACCCGTCAATGACGCAGCCAGCCCCCCAAAGTACTCCAACGCATCCGCACCCGATGTGGCGTCGGCCACCAGGGTTTCCTGCAAGGGTTTACCGGTGTCGTGGGTTTCGAGGATCGAAAGCGCGCGATTGCGGTCACGCATGATGTCAGATGCCCGTCTCAGGATGCGACCACGCTCGGTCCCGGACATTGCCACCCACTCTGCCTGAGCGTTTTTGGCACTTGTTAGAGCCTGTTTCACAATATCCGGCGTGGCAGAGTGCAGCCGGGCGATGATTTCACCGGTGGCCGGGTAGATCACGTCGATAGGGGCGCCGTTGGTATCTTCAACATATGCGCCGTTGATGAAATGGCTCGCTTTGGGCTGAAACTTCATGCCGATTTCCTTCTCAGAGGTCCTTTCTTTCGCATTTATATTTTATTGATTGACCAGTCAATAAAAGCAATTCACGGCGGACTCCCGCTGATGTGAATCGGCTCCCTCTTGAATAAAAAGCTTAATGTTCCATTTATGTTCTACATAGTCAGAGGAACAATCCGATGTCTTACCACGCCCGCAACCCGGCCATGGATGGCCCATCAAACGACTATCACCTGTTGCCGGTCACAGACCGGCAAATGCGATACGCTCACGCAATTGCCCAGCAGTCGGCCTTGGAAATCCCGGTCGAGGCACAACGGGATCGCAAGTCGATGTCTGCCTGGATTTCGGCGCACAAGCCAGCCGATCCATCGCCGTTTGCGGACTATCCATCCGGCAAGCAGGTTGCCTTTGCTGAACGCATTTCCCGTAGCAGGCGCAGACCTATCCCATCCGAGTGTTTCCGCGACAAACAGATGATGTCCCGCTGGATTGATCAGAACAAATAGTGACCGTCTAATGTTTATGGTGGCGGGTGTAGAGCGCAACCGTAGCAGCAACAAACATACCCAAGAGGATGTAGCCGGTAACAGCCTCAGCGACGGCCAGCCCGCGACATAAACCTGTTGGGATCATGTCGCCATATCCCACAGTGGTGAAGGTGACGTATGAAAAATACAGGAAATCGGCTGGAGCATCTGCACCGACCACGCAATTGTCGGCGTAGCCGAAAGCGCCATATGCCGCCGCGAACAAGAACGGCACGACCTGAATGAAGGACACACCCATCAGAAACAAGCGTCGATGCGGCAGTTTCACCTGTGTCATGTAGTACCAGGATTGCGATGCGACCCAAACCACCAGGCAGACCGACACAATAGTACCAATGGTTTCGCCTGCGGCCGCCTCACTCAGGCGCGACAGACCATACCATGCGAAAAAACTGGCAATAACCAGTCCAACCGCTGCGATAAGCGTCGATTTCCACTCTTCCAGTGTTGTAGGTTCGCGGTGCATAAAACTTCCGATGGCCTAGGTTTTTCCGCGATCATCAGGGTTCCGGCCTGTACCCGCAACCTTAATCATTCACCCATCATTCAATGCCTAGGTGTTCCTGCCCGCGCTGACGTGACAGCAGGATCTGTTTCTGGCGTTCGCGGAACCGCATTTTGTCCGCGTCTGATGTCTCGTTGATGCACCGATGGCAGGACACGCCGTGCTCGTATTCCGCGCGCTTCATATCCTCTGGCAGAATCGGGCTGCGGCAGCCGTGGCACAGGTTGTGCGGCCCTTCAACCAGCCCATGCCCAACCGAGACGCGATTGTCGAAGACAAAGCACTCACCCTGCCAGCTGCTGTCCTCGGCGGGCATCTCTTCGAGATACCGCAGGATGCCGCCTTTCAGGTGATACACATCCACGACCCCTTGCCCCAAAAGGTAGTTGGTCGATTTCTCACAACGGATACCGCCGGTGCAGAACATGGCGACCCGCTTGTTGTGAAAGCGGTCTTTGTTTTCTTCCCACCAGGCCGGGAAATCACGGAAACTGGCTGTTTCAGGGTCTACTGCGCCCTCAAACGTACCAATCGCCACTTCGTAGTCGTTGCGTGTGTCGATCACGACCACATCGTCAGACCGGATCAGATCATTCCAGTCTTCGGGTTCGACATAGTTGCCAACGCGGGCGCGCGGATCGACGTCCGGCTGACCCATGGTCACGATCTCTTTCTTCAGACGCACCTTCATTTTGCCAAAGGGCGGATGATCCGATGTGGCCTCTTTCCACTCAAGATCCGCACATCCGGGCAGAGCCTTAATGTGGGCCAGCACCGCATCGATCCCACTACGCGGGCCGGCGATGGTTCCGTTGATCCCCTCGGCAGCCAACAACAAGGTGCCCTTGACTGATTGCGCGCGGCATAGGTCCAGCAGCGGGTCGCGCAGGGACACGTGATCCGAAAAACGGGTGAAGTGATAGAGAGCAGCGATCGTATACATGCGCGCGGTCTAAACCTGCTGGACAAGAGTCGCAAGAGACCGGATTGACGCCCCCTTCCCTGCCCCCTACCGATAGAACAATGCGAGGAGATACCCGATGGCCCATGCCCTGATTGTAATCGACGTTCAGAACGATTTCTGCCCCGGTGGTGCGCTGGCGGTGCCCGGAGGCCACGAGATCGTGGACCCAATCAACGCGATGATGGCAGAGTTCGACGCCGTGATCCTGACGCAGGATTGGCACCCGGCGGGACATTCGTCCTTTGCCAGTGAACATGACGGCAAATTCCCTTTGGACTGGACCGACATGCACTATGGGCCGCAGGTCTTGTGGCCGGATCACTGTGTGCAGGGCACCGATGGTGCGGAATTCCACCCGGACCTGAATACCCATGCCGACCTTGTCATTCGCAAAGGTTTTCGGCGCGGCATCGATAGCTATTCTGCGTTTTTCGAAAACGACCAAAAGACACCAACCGGGTTGGAAGGTTACTTGAAATCACGTGGCATCACCAAACTGACTATGGTTGGGCTGGCGACAGATTTCTGCGTCCATTTTTCGGCCGTTGATGCAGCCCGGTTGGGCTTTGACGTTACCGTGCGCATGGATGCCTGCCGGGCGATCGACCTCGATGGGTCGCTGGCGGCCGCAGAAACGGCGATGCGAGCGGCTGGTGTGACGCTCGCCTAAGGTGTTGCCCCTGCAGCAGCGAGGTATCTGAGGATAGCAAACAAAATCACCGCCAGTCCCAGAGCAAAGCCAATCCGTCCGAGGATCGAGCGCCGCTCCGGTGTCGCAGGTGATTTATAGCGTGGATTCGGCGTCCAATCGGCAACTTGTCGGCGTTGATCGACGTGTGGCTTCGCAGTTTTTACGTCCTCCAGAAACTGATGAAAGTCGAACTCGCCACAATATTCGCCGCTGATCCCAGCTGCCCGAATATTAGTGAACAACGCGCGCAAAATCCGTTCGCGTTCGGCCACATCTCCGCCGGCGAAGAACCCGTGCGTCATGTCGCTGTTGGTTGAATCCAGATCGAACCCAGCATTTTGGAAAATCTTGCGAATCTTCGGTGACGTCGCCCGAAGCGCGTCAGCCGTTTTCACATGACGGAATCGGGCACGCGCAACGGACATGTCCAATCGCTCTGAACCGGCGTCATCTTCCAATTCTTCGTTAACAACGATGTCAAAATCGTACTCGAGAACCATTCACCAAATTAACCTCGTTCAACCATCCCTCTCTTTTCACTAAACTGTGAAAAGATCACACAATATGCTCGCAATGTGACCTGACCTTGTCATTGTCATCATTCTAGCGACTCTTGCCATTCCATGCACCGATTGATCTAACAACGGAAATCGCAGGAGTTCCCCATGGTCGATATTGCGACACGCGTGTACAATCATAAATGGAAGATTGACCCGATTGTACGGTCTTTGATCGACACGGATTTCTACAAACTGCTGATGTGCCAGTCAGTGTTTCGAAATAAGCCCCAAACGGATGTGGCTTTTTCCCTGATCAACCGGTCGAATCACATCCCTTTGGCCAAACTTATCGATGAAGGCGAGCTGCGCGAGCAATTGGATCATATCCGATCGCTTGGCCTGAGTCGGGGAGAAAGCACGTGGCTGCGGGGCAATACGTTCTATGGCAAGCGCCAGATGTTCCGTTCGGATTTCATGGAATGGTTCGAAAACATGCGCCTGCCGCCCTATCACCTGGAACGGAAGGGCGATCAGTACGAGCTGACCTTTGAAGGCAAATGGCACGAGGTCATGCTGTGGGAAATCCCAGCGCTTGCGGTTCTGATGGAACTGCGCTCACGCGCAGTGCTGAACAACATGCGGCGGTTTGAGCTGCAGGTGCTATATGCCCAGGCCATGACCCGCGTTTGGAAGAAGATCGAAAAGCTGCGGGATATTGACGGGCTTGGAATCGCTGACTTCGGAACCCGGCGTCGACACAGCTTTCTTTGGCAAGACTGGTGCGTGCAGGCCATGATCGAAGGTCTGGGACCGTCGTTCACTGGCACATCGAACTGCCTGATCGCCATGCGGCGCGAAGTTGAGGCCATCGGCACCAACGCGCACGAACTGCCGATGGTCTACAGTGCCCTTGCCAAAGACGATTCCGAACTGGCGCAAGCGCCTTATGACGTACTGAGCGACTGGCACGACGAACATGACGGCAATCTGCGCATCATTCTGCCGGACACCTATGGCACGCAGGGTTTTCTGGATCGCGCACCCGATTGGCTGGCCGGATGGACCGGCATTCGCATTGACAGCGGTGATCCCGCAACAGGCGCAGAAACCGCGATCAAGTGGTGGCAATCCCGTGGGGAAGACCCCCTGGAAAAGCGTGTGATTTTCTCGGATGGTCTGGATGTCGACAAAATTCGGGAACTGCACACTCAGTTTTCCGACAGGACCAAAATCTCGTTTGGTTGGGGCACATTGCTGACCAACGACTTCCGCGGCCTCGTTCCAAACGACGCGTTGGCGCCGTTCTCGCTGGTCTGCAAGGCTGTGTCCGCCAATGGCCAGCCGACCGTGAAACTGTCGGACAACCCGGAAAAGGCGATGGGACCGAAGGATCAGATCGAACGCTACAAACGAGTGTTCGGTGTAGGGGCGCAAGAGGCGATCGAGGTGATTGTTTAGGCTCTAACCATGGTACGCCGCGACCGTTTTCAATTGTGAAAAGCCATATAGGGCCTCGAACCCTTTCTCGCGGCCGTGTCCGGATTTTCCGACACCACCAAAGGGCAACTCTACGCCGCCACCCGCGCCGTAGTTGTTGATGAACACCTGGCCCGAGCGCAATTGCTTTGCCAGCCGCATCTGCCGTGCGCCGTCGCGGGTCCAGATGCTGGCGACCAACCCGTAATCGGTGCCGTTTGCAATCTTCACCGCGTCTTCTTCGGAATCTAATGGGATCAGCACCTGCACGGGACCGAAGATCTCATCCTTGGCCAGACTGTGATCCGGCGGAACGTCCGCAAAAAGGGTCGGCACAACATAGGCCCCCTCGGACGGTGCACCGTCTACGATCTGTCCTTGCCCTGCGACGGTCAGGTCTGCGCCCCTGGCCAGAAAGTCCGAAACGATGTCCTTTTGACGGGCCGATATCAGCGGGCCGACGCGCAGATCGTCCCGCGCAGGGCCAACGGTCAAATCTGCATAGGCCGCTGCCATACGATGCTTGACCTGATCATAAACCCCGCGCTGCACCAAAATGCGTGACGAGGCCGAGCAGGTTTGTCCGGCATTCTGAATGCCCGCATTCACCAGAAAGGGCAGGGCCGCGTCCAGATCGGCATCGTCAAACACCAGTTGAGGTGACTTCCCCCCAAGCTCCAGCGTCACGGGCACCACATTTTGCCCCGCTGCCTGCTGCACCAGCGCCCCAGTAGCGACTGACCCGGTAAACGAGACATGGTGCACGCCTGAATGGCCCGACAGGGCAGCCCCCGCTTCGGCCCCCAACCCGGGTACGACGTTCAGGGCACCGGCAGTTAAACCGGCCTCTTGCGCCAGATGGGCAAAGGCCAGCGCGGTCAGGCAAGCTTCTTCCGCAGGTTTCAGAACGCAGGCATTTCCCATCGCCAGCGCAGCCCCAACCGACCGCCCGATGATCTGCATCGGATAGTTCCACGGCACGATATGCCCCGTCACGCCGTGCGGTTCCCGTAAAGTATAGACGGTGTAGCCATCCAGATACGGAATGGTCTCGCCCATGACCTTGTCCGCGGCCCCACCATAGAATTCGCAATACCGTGCCAACGCAACCGCATCTGCGCGTGCCTGCGTCAGGGGCTTGCCGACATCCATGGCCTCTAGCGTGGCCAGGTCCTCGACACGCTCCAAAACCATCCTTCCCATACGCGTAAGGATACGGCCCCGCTCCAGCGCAGTCTTTCGTCCCCAATCCCCGTCAATCGCAGTCTGAGCCGCCTTGACCGCAGCATCAACATCATGCGCGCCACCCCTTGCGATCTGGCAGATCTCTGAGCCGTCAGAAGGATTGATCAAAGGCCATGTTTGTTCGGAGATTGGCGGTACCCAATTGCCGCCGATCAGACACAGGCTCGGATCAAACCAAAGGGGGCTGGGCATGAGATACTCCTATATTCGGCTCTAATATGTGGTTCACGCCACATCCCGACCAATGCCTGGCAGCACTGGCGCGGCATTAATCAGGTCTTTTGTGTATTGGTGTTGTGGGTCAGAGAAGACACTTTCGGTATCGCCTTCTTCGACGATCTTTCCGGCCCGCATCACCATAACGCGGTCAGTGATGGTGCGCACGACGCTCAGATCATGGCTGATGAATAGATAAGTCAGATCATAGGCCTCACATAGTTCGGCCAACAGGTCGAGAATCTGCGCCCGGACCGACACATCAAGGGCCGAAACAGCCTCATCAAACAAGATCAGTTCGGGCCGGATGATCAAGGCACGGGCGATGGCGATGCGCTGTCTCTGACCGCCCGAGAATTCATGAATATACTTACCAGCGTCATCCGGGCTGAGACCCACCGCTGTCAACATTTCAGCGATCCGGTCCTGCCTCTCGGACCCCATTACAGGAGCATCGAGCAGATGGAACGGTTCAGTGATCAGCCGGGCCACGCGGTGACGTGGATTGAAGCTACCATAGGGGTCCTGAAAGACCACCTGCATCTTGCGCCGCACGGCGAGGTTGGGTTTGTGACCCGAAAAGACAGGCTGGCCATCCAGACGAATGTCACCACCCTGAACTTCTTCCAGACCCAAAATGGCTTTTGTTAGGGTCGATTTTCCACAACCCGACTCCCCAACTAGACCCAGACGTTCTCCGCTATTGAGCGTAAAGCTGACTTGGTCCACTGCCCTGTGGTGCCCCGGTGTATCAAACAGCCCCTTGCGAGGCAGACGATAGTCGCGAATGACTTTTTCTACCTCGAGCAAGGGACGGGAATGCGCAGGTTCGGGCAGGGATACCTGATGCCCCGAAGCCTTGAACAGCATACGGGTATATGGATGTTGCATGTGGTGTAGCAGGTAGTCAGTGGCCCCGGATTCGACGACTTCGCCATGGCGCATGACAACAATTTGGTCGGCCATATCCGCAACCACGGCAAGATCATGGGTGATCATCAACAGCCCCATGTCGTATTCCGACACCAGCCCTTTTAGAAGCTCAAGGATTTGCGCCTGCGTTGTCACATCTAGCGCTGTGGTCGGCTCATCCGCAATCAACAGTTTAGGGCGCAGCGCAATCGCCATCGCAATCACGACACGCTGACGCTGCCCCCCGGACAGTTCGTGCGGAAAGCGGGACAGCGGGAAGCGATCCGGCGGCAGGCCAACACGGGTCAGAACTTCCTCCGCCCGGTCTCGCGCCTGTCTGGGCGGCATGGCCTTGTGGATCAGGATGGTCTCCATCACCTGATCGCCGATGGTTTTGACCGGGTTCAGTGCGGTCATTGGTTCTTGGAACACCATACCGATCGCAGCACCGCGCAAGGCACACATATCGTTTTCGTTGCAGTCCAGCAGATCTGAGCCGTTCAGCCGGATGGAGCCTGCTGTCTTGGCCCCGTCCGGCAAAAGCTGCATCACCGCAAGCGCGGTCATCGATTTGCCCGATCCGCTTTCCCCGGTCACGGCCACGATCTGACCAGGCGCAATGGACAGATTGACCTGTTTCAGGATGTTCGTGCCGTGAATGGACAGCGTCAGGTTTTCGATCTCAAGCAAACTCATGCGCGCGCCACCCTGATCCGGGGGTCCAGCCAATCGCGCAACCCATCTCCCAGCAGGTTCAACCCAAGCACCGTGACAATGATCGCCAGACCCGGAATTAGAGCCAAATGCGGGGCAAAACTGACCATTGTCTGCGCATCAGCCAGCATCCGGCCCCAACTTGGCGTGGGCGGTTGCGCGCCCAGGCCGACATAAGACAGGCCAGCCTCAGCCAGAATGCCCAGAGAGAACTGGATGGTGCCCTGAACGATCAGAAGGTTGGCGACGTTAGGCAGGATATGTTCCGCGGAAACGCGGGCAGCGCCCTTGCCCGAAACGCGCGCGGCCAGGATGAACTCCCGCTCCCATAAAGATAGCGCTGCGCCGCGAGTGATGCGTGCAAAAACCGGGATATTGAAAATGCCGATGGCGATGATCGCATTTATCGCGCCAGCACCGAAAACGGCAGTGATCAGTATGGCAATGACCAGCGAAGGGAAGGCAAAGACCAGATCATTTCCGCGCATGATCAGCTCGTCCAGCCACGACCCTTTGCGCGCCGCCGCTGTCAGGCCCAAAGGCACGCCCAGCGCCATGCCAATCCCCACCGCCACCAAAGCCACGGCAATCGAGGTACGGGCACCGACCATGATCATCGAGAACATGTCGCGTCCGAAATGATCCGTGCCAAACCAATGCTGCGCGTTGGGAGGCTGCAGTTTGTCGGGGATGTTCAGCGCAGTGTAGTCATAGGGCGTCCAGACAAATGAAACCGCCGCCGCCAACAGCACCAGCGAGGACAGACAAGCCCCAAGTATCAGGCTCCGGCTCATGTCAGGCTCCTTAACCTTGGATCAACGGCTGCATAGGCCAGATCGACCAGAAAGTTCACGGTGATGACAGCAAAGACCAGCAGCATTACCACGGATTCCACCACAATCAGATCGCGGGCCGAGATTGCCTGAAACACCAATCGCCCAAGACCGGGCAGATAAAAGACCTGTTCGATAATAATAGATCCCGCCAGTAGGAAGGAAAACTGCAACCCGATGATGGTCAGAACAGGGATCAGCGCGTTGCGCACCCCGTGCCGCCACAGGGCCTGTCGCCGCGACAACCCCTTGGCACGTGCGGTGCGCATGAAGTCTTCGCCCAATATGTCCAACAAAGACGATCGCATGACCCGCGCCAGAATGGCCGCCTGCGGCAGGGCCAGCGCGATGGCCGGCAGTGTCAGGGAATGCATTCCGGTCCAGAACCCCATAGCCCAGCCTGCGAACCCTCCGGCATTGAACCAGCGCAGGTTGATGGCGAAGACCAGAACCAGCATCATGGCGAACCAGAAATTCGGTACTGCAATGCCAAGTTGCGTTGCCCCCATCACCGTCAGATCGCCCGGTTTGCCCCGGCGCGCGGCGGCGTAGATGCCAATCGGAAACGCAATCGCGGTGGACAGGGTCAGCGCATACAGCGCCAGTGGCAGCGAAACCCACAGCCGATCCGCGATCATCTGCGATACTGGCGTGCGATAGGTGTAAGAGGTTCCGAAATCCCCCACCATCATCCCGCCAACCCAATTGAAATACCGCTGCACCTTGGAGACATCCAAACCCAACTCGGCCCGCAGGGCTGCCAGCGTATCCTCTTGCGCATTGACGCCCAGCATGAATGATGCCGGATCGCCGGGTGCCACCTCAATCACGGCAAATATGACCACCGAGGCGACGGCGAGGCTGATTACCAGCGATATCAGTCGTTTGAGGGCATAGCGAAGCATCGAGGCCACGTTAGGGGTGTGCGCCCTGCGGGTCCAGCACCTATGGAACCAGAAGATAGGCAAAAACCGCATAGCCAACGATTGCGGCGTAACCCAGCGGGTAAATCCACTTGATGGCGTAGTTATCCAGCTTGCGCGCCCCGGATTCGCGACCCGAGACTTTGAGCCTGCGCAAGGCGACATTGAACACAATCAATGCGCCGGTCATCAGGAACATGCATTGCAGAACGAAATCCAGAAATGTCAGGTATCCAAGCTTTGGCAGATCAGCAGAAATCGCCCAGTTGAAAGCCACAAATACCAGCAAGTTTCCGCCGGCAATTTCGATCCGTCTGCGGTATTCATCCAGAAAGAACAGTGCCCAGCCAACCGAGATCAGCACCAGCATTGGCAGAAACACCCGAATGACATAGTAGGTCAGATGCCGGTGGCCTTCGAAGATCAGCGCAACCTGATCGCTGTCCTGACCGGAAAGGCCCGTGACCTGAGAGGTTTCAAGCCGTGCATTGTCCAGAATCCACTCTTCTTCGCCCAGCAGGTCACCAAGGCCCGAGAACTCGTTCATCGGATGATAGGACACATATTGGGATGGAAAGATCGAAACGACCTCGAAATGAAACTCCTGTGTGTCGAAAGGGTATTTCCGAAAATCGAAATGTGGGGCCTGTAATGTCAGCGAGGATTTCTCGACATACAACACCCGCCCGTCATATCGCAGAGAGGCGGCGGCTTCGTGAATCCACTTGTTGGATTGTTGGTTGTGAATGACGAATGCTGGTACCACCGTCCCGATCTCAGCGGCATGATCGGCCAGCGCCGGGGGGTTGAAAACCCGGAAATCGCGCCCCAGCTCTTGCCGGTCAAAAGCCAACGCAGGGTCGGTCCACTCAACACGCAGCACAACCACGGCACCGTAGTTTTCGGCCTTCTGGTCAACGCTGGTGATCTGATCTATTCGAATACCGATACCAACATCCAGCGGGTTCTCTGGCGTCCCGATGGGCGTGTCCAACCGACTGTCCAGAATGTTCTGCGCCACAACCGGTTCCACAGACGTTGCCGCCAGGGCAACGGTCACAAAAACCAGAAACAGGACACGAAACAAAATCATCCTTGGCTCACTCGACAACATTAAATGCAAGGGCCGTAAACCAGCGGCCCCTGCCTTGAGTCACTCGGACCAGCTGATCTGCGTCAGATCGATTGCGGCCGTAGGCGCGTTTTCCCACAGGCCCTGAACTCCAGCCTTGGCCACGCCCAGCTTGGCCAGTTGAAACAGGTACCCGTTGACGTAGTCGTCTGCGATCAGGCGCTGTGCCTCACCCAGCAGACGGGTGCGTTCTTCTGGGTCTGTCGTCGAATTCAACGTGTCCATCAGCGCCTGGAAATCCGTACTGTCATACTGGAAGTAATAGTCAGGACGCGCATAGATCCCGATATCCATAGGCTCGGTATGACTGACGATGGTCAGGCCGAAATCCTTGCCTTTGAACACCGATTCCAGCCACTGAGCCCATTCAACGTTGATGATATTGGCCGTGATCCCGACCTCGGCCAGTTGGGCGGCCACAATCTCACCCCCGCGGCGGGCATAGGATGGGGGTGGCAAATGCAGCGTCGTTTCAAACCCTTCCGCATATCCAGCATCGGCCAACATCTTGGCGGCCTTCTTGGGGTCGTAGGCCGAGTCCCCGGTCAGATCGACATAGGCCGGATTGTGCGGCGCGAAATGGGTGCCGATGGGCGTGCCGTAGCCAAACATCGCTCCATCGATGATCGCCTGACGGTCAATCGCATGGGCCAATGCCTGACGCACTTGGATATCATCGAAGGGTGGCATCTTGTTGTTGGTGGACAGAATGGTTTCCCCTTCAGTCGAGCCGACGAGCACCTGAAAGCGCGGATCAGCCTCAAATTGCGGCAGGTTCTCTGGCGCGGGGAAATTGTCGAACACGTCGATATCTTCGGCCATCATGGCCGCAAAAGCCGCCGTCGGGTCCGAGATGAATTTGAACGTAGCAGTCTCTAACGCAGGCTGATCGCCCCAATAATCCGGGTTGCGGTTCAGGGTGATACTGTCGCCCTGCACCCATTCACCAAAGGTAAATGCGCCGGTTCCGACGGGGTTGGTCTTGATGCCCTCGATACTATCGGGCGCGACAATAACCGCATCACCCCAGGCCAGGTTGAACAGGAAGTTCCCGTTTGGCTCAGACAGGGTCACCTTGACGGTCAGCGGGTCGACCACCTCGATGTTTTCAATCCCGGCAAACAGGGCCTTTTGCGCATTTGCGCTATCCTCGGATCGGGCGCGGTCCAGGCTGAACTTGACGTCCTCGGCATCCATCGTGGTGCCGTCGTGGAAGGTAACCCCATCGTGCAGTTTGAAGGTATAGACCTTTCCATCTTCCGAGATTTCCCAACTTTCAGCCAGACCAGGAACCACCGATCCGTCACCCATAAACCGGGTCAGGCCTTCGAAGATATTGGTGTAAACCACCGAATCGATGGCCTGCGCTGCGGCACTGGTCGGGTCCAGATGCGGCGGCTCTAGTTGCAACGCTATGGTAATGTCGGATTTAGCGAATACCTGTGTACCAAACAGGCTGGCGCTAACCGCCAGCACCGAAGCAAAGGACCGAAATGTCTGCTTTGTCATGTAAATTACTCCCCACTGAAAATGGAAACCTGCGTTTTTTTGAGCCGTACTGCACCCAACTTCCCTTTAAACCTTAGGTCATTCAAGGAAATGTTCGCGCAACCGGGGTTTCTATAGCCCGCTCCCATCTGTTATGCCGCGCTGCAACATGACAACCGGAGGAGCGACAATGAGCGCCACCGCCCGTAAAAAAGCCCCGAATGCACAGGATATCCGCGCCCGCAAAGGCGGCGAGCCGCTGGTCAGCCTGACAGCCTACACCACGCCGATGGCGCGGTTGATGGATGATCATTGTGATTTCGTTTTGGTGGGCGACAGCGTCGGCATGGTGTTGCACGGGCTGGAATCGACACTGGGTGTGACGATGGAGATGATGGTGATGCATGGTCAGGCCGTCGCGCGCGGTCTGGAAAGTGCGATGATGGTCATCGACATGCCTTTTGCCAGTTACGAGCACTCACCTGCCGAGGCATTCCGCAACGCCGCCCGGCTGATGTCCGAAACCAGCGCGGGCGCAGTTAAGTTGGAAGGCGGCGTCGAGATGGCCGAGACCATCCGCTTTCTGGTCAAGCGCGGGATTCCGGTGATGGCGCATATCGGCCTGACCCCGCAGTCGATCAACACACTTGGCGGCTACAAGGTTCAAGGTCGGGACGAACAGGCCGAGGCTGTACTGGAAGATGCCCGCGCTGTGGCCGAGGCGGGCGCGTTCTCGGTCGTTCTTGAAAAAGTGCCGCAGAAACTGGCCGACCAGATCACCGGTGAAATCGAGATTCCGACAATCGGAATCGGAGCCTCGGCGGGGTGCGACGGTCAGATTCTGGTTGTCGACGACATGGTTGGCTTTTTCACCGCCTTCAAACCGAAATTCGTCAAACGCTATGCTGAGCTTGGCCCATTGGCCGAAGCCGCCATTGCCGAATATGCTGCCGAGGTGCGCGCACGAACCTTTCCAGCGGACGAACACGTCTTTTCCGATCAGGCCCCGACCAAAGGACCAAAGACATGACCGCCCCAATTTTTCGCCGTCTGGCCGACCTGCGTGCCTTGACCTCGGAATGGACGCGGAAGGGTGAAGAGATCGGCGTGGTTCCGACCATGGGCGCGCTGCATCAGGGGCATCTGTCGCTGGTCGAGGCCGCAAAGGCAGGTTGTGACCGGGTGATCGTCACGATCTTTGTGAACCCCAAACAGTTCAACAACCCCGAGGATCTGGCAAAGTACCCGCGCACCGAGAACGAGGATGCGCAGAAACTGGCCCCCTACGGCGTTGATGCGATCTATGTTCCGGAGCCTGAGGAAATTTACCCGCAGGGGTTTGCCACCACCGTATCCGTCGCGGGCCTGACCGATGTGATGGAAGGTGAATTCCGTCCCGGACATTTCGACGGCGTTGCCACAGTTGTGGCCAAACTGTTCCTGCAAACGCAGGCGGATAGAGCCTATTTTGGGGAAAAAGACTATCAACAGCTGATGATCGTGACCCGAATGGCGCGTGATCTCGACATTCCGACCGAGGTTGTTGGATGCCCCACAGTGCGCGAGCCCTCGGGTCTGGCCATGTCATCGCGCAATCTGCGACTGTCGTCCGAAGGGCTGGATATTGCCGCCCACAAAAACCGGATCATGCGGGAATTGGCGGCCGCCCTGAAAGACGGCGCGCCGTTTGATCCTTTGTCTGCACAGGCCGAGATCGATTTGCTGGCCGCGGGCTTCACGCAGGTGGAATATATACAACTGCGGTGTGCCGAAACTCTGGACCCAATAACCCACGCAAACCGCCCTGCCCGCCTGTTCGCAGCAGCTTGGGCTGATGGTGTGCGGCTGATCGACAATATTCCTGTCTGAACACACTGGCACGTTCGTCATTGTTTGCGCTAAAGTCCCGCAAAACCAAACGACGGGGGGCGCAGGCGTGACCTACATTCTTGCCATTGATCAGGGCACCACATCATCGCGGGCAATTCTGTTCGACGCAGAGATGCAGCGCGCAGGCACCGCGCAGCACGAATTCACTCAATACTTCCCGCAGGAAGGCTGGGTCGAACACGACGCCGAGGAAATCTGGAACAGTGTTCTGCGCGTTTGCCGCGAAGTTATGGATAGCGTCGGGGTAACCTCTGATCAGATCGCGGGCATCGGCATCACCAACCAGCGCGAAACAACAGTAGTTTGGGACCGCGCTACTGGCGCACCAATCCACAACGCGATCGTCTGGCAGGACCGCCGTACCGCCGAGATCTGCGCGCGCTACAAGCAGGCCGGGTGCGAGGATGACGTGACCGCCCAGACTGGGCTGCTGCTGGACCCCTATTTCTCGGGCACCAAAGTTAAATGGTTGCTGGACACCGTGCCGGGTGCGCGGGACCGGGCCGAGGCCGGAGAGCTGATGTTCGGCACCATCGACAGCTTTCTGATCTGGCGCCTGACAGAAGGGCGCAGCCACGCGACAGACGCCACAAACGCGGCGCGCACGCTTCTGTTCGACATTCACAAGGGCGAGTGGAGCGCCGAGATTTGTGATCTGCTGGACGTCCCGATGAACATGTTACCCGAGGTGCGAGATTGTGCCTCGGATTTTGGAAATACGACCCTATTCGGAGGAAATATCCCGATTCTAGGTGTTGCCGGTGATCAACAGGCCGCCACAATCGGGCAGGCCTGTTTCCAGCCGGGCATGATGAAATCCACTTATGGCACCGGTTGTTTTGCTCTTCTGAACACAGGGGATAAGCCGGTCGAGTCGAAGAACCGCCTGTTGACCACCATCGCCTATCAATTGGACGGCAAACGGACCTATGCGCTGGAAGGGTCAATCTTTGTGGCCGGGGCTGCCGTGCAATGGCTGCGCGATGCATTGCAGATCATCGAATCCGCGCCAGAAAGCGGCGAGATGGCTCAAAAGGCAGACCCGAACCAGCATGTCGTGCTGGTGCCCGCCTTTACCGGCCTCGGCGCGCCCTATTGGAAACCCGATTGCCGTGGCGCCGTGTTCGGTCTGACCCGGAATTCAGGCCGTGCCGAATTTGCCAAGGCCACGCTGGAAAGCATCGCATATCAGACACGCGATCTGTGGCACGCCATGCAGGGCGACTGGGGTGCAGATACCGACGTTATCCTGCGTGTCGACGGTGGCGCCAGCGCGTCGAACTGGGCGATGCAGGGATTGTCGGATTACCTGGGCGCCGAGGTTGACCGGCCGGTAATGCAGGAAACTACCGCATTGGGCGCGGCCTGGCTGGCCGGTATGCGCGCAGGCGTTTATCCGGATCAACAGGGATTTGCGGAAACCTGGGCGCTGGATCGCCGGTTCGAACCGAACCTCTCTGCCAAAGAGCGCGATGCCGCCTATGACCGCTGGAAACGTGCGGTATCAGCTGCGATGGCGTTCTGAGAGGTATGAAGGATCAGCTATGATCCTTCATCAACCGCTGCTTTTGTCGTGACCAGTCACGCTTGGCCTGGGTTTCGCGCTTGTCGTGGTTTTTCTTACCCTTGGCGATACCGATTTTGATCTTGGCCTTGCCCTTGTGGTTAAAATACAGAACCAGCGGCACCAGTGTCATGCCTTTGCGCTGGGTCGCGTTCCACAGGTTCGACAATTCCTTACGTGACACCAGCAGTTTGCGCCGGCGGCGTTCCTCGTGCTTGAACGATTTAGCCTGCTCGTAAGGGGCGATATAGCTGTTGACCAGCCACAGCTCGCCATGATCGACTGAGGCATAGCTTTCGGCGATGTTCGTCCCACCTACACGCAGGGATTTGACCTCGGACCCTTCCAGCATGATGCCGCACTCAAGATCGTCCTCGATTGCGTAATCGAAGCGTGCGCGCCGATTTTCGGCGATGACTTTGTAATTCGGGTCTGTCTTTTGCTTAGCCATGACGCGTTGATCTATGCGGCTTGGGCGGCCCTTGCAAGGCGTAGCCGTCAGGAGGTGGCCGAGATAATCAGATCAGGTCCGAAAATAGTGTCGGCGTGATTGTGCAAATAGATCTTGAGCCACGGTGTAAATCGCTCGGGATAGCGCTGCACTTCGGCCAGAAGATCGTGGTAATCGACCCAGCGAATTTCCATGACCTCTTCCGGGTTGGGCTCAATCTTCAGCGGGCCGCGCACATGGGCCAGAAAGATGTCGACCACTTCGTGCTCGATCATGTTGTTGCCGACATCGGCGTGATACTCCAGCCGGTGACGGTATTCCGGGTAAAGCCCGGTAATTCCCAATTCCTCACGCAGCCGGCGCACGGCGCAGACAGACGGTGTCTCACCCCAGTCGGGGTGGGTGCAGCAGGTATTCGCCCAAAGGCCAGGGGTATGATATTTGCCCAAAGCCCGACGCTGCATCAAAATTTCGGTCCCGCGCACGACAAAGACAGACACCGCCTTGTGCCGCAGGCCTTTTTCATGCGCCTCAAGCTTGTCCACTGGGGTCAACTCGCCATCAACCCAGGCCGGGATCATGATTCCCATCTGTCGTCTCCTGCTGCCGATCCACCCGAAGGGCCGGAAATTCGAAATTGGCTGCCACCGGGTCGGCTTGGCTCTGCGAATTTATGCGTGCAATGCATGAAATACCGCGCACTTTCAAATTGGCGCTGTTCAACGCGGTTATCAAGCGCACGAAAGGCCGCAGGGGCTGCGGCCTTTTGTAACCTCAAACGGTGTTTGGTCTGCGGTTTTATTCGCCAGAAACACTTACGATATAAGCGTAAACATCCTCGGCACCCTTCTTCAGCTTGAAGGTCATCTTGGATTTGGCCGAAGTTTCACCCAGATAATCTTTCAGAAACGCCTTGGGGTCCTTTGCATATTCGACGAATGTCGTTTCGTCCCAGACCAGACCGTTTTCACCAGCGGCAACGATGCTGTCACCATATTTGAAGTCTTCAACGGTGCCTGCGGTCCGGCCTGCAATCCCATACAGGTTCGGACCGGTTTTACCGCCCTTTACGATGACTTCACCCTCAGGATCGGCAATCTGGTGACAGGATTTGCACTTGTTAAAAGTCTTCTTTCCAGCTTCGGCGTCACCTTCGGCATATGCGGGAAGGGCCAGAAGGCCGACGATTGCGGTCGCGAGAATGCGATTCATAGCTTTTGCTCCGATACGAATTGGCTGCACCGAATGGACCGTCGGCGCAAAAAAGAGTCAACGCGCAGATTGCCGCGCGAGGGCACTGTGCCACTGCGGCATATAGGCCGTCCTTAACTTAAGTCATGTAAGCCGGACCAACAGGGTAAAAGATCACCCGCCGCCGGCGAGGCAAGAAATACGGCCCGCGCGATGGCCCGCGACAGACAGATCGAAGCCACATGGCCAAGAAGCCCCAGTTCAGCCTCTGGAAGGTCGTGATTGCCTGTGCTGACGCCGAACACCAGATCGCCATCGCCTGGTGTGTGTGCGGGAACAATCGCCCGCGCGATCCCGTCATGGGCAGCCACCGCCAACCTATGGCATTGCGGCTTGGACAGCGCCGCGTCAGTGGCAACAATTGCGATGGTGGTGTTGGCCTTGTCCGGCTGGGCGGGTCGCATTGCTTTGGCCTTGCGACTGGTCAAGACACGACCAAGACCCGTGTTGGAATCAGGCCCTAATCCTCCGAATTCGTCGCCGATTTCAAACGGAGCGGTCCAGAAATGGCGGTCACCCGGCGTGGTGACACTGCCGAGCGGATTGGCAGCAACCAATGCGCCAACCGTGACCCCGTTTTCCATCACAAACGAGGCAGATCCGAGCCCACCCTTTTGCATGGCAGCCAAGGCACCAGTCCCTGCGCCTGCAGTACCCAGATCGAACTGATCGGACGCTCCCTCGAATGCGTGACGCCCCAGCGCGCGATAGGGGTTCTCGGCCCAGGCTTTGTCGCCACCATTAAGCAGGTCAAACAGGATTGCACCCGGAACGATGGGGACGACGACATTGCCAACCTCAAACCCGCGGTGTTGCGCCCTAAGCGCGTCAGCTACCCCGGAACAGGCGTCCAGGCCAAAGGCCGAGCCACCGGACAGAGCGATGGCATCCACGCGCGACACAGATTTGTCAGGTGCCAGCAAGTCGGTTTCCCGCGTGCCCGGTGCACCGCCCATCACGTGAACGGACGCCGTAAAGGGATTGGGTGCCGTCAGAACGGTTGCGCCGGATTTGAGCGCGTCATCCTGAGCGTTTCCAACCAAAAGACCGGGAACATCGGTGATCAGGTTTCGGGGTCCGGAGGTCATTGCGTCTTCAGATGCTGGAGCAGAAGAGCGCGCAGGCGCGCTGCCTCCGGCGGGGATATTTCTTGCCAGATGAAGAGCGGATCAGATGCAACGGCCACCGTCGACCTCCAAAGCTGTGCCGGTGATCATGCTGGCCTCGTCGGAACATAAGAAACAGGCGGCGTTGGCCATATCCTCGGGTGTCGAGAAACGACCCAACGGGATGGTCGATAGGAACTTGGCGCGAACCTCGGGCGTATCCTCGCCCATGAAAGACTTGAGCAAGGGCGTTTCCCCTGCAACCGGGCAGATGGCGTTTACCCGGACACCCGATGGGGCCAGTTCGACCGCCATAGTCTTGGTCGCGGTGATCATCCACCCCTTGGAGGCGTTGTACCAGTTGAGATTCGGACGCGGCGACAGGCCAGCCGTCGAGGCCACGTTCAGGATCGCACCGGTACCACGCGATTTCATATGCGGTACAAGTGCGCGCGCCGTCAGATAGACAGATTTCATGTTCACGTTGAAAACGCGGTCGAAATCCTCTTCGCTCACATCCTCCAGCGGGGTGGGAAGGTGGGTGACGCCGGCGTTGTTGACTAGGATATCGAGATGCCCCAGTCGATCAAAGGCTGCGTCTGCCATCGCCTCAACCGATGCGCCGTTGGCCAGATCGACTTGATGTGCAAAGGCGTTCGGGCCCAATTGATTCGCCTGAACCTCGGCCGCATCACCGTTGATATCGGCGATCATGACGCGGGCACCTTCAGACAGGAATTTCCGCGCGATCCCGGCACCAAAGCCTGATGCGCTACCGGTCACGATTGCGGTTTTTCCCTCTAACCTCATGATCTTGTCCTTTTGCAGCTGCGCAAAATCAGAGTAGCGATGCGCCGCAAAGATACCAGATCAATCTTCGGGTATTTTACCGCGCAAGGCTTTGACGTCTGAGCGTGCCTTTTTGGAAGCCAGACGTCGCTTGACCGAACCGTAGGTGGGTTTGGTGGCGATACGGCGCTTGGGTTTAACCATAGCGCGGGTGATCAACTCGGCCAACCGGTTGCGCGCTATTTCGCGGTTGCGCGCCTGACTGCGGGTTTCGTCGCATTGAATGATGATCGCGCCCTCTTTGGTCCAGCGTCGCCCCACCAGTCGCTTGAGCCGCGATTTGACGGGATCAGGCAAAGAAGGTGAGCGCGCCGCCTCGAACCGCAATTCGACAGCGGTGGACACCTTGTTGACGTTCTGCCCGCCGGGACCGGATGAGCGAACAAAGCTCTCGGTCATTTCCCAGTCTTGCAGGGTGATATCGTCGGTGATGCGCAACATGAGGCTGACCTTACAGGCCTGATCCGAAAACAAAAAGGGCCGCCCCGCATGGGACGGCCCTTCGAAAGCTCAGGAGGTTGGGTCGGTTAGATCAATCGACCAGCCGGAGCGAGCGCTCCGCCAAGGGCTGCCTTAACAGGCGATCCCCCCGGTTGTTCCAACACCTCTCTCCAATCCCTTTCTCGACATTGGATCACCTCCTTTCAAACTGTTTCGGTTACTGGAATCGTGCCACGAGTTGCACGAAACTCAAAACGTTTTTTTACGCCGGCTGAGCGGTCAACCGCGCGACGATCACTTTGAACGGGATCAGCGCGATCATCGCCAGCGACAGTTTTACTAGCCAATCCGCAAAGGCCAACGATACCCAGAGGGGTGCCATCGGGCCGGTCAGCATGAAGGGAACGGGTTCCCATGCCCAGCTGATTGCCGCGTCAGCGTCGGCACCAAAGATTGTGACTGAGGCCGAGAAGGCGATGGTGAAGAACAGCGCCGTATCCAGCGCTGACCCAACCAGCGTCGAGGCCAGCGGCGCACGCCACCAGCGACCGCCGCGCAGTCTGTTGAACACCGCAACATCAGTCAGCTGGGCGATCAGGAACCCGGTGCCCGACGCAACCGCGACCCGCAACGGTACGGCGGTATAGGTGAACCCGTCACCCTGCAGAATGATCTGCGTGCCGATCAGCGAGCAGATGATACCGGTGACGAAACCGGCGAATACCACCCTGCGGGCAGCCTGCACGCCGTAGACACGGTTCATGATATCCGTGACCAGAAAGGCCACAGGGAACGTAAAGGCACCCCAGGTCAGGAGGCCGTCCAGCAGAAGAAACTGGACCAGAATGTTCGAGGCCACAACAATGGTAGCCATGGCAATAATGCCGGGAATATAAGCGCGTTGCATTTTCAGATGCCCGTTTTGACAAGGTAGCGGCGACTTGGCCAAGGGACCGTCCCAAGGCAAGCCGCGCTTCTAGACCTTTGCTTTGGACGTGTCAATCGGGCAGAGCATACTCGACCAGTTCAGTACGCTGAAGCGCCAGAAAATTATCATCTGACACCATAGTGGCCCGCAAGCGGCCCTCGTCGTCGCGCCAGACAGACAAACCCTCGAGGTTGTCATGTGCACCGGTCCCAGTTTGGAACAGAACCTCTTCGGCGCTTGGTGTGTCACCGTTCAACTCCCATCGCCGCAGACGCGAACGGAACCCGATCCAACCGACATCCCGTTCCAAAACGTAAAGCCTGCCATCCGGTCCGAAATCTGCTGCAACTGGCAGAAAGTCCCCCCGTTGCGGCAAAACGAAAGGCGTCGACCACGACTGACCGTCCCACCGATAGACAGGAATATCACCCTTCGCTGTTCGGTTTTCCTCGGGCATTGTGAAAATGTGGCCGCGCTGATCAATGGCCAACGCCTCAAGCGAGCCGTTGACCTCAAAGCCGTCGAACGCCTTGGGCCGCGGCAGAACCTGCGCTTTGTTCCCTGGCGCGGGGTAATACACCACGCGGTGGATACCTTCGAACGAGACGAACAGGGCGCCATCAGGGGCAATGGCTATGCCTTCGGAATCCCCGACCCTACCAGTCAGAGGGCGTCCTCTGCTGGAAATGAGAGGCCAATTTTCAGTGATCTGAATGTCGGTAATTTCGTCGTCATTACGCTCGACCTGTGCGGCAATCAGTGTCGAACGATCGGTCATTCCAATCAAATGGCGGCCATCATCCGAGATGTGGATGGCAGAAATCCCGCCAAACCACTCGGCCGTGTGACGCCATGTAAAACTGCCAAGGTGGTTGGGTGTCTTGAGATCAACTGCCCAAGCCGCCCCGGCCAGTAATACCGCGACGATCAGTTGGATTGCAGAACTTGTGTACATTGCTGAGGTAGATCGGCCAATCGATATTCGCGCCGTTTCTTGGGCGCTGGGGCATTTGGGTCGGGTGGGGGTGGGCTAAGGATATTATTCACCCATTGCTGCGCCTCGGCACAGCCATCCCCTTTTGGCGGAGGATCCTGATTAACGCAACCTTTAGAGCCGCGTGGGCATTTCAGACGGACATGGAAATGATAATGATGTCCCCACCAGGGCCTGATCTTGCGCAAATAGGCACGATTGCCCCTCTCGTTTTTGCACATTTCCGCCTTGGCACCGGGAAAGACGAAAATTCGTGCAACTCGCTTGTCCTTTGCGGCCTGACGCAGCACGGCATGGTGTTGTTTCGTCCAGTTACCATTGACAAACGCGCCATTCGACCGGCGCAGCGAAATCGACGAGATATTCTCACGCGCCTTGCGGCTTAGGCGCATGTTGTCGCCGGGCAGCATCCAGATATCGATGTCCAGACCCAGCTGATGGCTGCGGTGCCCGGATGTCATCGGCCCACCGCGCGGCTGGCTGATATCGCCGACATATAGCCCGTTCCACCCGGACTGCTTTGCCGCGAACTTGCTAAGGTCCTGCACATAATCAATCGCCTCAGGATGCCCCCAATTGCGATTGCGTGACAGCCGCATCGCCTGCCATGTCGGTCCCGTTTCGGGCAATTGCACCGACCCTGCAGCGCATCCACGCGAATAACTGCCGAAGGCTGCGGATTTTTGCTGCGAACTTGCTTTCTGCGCCCCGAACAACTGCTTTGCCAGAGGCTGCGCCGTAGCAGTGTTCGTCAGAACAATCGCGGCCAGTATCGTCAAAAAACGTAATAAAATCATCTGCTCTGATCCCCTTCCGGTTTCACCCAGCGCATCAGTATTAGGCCCAGAATAAACAACAGAACGATGGGTGACACCCCCAGTCTTGCGCTGCCGGTTACAGTTGTGGCTATTCCGATCAGCAAGGGGGCGGCAAAGGCTGTGGCACGACCCGACAAACCGTAAAGCCCAAAGCTTTCGACCGGGGCTTTGGGGTCGGTGTGTCGCACCATCATCGAACGGCTGGCGGATTGCAGAATACCGCCCATACCGCCGATCAGAACCCCACAGCCAAAGAACACCAGATCAGGCAGGCCGGATCCTTCGGGTAAAGACATGCCAAAGATCTGTGTGCGGTCCATCGACACGATGGTGATGCAAACAAAGATCAGCACCCAGATAGCCACCAAAATCACTGGTTTAGGGCCGTATTTCTTGTCCAGCTTACCGCCGATCCACGAAAACGCAGCCGCAGCCAGAACGCTGACGATACCAAAGACACCGATCTTGATCAGGTCCCATTCCAGCACCAGTCGCGCAAAAACACCGCCAAAGGTGTAAAGCCCGTTCAACGCGTCACGGTAGAACATGGATGATCCAAGGTAGGTGGCCAGGCTGACCCGGTGGCGCAGATTGGAAATCGAATTGGCCAGAAGGCGCAGCGCATCGCCCACACTGCCTTTTTTGTCGGTGGGCGCATCATCACGGACCCACAGGAAATAGGGGATCATGAACAGAACGAACCAAACCGCCGTGAATGGCCCCACAAAACGTGTGCCTTGCTGCAGTGAGGCATCCAGCCCAAACAGCGGATCCATTCCGATCAGGGTCTTGCCGTTGGCCTGCTCGACGAACAGCGCCAGCATGATCGCAAGTGAGATCAGCCCACCAAAATAGCCAAAGGCAAATCCTGACCCCGAAATCTCACCAACCTCATTTTCGTCCCCCAAATCGGGCAGCTGCGAATTGATGAAAATCAACGCATATTCCGCGCCAACAAAGCCCAAACCAAAGGCCGACAGCATCAGCCACATATTCGACCCGTCTGGCATCGTGTACCAAAGCGCGGCCGAACCAACGGCGTACATCACCGAAAACGCAAAAATCCACGGCATTCGGCGCCCCGAGACATCTGCCATGGCCCCCATCAACGGTGCGCCAAAGGCGATGATCAGCCCAATGATGGTCATGCAATTCGCCCACACCGTCTGCGCCCGCGCATCGGCTGCGTCGGCATCCAGACCGGACGTCAGATAATACTCTGCCGCCACCCCGGCAAAATAGGGACCAAAAACAAAGGTAACCAGCAAGGTGTGATACGGTTGACTGGCCCAGTCGAAAAACCACCAACCCCAAATGCGCTTGCGCTTGGAAATTTCTGCCATAACTGCCCCTGTTTATCGTTGTCTTCATAAGACGGGGCTTTGGCCTAATTCGCAAGGGTTCTGTTGGCTTACACTTGCTCTTTGCCGCAGGGGCGCTTACGTCTCAGCAAATGTGAAAACGGAGTGCCCATGCTGTCGCTGATCCAAATCCTTCTGCTGATCCTGGACATTGTCTGGTTCATCATCCTGGCCCATGTGATCATGAGCTGGCTGATCAACTTTCAGGTGCTTAATTTGCATCAACAGCTGGTCGCACAAATCTGGTACGGCCTGAATCGCATATTAGAGCCTATTTATGGCCCGATCCGTCGCATCCTGCCCAATATGGGCGGACTCGATCTGACACCCTTGGTGGTACTGATCGGCGTTTATGCTTTGCGGATTATTCTGATCAACAATGTGGGCTATTTTGTCTGAGGCCTTGTTCACCGAATCTTAGTATGTGATTGTCCTGTCTTAAGAGCAGATAAACCTTAAAACAGGGCAACCCCGCACATGTTCGACGCCGCACCGATGCTGCGAGATGTCTTTGGATTCGACGACTTCCGCCCCGGGCAGGAAGAGATCGTCGATGCTGTGACCGCAGGTGAAAACGTGCTGGCGATCATGCCGACGGGTGGCGGTAAATCCCTTTGCTTCCAACTACCTGCGTTGATGCGGGATGGCGTGACGGTGGTGATTTCCCCGCTGATCGCCCTGATGCGCGATCAGGTTCGCGGGCTGCAAGAGGCCGGCGTTGAAGCAGGTGCTCTGACCTCGGGCAACACGCCCGAAGAAACAGATGCTGTGTGGGAAGCGCTGGAGGTCGGGCGGCTCAAGCTGCTTTATATGGCCCCCGAACGTCTGGCTGCGGTGTCAGCATTGGGAATGCTGCGTCGGATCAACGTCAGTCTGATTGCCGTGGATGAAGCCCATTGCGTCAGCCAGTGGGGCCATGATTTCCGTCCCGACTACCTGCGGATCGGTGAGCTGCGGCGCGCGCTGGGCGTCCCCCTAGCAGCCTTCACCGCCACTGCGGATGCCGAAACGCAGGACGAGATTGTCGAAAAACTGTTCGACGGAACACCCCCCAACAAGTTCCTGCGCGGGTTTGACCGGCCCAATATCCACCTGGCCTTTGGAGCCAAGGATGGCCCCCGCAAACAGATCCTCGACTTTGCCGGTGCCCGAAAAGGGCAATCCGGCATCGTCTATTGCGGCACGCGTAACAAAACCGAAGTGCTGGCACAGGCCTTACGCGCCGAAGGGCATTCCGCCTGCCACTATCACGGCGGAATGGAGGCCGAGGATCGTCGCATCGTCGAAACCCGCTTTGCCCGCGAAGACGGGTTGATCGTGGTTGCTACCGTGGCTTTTGGCATGGGCATCGACAAACCCGACATTCGATGGGTCGCCCATGCCGACCTGCCCAAATCCATCGAGGCCTATTATCAGGAAATCGGCCGTGCCGGACGTGATGGCAGCCCTGCCGAAACGCTGACCCTGTTTGGCCCCGACGATATTCGCCTGCGCCGCTCGCAAATCGACGAAGGGTTGGCCCCACCGGAACGCCGCATGGCCGACCATGCACGCCTGAATTCTCTATTGGGTCTGGCCGAAGCATTGGAATGCCGCCGTCAGACTCTGTTGGGCTACTTCGGAGAACAGGCCGAACCTTGCGGCAAGTGCGATCTGTGTGACACCCCGCCCGAAGTGTTCGAAGGGACCACGCCCGTCCGCATGGCCTTGTCTGCAATCCTGCGCACCGAGGAATGGTTCGGCGCCGGCCACCTGATCGACATCCTGCTGGGCAATGAAACCGACAAGATCCGCGCGCGACGTCATGATCAACTGTCGACCTATGGGATCGGCAAAGAGTGGTCGCGCCCGCAATGGCAGGCCATCTTCCGACAGATGATGGGGCATGACCTAGTTCGCCCCGACCCCGAACGCCACGGCGCACTGCAAATGACCGAGGCTGCCAAGCCCATCCTGAAGGGTGAGGCCCGGATCAACCTGCGCAAGGACACATTGCGCAAGGCCGGACGCCGCCCGGCGGTCAAAATGATGGTGTCCGAGGAAGACGCGCCGCTACTATCGGCCCTGAAAGCCAAACGGCGCGCTTTGGCCGAATCCGCACGGGTACCAGCCTATGTCATCTTCCCTGACCGAACGCTAATCGAAATGGCTGAGAAACGCCCCCTGTCTCTGGACGATATGGCCCGAATTGGCGGGGTCGGCGCGAAAAAGCTGGAGCGTTACGGTGACACGTTTCTTGAAGTCGTCGCCGGTGAGGTTGAAGCCGTTCATCCCGCGCGCCGCAAATTGGCTGGCCGGGATCAGGGCGATATCTATGACCAACTGCTTGAAGTGCAGTCGCAGCTGTCACGCGGTCCGGAGGGCGTCGACAAGCAGCTAACTTGCTCGGCCTCGCAACTGGCCAAAGTTGCACAATTGCGGTCAGATGACCCGCGCGCAATGGAACATGTTCTGGGTGACCGCCGTCACGAAAGGTTTGGAGCCGCCTTTCTGGACGTGCTGCGACAGACGGACTAGATACCGCCCAGTACAGGCAAGGAAAGAGAGCGGATATGCTGGTAGTTATTTCCCCGGCCAAGCGGCTGGACTGGGCGGAACGGGATGTCGAAGTCACGCAGCCAGACTTTCAGGACGATGCCATCCGCCTGTCGAAAACCGCCCGCAATCTGACACTGGGTGATCTGAAAAAACTGATGGACCTAAGCGATGATCTCGCGCGCCTGAACCGCGACCGGTATCGCGCATTCTCAGACGCGCCCGAGGCGGATGTGACACGCCCCGCCGCGCTGGCCTTTGCGGGCGACACCTATCAAGGGCTTGAAGCTGCGTCGCTGGATGCCGAGGAGATGGCCTGGGCGCAAGATCATCTTCGCATTCTGTCCGGTCTTTACGGTGTGCTGCGCCCGCTGGATTCCATTCAGGCCTATCGGCTTGAGATGGGCAGCAAGCTTAAAACCCGCCGCGGAAAGAACCTGTATGAATACTGGCGCGATCAACTGAGCAAAGCGCTCAACGCGCAAGGTGCTGAGGTTGGGTCGGACGTTTTGGTCAACTGCGCCAGCCAGGAATATTTCGGCGCAGTAGACCCTAAAGCACTGAAGCTGCGCGTTATCACCCCTGTTTTCATGGAAGACAAAGCAGGCACGCCTAAGATCGTGAGCTTTTTTGCCAAGAAAGCGCGCGGTGCGATGGCACGGTATGTCATTCAGCACAGGCTGGACGACCCCAAAGGACTGCTGGACTTTGACTCAGGTGGCTATGAATACCGCCCCGATTTGTCAGAAGAAAACAAACCCGTCTTTGTGCGGCCCTATCAGGCTTGATCCAACATCGACGGGTCATAGGCGACGAGTTCAACCGTATTGCCTTCGGGGTCTTCGGTGAAGATACCGCGCCAACCGATCCATCCGAACTGCTCGATCCGGTAGGGCTGGCCAAGGTGGTCATACCACTGCATCACTGCTTCTTGTTCGTCGAATGGCAGCGACAATGCGATGTGATGCAGGGATGACGCTCCACCCGTCACCGGTTTTTGCGATCCGATAGGATGCAGGCCTAGTCGCGGAGCAACTGTGTGGTGAAACAGGGCCAGGACCTGCGTGTGGCCACTATATCCGGGCGCAATCTGGAAGAAGGTGATCGCGCTGTTGTGGTCACCGCTAAGACGCTTTAACCCGATCACGTTTTCATAAAACGCGACCATGGCGGCCATATCCACACAGCGGATGGCAATCTCACCCAGCGCGCGGGGCTGAAATCCACGATCTTCAGACATGGGTTCAATCTAGTCAGCCCGGATTTCCTCTGCAACAACCGGGCAACAATCATCCGGCCTATGGGTCAGAACCATCTGGTGAATCGTCTGCTTTTGCAGCGGTTTGGTCAGGTAGTGATCCAGCCCGGCAGATAAGATTCCCTGATCGTCACCAGCCATCGCATGAGCCGTAAGGGCGACAATAGGAACATGACGGCCAGTCTCAATCTCACGGCGCCGGATTTCGGCTGTGGCCTGTTTGCCGTCCATTTTAGGCATCGAGATATCCATAAAGACAAGGTCTGGGTCAAACTCCTGATACGCCTGCACCGCTTCGATCCCGTTGCCGGCAAAGCGCAGGTCGATGTTCAGATCTTTGACAATCTTCTTAAGGATCAGTTGATTGGTCCGGTTATCTTCGGCCGCCAGAACACGCATGATACGCTGCGTTCCTTCACATGCGGGCTGGTTAGGTGCCTGATTGATCGGTGCGGTCTCCGAAAGCGACTCAACGCCCTGTGGGTGGCCAAGCGCTTTCAGGCGCGCGTATAGCTCAGCCCTGGGGATCGGCTTTTGTAGAACGCCTTCGATCAGGTGGCGCGCGGGGTGGGCGTGAATGACACCGGGATTGGCCGACATCACGACAATCGGCAGAGCGCCCCACCCCCTGTCTTTCAGCAGGACAGCCAGCTCAAGCCCGTCCATGTCGGGCAGGTCATGATCGCACAGCAGAAGGTCCACACTGTCGTCCAGCGCCGTCAGCGCCTCTCGCCCCGACGTGCAAACGGTGCCCTGAACCCCCAGCCGCCCTAGCTGTTTGGACAGGATCGCGCAGTTGGCGGCCAAATCCTCGACGATCATCACATGGCGCAGGCGCCCGTCAAGATCGGGCGGGGCAGGTTGCGGACCTTCAGCGGTCGGCAGTGAGACACGAAAGCCAAAGCAGGACCCCTGCCCCGGCTCGCTATCCACCCAGATAGCACCGCCCATTAATGTGATCAGTCGCTTGGTAATGGCAAGGCCCAGACCGGTCCCCTCAAAGGCCCTGTTCCGTTCGTCTTCGACCTGATTGAATTCACCAAAAATGTGCCCGATCTTGTCTTCGTCGATGCCGATGCCGGTATCTTCGATTGCAACATGCACGTCGCAGGATTGGGTATCCGGGTTCGGCACACCGGTGACACGGATCAGGACATGGCCCTCGGACGTGAACTTGACCGCATTGCCGACGAGATTGGTCAAAACCTGCCGGACCCGCCCCGGATCGCCGACAAACAATGTGGGCAGGAACAGATCGTAATCCACCAGCAACGAAAGCCCCTTGTCCCGAACGCTGGGTTGCAGCAGCATCGCGACTTCAAGAATGCAGCGTTCAAAGTCGAACTGTTCCGGGTGCAGGGTCAGCTTGTCCGCCTCGATCTTGGAATAGTCCAGGACGTCGTTGATAATCACCAAAAGCGCTTCACCGGAATTGCGGATGGTGTTCAAATACAGCCGTTGTTCTTCATCCAAAGGTGTTTCGGTCAGCAATTCGGTCATGCCCACGATGCCGTTCATCGGGGTTCGAATTTCATGGCTCATATTGGCCAGAAAGGCCGATTTGGCGCGGTTTGCCGACTCGGCCCGTTCACGAGCAGCGGTCAATTCGGCCTCATGGCGCACGGATGCCGAGATGTTCAGGGCCAGGCTCACCACATCGCCACCATGACCACGCTGGTCGATCAGCTTAATGTAATGGCCGTTCCACAGCCGGATTACCTCGGGCTGCGGGTGTGGCATGGCCCATCTCTGCAGCATTCTATCGCGCCAGCCGGGCGTCGGCTCGGACCCAAGATCAATCAGCCCCTCGGTCGTCAGGATCTCCAGAATCCTCGGATAGGTCACACCCGGCGCAACCTCTTCCAGCCCGTCAAAGACGCTTAAGTAAGCCGCGTTTGCCCCAATCAGGCGACTTTCCTCGTCAAAGAACGCGAATCCATCCTGAATGGTTTGGATTGAATGCCACAAGCGGCGCTCGGCCACCTCGATCTTGGCGTTGGCGACCGTCAGATCGGACTTGACCTTTTCATTTTCACCCCGGACCGTTTCAACCTCGGCCTGGGTTTCACCGATCCGCCTGGTCAATGCCATCGCATGCAAGCCCAGTTTGCGGTTCGCGGCCGACAGCTCTGCCTGTTTCATTTCCAACAACCGCTCGGCCGCCAGACGTGCGCGCCGTTCCTGTGACAGTTTTCCTGCAAGACTCATCTTTGGTGTTTCCGGGACAATCTGTGTCCAGCATCCGGGCAGAGAGTGAAGAACTGTTTAAGCCGTTGCCCAATGATCGAACCTCGTGCCACTCTTGCCAAAACGGAGGTGTGATATGCGGTGTTTCTTCGGCGCGTTGTTGGCCTGTGGCGTATTTGCTCATCCTGTGGCGGCGGGCTGCGCAACGGATGGCCAGATCGATCGGTTCGTCGCGGATTACCTCTCAGCTGCACCCACACCTGCCCTTTCATCTGATGGCACAATGAATGACGCGCTGTGCACGCAAGCGCTCATAGTGTCTGCATTAGAGCCACATTTAGGGCCGGTCATCGGCTACAAGGCCGGTTTGACCAGCGCATCGGCACAAGAAAGATTTGGCGCATCCGAACCGGTTCAGGGCGTATTGTTCCGCGACATGATGCTGGATGACGGCGCGACCGTTCCATCAGACTGGGGTGCGCGACCCGTGTTTGAGGCCGATCTGGTGCTGGTTGTTGGCACAGCGGATATCAATCAGGCCACGTCGCCTGAGGAGGTGCTGCAAGGCATCTCAGCCATTCGCCCGTTTATCGAGCTACCGGACCTGACCTTTGCCAAGGGTGAACCGATCACCCCGGTCACGCTGACAGCAATTGGCGTTGCTCCGAAGCTGGGTGTTATGGGAGCAGAAATCCCTGTGTCCAATCCGGCAGCTATGGTGCAGGCCTTGGCTGATATGACCGTCACCCTCCGCGCCGCAGATGACGAGATTCTGGCGCAGGCACCGGGCACAGCAGTACTGGGGCATCCGGCCAATGCCGCCCTTTGGCTGATGTCCAAAGGGATTGAATTTCAACCGGGGGACCTGATTTCCGTCGGATCATTCGGGCCATTATTCCCGCCTGCAAAGGGTAAAGGCGGGGCATCAGTGTCTTACGACGGCTTGCCAGGCAATCCCACGGTCAGCGTGGTGTTTGACTGACCTGTCACCGTCCCTCGCGCAGCCAGCCCGCCAGAAGGAACCCGCCCGCCAGCAGCAATACAAGCCAAGGTGGCAATAGCCCGGCCTGCGTCACGTCACGTGTTTCATAGGCGTCGCGCGGGGTCAGACCGATCCATCCGCGCCCTGATGCGGGACGCCCGGCACGTACGTTGCGGATCGACGGCAAACCCTCCTCCAAACGCACTGTACCGCCGCGCAATTCTGCCGTCACAGGTTCCAGAACCTCGGCCGTTGCGATCGTGCGTTCGAATTCCTTGGGTGCCGCGGGGCCAAGCCCGATGACGGTGGATTGTTCCCCTTCCTGCAGGCGGTAGAGGCCAATTTCCGGCCCGAAATACTGTGCTTCGAACCGCCCTGGAGAGACCTCATCGAGGGTAATCTCGACCGTTTCGCCGTTCGGACGAGTTACGGTTACCGGCCCGACCTCATCCCCCAGCGTCTGACGGATGATGCGCATCACCTGACCATTGGCCTCGGCCCATAAGGCCTCTTCCTCGAGCTCGGGCTCTTTCATCATCCAATGCGCCAACCGGCGCAGCAATTCCAGCTGCGGTCCGCCGCCTTCGAATCCCCGGCTCCACAACCAAGCATGGTCCGAGGCCAGCAGCGCCACGCGCCCTTCGCCAACACGGTTGAGCACCAACAGGGGCCGGTCATCCACACCCGTCATCAACACCTCACCCGCGCGGTGATTGACGTCGATCTGGCGCAGCCAAGCACCCCAGTTATCCGAGTCGCCAAGGTCAGTCGTGACCGGATGGCGATGCCCCAAATCGGTGACCATCGGCACATAGCGTTCCTCGATCACCCGCGCGGTGGGTTGCGCGGGCAGGATCGGTGCCAGGGGTGAGCGGAAGATACTGTCGGCGCTGGCAAAATCCGGTCCGGCAGCAATAAGAACGGCACCGCCTTCGTTGATATAGTTGGTAACGTTGTCCAGATAGATCGCTGGCAGGATGCCGCGCCGCTTGTAGCGGTCAAAGATGATCAGGTCGAAATCGTTGATCTTTTCCAGAAACAGCTCGCGCGTCGGGAAGGCGATAAGCGAAAGCTCATCCACCGGCACCCCGTCCTGCTTTTCGGGCGGGCGCAGAATTGTGAAATGTACCAGGTCCACAGAACTGTCAGATTTTAGCAGGTTGCGCCATGTTCGCCCGCCCGGATGCGGCTCTCCGGACACCAGCAACACGCGCAGCCGGTCACGGACCCCGTTCATCTGGATCAGCGCGGTGTTGTTGCGATCGGTCAGTTCGCCCTCAGCCTCTGGCACGGTGAACTGAATCACGTTGCGCCCGCCATGGGGCAGCGTGATCGGCAGCTCTACATCAACACCAATGGGAATCGTGAATTGTTCGGCTTCGGCCCCGTCGACCGAAATTTCGAGCGGCGCGGTCGAGGCCCCAATGGGCGATGCACCGCTATCCTCAACCCTTAGGGTCAAGGTGACGGGTTCATCAATAATGGCAAAGGCAGGTGCATTGCGGACGATCAAACGGCGATCCCAATCCGTTGTACGCCCTGTTTGCAAAAGATGCATGGGCGCGGGCAGGTCGGGGGCCTGATCGGCATCATGCACGATGCCGTCCGACACCACCAAAATGCCCGCGATCCGCGCGCGTGGTTCTTCGGCCAACGCTTCGTTCAGGGCCGCCATGACTTGGGTGCCTTCGTCCCCGTCTCCGTCGCCTACGCGAATGCGGCGCAGTTCCGTATTGTCACGGGATTCAATCTCGGCCGCCAACTCCTTTGTGGCTTGTGCAGTCTGATCCGCCCGGTCCGAAAGGGTTTGGCTCGCGCTTTCATCCTCTATCATCAGAACGATATCGGTCAGCGGCGCGCGATCTTCGATCTGATAGACCGGACCTGACAGCGCAGCGATCACAACCAGCGCCGCCAATCCCCGCAAAGCCCAGCCAGACAGACCGCGCCACAGGGCCAGAGCAACCCCAGCGACGGCAATCGCAACCACGATGGCCAGAACGGGCCAGGGGATCAGCGGATCGAAGATGACGGTTCCTGTCATTGTCCCAACCTGTCCAGCAAGGCAGGCACGTGCACCTGATCTGATTTGTAGTTCCCGGTCAGCACATGCATCACCAGATTGACACCAAAGCGGTTTGCAAGCTCACGCTGCCGCTCACCCGCATAGCCGCGACCAACCGGCAGCAGTGCCTGACCGTTGCGATCAATGGCCCAGGCCGCACCCCAATCATTGCCGCCGATCACCACCGGCGTCACGTTATCATTGAGGTTGCGGAATGGCATGCCTTCGATCTGCTCAGCATCCATGGGTGCCGACTCGACCCACACTTCGGTGCCCGCGTAGCGACCCGGGAAATCCTGCAAAAGGTAGAAGGCACGGGTCAGGACATGATCACGCGGAACAGGCTCTAACGAAGGGATATTCAGCGGAGCCGCGATCTGTTGCAGCTTGCGCCCATTCGGGCTGGCGGCCCCAAAGCGCGCCACATCTGCATCGCGGGTGTCGAACAGGATCATTCCGCCCGAACGCAGGTAAGCGTTGAGCTTGGCATAAGCCTCTGCCGACGGCTGCGGCTGGTCGGGTGAGATCGGCCAATAAAGCAGCGGGAAAAACGCCAACTCGTCCCGTTCCAGATCCACGCCAATGGGTTCAGCAGGTTCTACCGAGGTTCGGAAAAACAACGTCTGAGCCAATCCGCGCATTCCTGCAGCCGCAATATCGTCAACCTGCTGATCACCCGTCAGAACATGCGCCAGAACCAATTCCTGTGTGGCGCTCAACGCGAAATCTGTACTTTCGGGCGTTTGCGCCTGTACTTCGGGCACCAGCAAAATCGCCCCTAGTGCGACAGCCGCAGCCCTGGCCAGACCCAGGCGACCGGACAACGCCAGCGAGGCGATGACGTCGATCGTCAGTAATAGCAATGCAAGGCTCAGCAGGATGCCCCCAATGGGTGTTTCGGTGCTGATCTCCTGCCCCTTGATTGGAACATCCGACGGCCAGACCGCTGGGCTGAGCACCGTTTCATCGGTCAAAACGTTCCGAGCCAATTTCTGTTTGCCGCTTTCGTAAAGGCCGGGTCGCAGATCGGGACCGATCTGGCTGGTCACAAGCTCAACACCATCGACGCCCGGTAGATTTCCGGCATCAGACAGAACACCAAAGCCATCCATAACCTGAATCGGTTCCCACGTGGTGCCTTGCAACTGTGACTCCTGCCGCGATTTCGCCGCTGAGGACACCGCCAGCCGGTCCAGCATTTCAACAAAAAGCCCAGACAAGGGAAGGCTGGACCATTCCGCATCTGCCGTGACATGGAACAGTACCACCTGCCCCAAACCCAACGCTTTGCGGGTCACCAAGGGCGTGCCATCCGAAAGTGAGGCAATGACCCGATCCGCCAAATTAGGGTCTGGTTGCGCCATGACTTGCGTGGTCACTGTGACATCTTCCGGCACCTGCAGCCCGTAGAAGGGCGAGTTCTCAGGGAAAGGTGCCAGCCCTTTGGCTTCGCCCCAGCTCATCGCGCCACCGACCGAGCGTCCGCCGCTGCGTAGACGCACCGGCAACAGGGTATCCTCGGCATCCCGGCCAAGATCGCTGGCCGCCATCCGAGGGCCAGCAAAGCGCAGCAGCAAACCGCCCTGTTCCACCCATTCGACCAGCGCCGCTTGTTCGGACCCTGCCAGTTTCGCCACATCGGCCAGCACGATCACATCGGGATTGGCGGGCAGGACTTCCAGCAATCCGCCATCGACGAAGTCCGCCGTTGGGGTCAGCACTTGCGTCAGGTAATGCAACGGCGACAACAGCTCTAACCCTTCGCGGTTCAGCGATCCGGCAATCAGGGCGACTTCGCGCCGCCGCAAGCTATCATCGGTCAGCGTGACGGCCCCTGCCGAACGCTCACCCTGAATCTCAAACCGGGTGATGCGCGCGCGCAGTTCTGAAGGCAGCGACAGTTCTATCTGCGCCTGTGTCTCACCGCTGGCAAACTCCATCTCGGCCGATTGCAGAACACGCATTGCACCGGCGGGGTCACGCCCCTGAGCCAGAATCGTGATGCGATCTGCAGGACCGGGTTCCGCCCGTTGCGCGGACAATTGAATAACGCCGTCCTGATATGTAGCAGGCAAAATCGCAACCGCAGGCGACGGGGCCTGATAGACTGTCACATCACCGCGCGCGCGCAGGGCAGACAGGATCGTCTCGTGCCCTTCGTAAGTCAGGCGGTCGCTGAACCAATGGGTGGCAAACCCTCCGTCCACCTGATCCATGGCAGCCAGCGCCATTTCGACTTGCGCCCGGGTCGGTTGCCACGGTGTCGGCGTCAGCCCGGGTAAACGGCCGCGCCATGCTTCGGCGGCTTGGAATACGGGGGCGTCAGGTTCGGTCAGGCGCAGGATGGCCACGGTACGGCCTGCGCGCCCGGCCTCGGTCAACTGCACATCGATCTGATCCAGAGTCGTTGACCAGCGGGTCGCCCCGGCCCAGCTGGCATCCAGCACCAGCAGCAACGGACCCGAGCCTGCCTGATCGCGCGAGGGGTTCAGGACCGGTCCGGCCAATCCAATGATAATCGCCGCCGCCGCCAGCATGCGCAGCAACAGCAACCACCATGGGGTGCGGTCAGAAACGCTTTCGTCATCCCTTAACCCCAGCAGTAGCGTCACGGCCGGGAACAACCGACGGATCGGCGCGGGTGGCACGGCACGCAAGATCAACCACAGGATCGGCAGGGTCAAAAGACCCATCAACACCCACGGTGCGGTGAAGCCAATGCCTGCCAGAACCGTCATCCCGTTCCCCCATCCAGCGCACGATAGAGCCACAACAGAGCCGCTTGCGCACTGTCATCGGTGTGATGCAGCCCTAGTTGCCACCCCGTCGCGCGGCACAGCCGGGTCAGTGCGTCCTTACGCTTGGCAAGCCGTTCCAGATACCGCTCACGCAGATCTCCGGCCTTTAGGGTTTCATGGCGAACGGAACCGCCGACGCTTTCAAAAATCGTACGACCGCGATAGGGAAAGGTCTCTTCTCCGGGATCAAGAACCTGCAGCACCAAGCCTCGCACCCCACGGTCGGCGGCTTTGGTGAGGGCCAGTTCAACCTCATCCAGCGGACCAAGGAAATCGGAAATGAAAACGGCGCGGGCATGCGGGATCATGGCGCGGTGTTCGGGTGGCGCATAGTCGGACTCAGCATCCTCGGACCATGCTTCTGCCAGTCGGATGACCTGCGCGTTGCCGCGCCGTGGCGGCAGGGTCGTGCCGGTCAGGCCGACGCGCTCACCCCCGCGCACCAGCAGGATCGCGGTTGCCAACCCCAGCAGACGAGCGCGGTCGGCCTTGGTTGACAGGTTGTTGTCGGACGCAAACCGCATCGACGCGCCCTGATCGACCCACAGCATTACCGATTGCGCAATCTGCCACTCGCGTTCGCGCACAAATTGCTGATCCCCCCTGGCAGAGCGCCGATGGTCGATCATCCGGCGGCTGTCGCCGATCTGAGCAGGGCGATATTGCCAGAAGTCATCACCAAGCCCCGCGCGGCGGCGGCCGTGGTCGCCCAGCAGAACGGTTCCGGCCAATTGCTCAGCCCGTGCCAACAACGGCGGCAGCCGGGACGCCTCGGCCTCAGATCTTTCTCGAAGGGTCAGCGCCGCATTCACGCCGCAGCCTCGGTGCGGACAAGACCAGCGGCAGTCGAGTCGATCAGGTCAGCCAAACTGTCACCGCGCGCCCGCGCCGCAAAGTTCAACGCCATCCGGTGGCTGAGCACCGGACGCGCCATGTCCAGCACATCCTCGGAATTTGGGGCCAAACGCCCCTGCAGCATCGCCCGGGCACGCACTGTCATCATCAGCGCTTGTGCAGCACGGGGGCCGGGGCCCCAGGCGACGGTTTCAGCCACCCGTTCGGAAACACCCGCCTCTTCGGGGCGGAAGGCGCGGACAAGATCGAGGATCAGTTCCACAACAGAGTCCCCGACCGGCATACGGCGCAACAGGGTCTGAGCGGCCAACAGCTCTTCCTTGCTGAAAATCTCGTGCGCTTCGTCCTCTTCCACGCCAGTCGTGGCCAAAAGAATATCGCGCTCGGTCTGTCGATCGGGATAATCCACGTCAATTCGAACCAAGAAACGGTCCAGCTGCGCCTCGGGCAGTGGATAAGTACCCTCTTGCTCGATCGGGTTTTGCGTCGCCAATACGTGGAATGGTTCACCCAGATCGCGGTCTTCGCCAGCCACAGTCACAGTGCGTTCCTGCATCGCCTGTAAAAGCGCTGACTGAGTCCGGGGGCTGGCGCGGTTGATTTCATCCGCCATCAGCAGCTGACAGAAGATCGGGCCGGAAATAAAGCGAAAGTGGCGGCTGCCATCCTCGGCTGTGTCCAGAACCTCGGACCCCAGAATATCGGCGGGCATCAGGTCGGGTGTGAACTGGATGCGGTTGCCGTGCAGACCCATCACGGTCGACAGCGTTTCAACCAGCCGCGTCTTGCCAAGCCCAGGCAGGCCGATCAGCAGGGCGTGGCCACCGCACAACAGGGCGGTCAGCGTCAGGTCCACGACCCTTTCCTGTCCGATAAAGCGACGGGTGATCGAGGCCTTGGCCTCTTGCAGTTTGATTTCCAGCGCTTCGATCTCGGACACGAGGTCGGCAGGTTCGGTCATGACTTTCCCTTCCGTGGACTATTATGATTGAAGTGTATCGCGCGAAAAGGAAATGGCAAAAGCAATGAGCGGACAAAAACCTGTGACCCCCTCTCCGGACGGGCTGGCGGCCTCGGTCAAAGCGGCCAAAACCAGGGGTTTACCCCCTGTTCACCTGTGGAATCCTCCGTTTTGCGGCGATCTGGACATCCATATCGCAAAAGATGGGTCTTGGACTTATTTAGGGTCGCCGATCAACCGGTTCGAGCTTGTGAAGCTTTTTTCCTCAATTCTTAAGAAAGAAGGCGGCAAATACTACCTTGTGACCCCGGTGGAAAAGGTGGGAATCACTGTCGAGGATGCGCCTTTTGTGGCCGTGGATTTTGACGCGACAGGCGAGGGTCGGGCCCAAATACTGACATTTACGACCCGTGTTGGTGATACCGCGATAGCTGGTCCTGATCACCCGATCCGGATTGTCATCGATCCCGAAACAGACGAGCCGTCACCTTATGTATTGGTTCGCGCAAATCTTGAGGCGCGAATAGATCGCAAAAGCTTTTATCGTCTTGTGGACATCGCAACGCACAAAGACGGCTGGTTTGGCGTCTGGTCCGGTGGGCAGTTTTTCCCGCTTGTCCGGTCGGACAGCCTGACCGACTAGGCCGGTTTTGCGACCCGACGATCCTGTGCCAGAACAACAGCCATCGCGACAACCCCTGCGCCCAGCGCACGGGTCCAGTTCCACTCTTCGCCCAACACCAACATGATCAGCATCACGTAGAAGGGGGCGACATTGATGTGAAAGGACGTAAGCGCGACGCCCAGTTTGCCAATCGATGCGACAAACAGGATCTGGCTGAGCGCCATGGAAATCAGCGAATAGATCGCCAGCATCCCAATTTGACGCGTGTCGATAGAAATGGATGGCACGATATCCATGCCCAGATGATGTGCTCCGGCCATCAGGATGGTTGCCATGAAGAACCCGCCAACAAATGTGACCGCTGCGCGCCCGGTCTGGCTTAATTCGGGGAAATCTCGCGAGGTTGCCTGGCTACCCCAGCAAAACAGTGCTGTCGCTGCAACGGCACAGGCCGCGCCCAAACCCAACTTTGCCGGGGCGACGGCGCTGGTGGCGATCAATCCGCCCACTACCGAGATCAGAACCCCAACAGCAAAATTCCACTTGAGTCGCCGAGTACCAGACGCAAGTTCCAGCAATGTCGCAATCAATGGCGCGCATGAGGCAATGATGGCCGTTGTGACCGGGTCCGTCAGTTTTTGCGCCACGATCAGCAGAAACATCCCCAGACCGATGCCAAACCCGCCGACAACAAACGCATGTCCCCAACGGGCGCGTAGGACCCGTTCCGGGCCATCTATCATGACCCAAATCGGGAGTAGAAACGCAACAGCCATGGCCATGCGCGCAACCAACAACGCAACTGGCGGCCATGTCTGCAACAGCACCTCGGCCGCCGGAAACCCAGCCGCCCACGTCAGCATGGACGCCACTGCCAAGCCGTTGCCGGACAGGACCGAATTTTGGCCGGCAGGCGCAGAAAGGGTGTTCCCGCGCGCGGGGTCTGGGCTCATCGCCATTATGTTCGAACCTTTTGTTGGCACGGTGTTCTGAAATGATTCGCCGCGTTGCCCCGACCCTCGCTGATTCAGTCAGCCCGATCTGGTCGAATTTCGACAAACTGTCGTTTTCAGTCTCTTTCGTTAAAATCGCCTCGCGGATAAGGTCAGCGCACCAGCTAACCAAAGGCCTCCGATGCCAAAATTCGCCGCCAATATCTCTCTGCTCTTTGCCGAGCTTCCCTACCTGGAACGGTTTCAGGCCGCCGCAGAGGCCGGGTTCAAAGCGGTCGAGATTCTGTTTCCATACGAACTGGCCGCCAAAGAGACACACCGCGCGTTGCTGGCCAACGGTTTGGATCTGGTGCTGATCAATGCGCCCCCACCCAATTACATCGGCGGCGATCCCGGTTATGCCGCTGTTCCCGGTGGTGAAGACCGGTTCCAGTCGGATATCCGCCGTGTTTTGCGCTATGCTCAGGTTCTCCGCCCGGGGCTGATCCACATCATGTCAGGCTATTCCTCGGGACCGGACGCGTTTGAATGCATGGTGCACAACCTGCAATGGGCGGCCGATCTTGCACCGCACCAACAATTTACGATTGAACCGCTCAACCCCGTGTCTCAGCCCGATTACTTCCTCAATGATTACAACCTGGCTGCTGATATCCTGGATCGTGTGGATCGCCCGAATGTCGGCCTGCAATATGACAGTTTTCACGCGCATATGATCCACGGAGATGCGCTGCAGGTTTGGGAACAGTTTCATCCACGGGTCGTACATGCCCAGGTCGGAGCAGCCCCGGACCGCTCTGAACCGGGACGCGGTCCGACGGATTTCGCTCAGCTTTTTAACGCTATGACGGCGTCGGGATATTCCGGTTGGGTTAGCGCCGAATACACACCGTCAACATCCAGAACCGTGCACTCATTGGGCTGGATGTGACGCCAGATTCCCTATTCCGTCTGGAAATCAGGGGGAAAATATCTAAAACCGGGGCATCGCGACCTTAAGGATGCCCGAAATGATCCCTGCCCGCTTGGCCCACGCTGTATTCGGACTGATCATGTCCGGCCTCATGTCCTGTATCGTCACTGGCATCGCCACGGTCAAAGCTGTCGGTTTCGGACCGTCCACATTTGGTGACTGGATGGGTTCCTGGGCTTTTTGCTGGCCCATCGCCTTCGCCGTCATCCTGACCCTTGGACCAACGGTAAAACGTATGGTCGAGGGCTGGGTCAGACCGCAGGACTGACCCGCTGCTATGAGGGCCCGCCGGGCCTGATGAGCAGCGCCCTAATGCGCCTCGGCCCAGTTCGCACCCTGTCCGGCATCCACGCTCAGTTTTACGTCCAGCTTCACAGCTGGATCAGATGCGCCTTCCATCACGTCGCGTGCGACATCGATCAAAGGGTCCACCGCATCCTCGGCGACTTCGAACAGCAATTCGTCATGCACCTGCAGCAGCATCTTGGCGGGCAGACCATTGATCGCATCTGGCATCCGCACCATCGCGCGCCGGATTACATCCGCCGCCGTTCCTTGAATTGGCGCGTTGATCGCCGCCCGGCGCGAGAAACCGGCATGCGGACCTTTGGCGTTAATCTCAGGTGTATGGATTTTACGTCCGAACAAAGTCTGCACATAGCCATGCTCTTTGGCAAAGGCGACAGTTTCGTCCATATACTTGCGAATACCCGGGAAGCGTTCGAAATAACGGTCGATGAACCCCTGTGCCTCGGCACGCGGGATGCGCAGATTGCGCGCCAGACCAAAGCCTGAAATGCCGTAGATCACACCAAAGTTGATCGCCTTGGCCTGACGGCGGATATCCGGCGTCATCTCGTCCAGCGGCACATCGAACATCTCGGACGCGGTCATGGCGTGAATGTCCAGCCCGTCGGAAAACGCCTGTTTCAGGGCCGAAATGTCGGCGATATGCGCCAGAATGCGCAGCTCGATCTGGCTGTAGTCGAGGCTGACCAGCACATTGCCCGGTTCGGCTATGAACGCCTCGCGAATGCGCCGACCCTCCTCGGTACGCACCGGAATGTTCTGCAGGTTCGGATCGGTCGAGGCCAGGCGCCCCGTATTCGCCCCTGTGATGGAATAAGATGTATGCACCCGGCCCGTATCTGGATTGATATGGGTCTGCAGCGCGTCGGTGTAGGTCGACTTCAGCTTTGACAATTGCCGCCAATCCAAAACCCGGCGCGGCAATTCATGCTCGGTCGCGAGGTCTTCGAGAATGTCAGCCCCGGTCGAATATTTCCCGGTCTTACCCTTTTTGCCGCCTTCCAGACCCATCTTGTCAAACAGGATCTCGCCCAGTTGAGCGGGGGAACCGACGTTGAAATTCTCACCCGCCAATTCGTGGATTTCAGCCTCTAATCCGGCCATTTTTTGGGCAAATGCGTTGGACATCCGGCTCAGCACATCGCGGTCAACCTTGATACCGTGCATCTCCATCTCGGCCAGAACCGGCACCAGCGGGCGTTCGAGCGTTTCATAGACGGTTGTCACCTGCACCTGATGCAGTTGCGGTTTGAACTGCTTCCATAGGCGCAGAGTGATATCGGCATCTTCGGCCGCATAGGCGGTCGCTTCATCAATCGGCACCTTGTCGAATGTGATCGCCGATTTACCCGAACCCAGCAGCGGTTTGATCGGGATCGGCGTGTGGTTCAAATAGCGTTCGGACAGCGTGTCCATCCCATGCCCATGCTCGCCGCCATGCATTGCATAGGACATCAGCATCGTGTCATCGATTGGCGCCACGTTCACGCCATAGCGGGCGAAAATCTTGGCGTCGTATTTCATGTTCTGCCCGATCTTCAGGATCGACGGGTCTTCGAACATAGGTTTGAGCAGATTCAGGGCCTCATTGACGGGCATTTGCCCCTCGGCCAGCGCGTCTGAACCGAACAGATCGTCGCTGGCGCTTTCGCGGTGGATCAGCGGGATGTAACACGCCTCGCCCGGCTCAACCGACAGGGAGATGCCAACAAGATCAGCGATCATTTCATTCAGGCCGGTGGTTTCCGTATCCACGGCGATCCAGCCGCGCTCATACGCCTGGTCGATCCATTTTTGCAGCGCACCGGCATCCCGCACACATTCGTATTTCGACGCATCAAAGGGGATAGCTTCAGCTTCGACCACCTCAGCAGCCGGCGCCGGCGCATCGGCAATCGCTGGCGCTTCGGCACCCAACTTGTCCGCGATCCGCTTGGTGAGCGTGCGAAACTCCATATCTGCCAGAAAACCCAGCAAGGTGTCAGGTTCGGGATCTTTCACCTCAAGATCGTCCAGCGTGAAATCCAGCGGTGTGTTCTCGTCCAGTTGCACCAGTTTCTTCGACAGCTCGATTTGGTCGCGCTTTTCGATCAGGGTTTGGCGGCGCTTTGGCTGCTTAATTTCTTCGGCCCGGTCCAGCAGCGTTTCCAGGTCACCGTATTCGGTGATCAACAGGGCGGCCGTCTTGACCCCAATGCCTGGAGCCCCGGGAACGTTATCGACGCTGTCGCCCGCCAGTGCCTGCACATCAACCACGCGTTCAGGGCCAACACCGAATTTCTCAATCACGCCATCGCGATCGATGCGCTTGTTCTTCATCGCATCCAGCATTTCGACACCGCCGCCAACAAGCTGCATCAGGTCCTTGTCCGAGCTTACGATTGTCACACGCCCGCCCGCTTCACGCGCCTGCACAGCAAGGGTCGCGATGATGTCGTCGGCCTCGTACCCCTCCAACTCTTTGCAAGCGATGTTGAAGGCTTTCGTCGCTTCGCGTGTCAGGGGCATCTGCGGGCGCAGGTCCTCGGGCATCGCTTCACGGTTGGCCTTGTAGAGGTCATACATATCGTTGCGGAACGTGTGCGAGCCTTTGTCGAAGATCACCGCCACATGGGTCGGTGCGTCCGGGCCAGCGTTCCCTTCGACATATTTCTGCAACATGTTGCAAAAGCCGGAAACTGCGCCAATCGGGAGCCCGTCCGACTTTCGCGTGAGTGGCGGCAGCGCGTGATAGGCCCTGAAAATAAAGGCCGATCCGTCAATCAGATGCAGGTGACACCCTTTTCCGAAATTGCTCATGCGCGCGCTCCGTTCTGGTTGGAAACGGTTCTGCCACAGGCCCGCGCGGGTGGCCAGCAAAGAAGGTAGTCAATCCACACATGAGGCCGGAAATCTGTGCCGGAACGTTCACGCAGGCCGTCAATCACGCGACGCGGAACTCCTGCCCGGTTCTGTCCCAGATCAGCCCCACACGCTCGGCAATGCCGTTCATCTGCTTGTGCAGCGATCGGTCGTTCAATCTTCGGCTCAATGTGCGCAAGGGAATAAGATTGCGCTCTCCGTAACCATCGATCAGCAGAAACATCCGGGTTTGATTGCGCAGCCCGTAGACAATGTTGGTCTCGTGAATATCGCGGGCAACAACTTGAAGTTTAAACAGTTTTTTGGCAAAATTGTTCAATTCATTCAGAACATCAACGCTCAGCGCTCCATCTTCGCACAACTTCGCAAGGGGATGTGCGAGCTGTCCGTCATCGGATTCGATCCGTTCCACAATGATCGCCGGGCCGATGTCGGTTTGCGCTATGCCAAAACATCGCGCCAAGGGCAGGTGCTCGATGTCGGTGCCGCTTTTCAGCGCCGCCTTCATCTCGCCCTCGATTTCTTTTAGCGCATTGCGGAATACAGAATCGGGCAGAAGCCGCCGGATCAACCGTTTTGCAAAGGATCGGTTGGGCCGTTTGCGCGGGCGCGTCACCTTTACCAATAAGTGAGATTGCCCCGGGCACGCATACACGTCTCGATGCCCGCCGCTGGCAATCGGGTCCTGATCGGACACCCGCAAAAGCTGCACTGCAAAAAGCATCCGGCCTCCGAATTTATTGCGCGTCGTGCTCCGACAGTACGTACTTACAATCGCAATACGGGCATTCGACCCAGCCGGTATCTTCGGGGATCTGCAACCAAACGCGCGGATGGCCCAATGCGCCTTCGCCGCCGTCACAGGCGACACGTGCGGTTTCGACGAACTTGGTTTCCGGTGCATCAAGTGTCACGGCTGGCGATCCTTCATTGGTTGTCGGCCTCGCGGGCATGCATTAGGTGCGTTTATGAGCGATGAGCAAACCGGGGGCAAGGGTCTCATGACCGATGCGGCAATCAGGATCGATGGACTGCGCAAGACCTATCGGGGTGGCAAGGGCCAGCCCGAGAAACAGGCACTGAAGGGCATAGACCTGAGCATTCCACAGGGGTCGGTGTTTGGCCTGCTGGGCCCGAACGGGGCCGGTAAATCGACCTTGATCAACATTCTGGCTGGTCTGGTGGTGAAATCGGCCGGGTCAGTGTCGATCTGGGGGTACGATCAGGACCGCAACCCACGCCAGTCCCGCTCCGCGATTGGCGTGATGCCACAAGAGCTGAACCTTGACCCGTTTTTCACCCCCCGCGGCGCGTTGGAGGTGCAGGCCGGTTTGTACGGCGTACCCAAGGCCCAACGCCGCAGCGATGAGATCCTTGAACTGGTCGGTCTCAGCGACAAGGCCGAATCCTATGCCCGCACGCTGTCGGGTGGCATGCGGCGGCGGTTGCTGCTGGCAAAGGCGCTGGTGCATCACCCCAAGATCCTGGTGCTGGACGAACCGACAGCAGGTGTGGATATCGAATTGCGTCAGATGCTCTGGACAAATGTGCGCAAGCTGAACGAACAGGGCATGACCATCATCCTGACCACCCATTACCTGGAAGAAGCGCAGGAAATGTGTGACGAGATTGCCATCATCAACCACGGTGAAAAAATCGCGCAGGACAGCACCGCCAACCTTCTGGGCCGAATGGACAGCCGTACCATGGTCATCGTGCCCGACAACCCAGTCGTCGATCTGCCCGCAACCAAAGGGGTCGAAGCCGCCTTGCGCGACGATGGTAACCTTGTTCTGCAATATCGCAGCGCCCAAACCAACGCCGAGCAAGTTCTGGAATCCGTCCGCGCAGCCAATATCCGCATTCGCGACGTCCGCACTGAAGAGGCTGATCTAGAGGATGTGTTCCTCGCCTTGACGTCCAGCCGCTCCGAGGACGCCCCGGCGGTTGATCCGGATCAGCCGCGCCGGGGAATGCATAGGGTCAAGCTTTAATCTCGGTCGATTCTTGCCTGATAGCAGTTGTTTCGCGCGGATCGGACATGGATATAGGCCACATCTGGCCGGGCAAAGATTTCTCTGACTTTTGCACCGATCTGATCCGTGGGCGTGATCGCCCCGGTGCCATAGACGATGCGGTCATCTGCACCATAGCCCTTAATAAGGTAGTCGGGCGACGAGGTCAGGATCTCGGGCAGGTCTTGCCCTTCGCATCGCTCACAGGGTGCAGCACACAGAAAGATCGGCCCGGTTTCCGCATATGGATGTGTCTCTAAAAAAGGCCTGTGGGCCAAGATCAGCATTTCTTCGCCCTCGGAAATGTTCTGCAAACAATGGCGACACGGGTTGCCGGCACCCGTGGAAACGGCCCTTTCTGGCGTTGCGCCATAGGAATCCGGGTGACCGGCCTGAAGGGCGCGTACCTCGTCGGTGGGCAATGCGGTGATTTTGAACATTTTGGGTCTCCTTTTTCCCGACACTGCCCATCGGAGCAAACCCAATCGACCCGTTTCCTGCGCAAAGGACTCGAAAAAGAACAAAACGTGAATATAATGCGGAATCGTCATGTATGCCGAACTGTCGATCACATCGAATTTCACCTTCCTCACCGGGGCATCCCACCCCGAGGAGTATATGGAGCGTGCCGTCACCCTGGGCCTGCCCACCATCGCCATCGCTGATGACAACTCGGTCGCCGGAATCGTGCGCGCCCATACGCAGGCGCGCGAGATCACCCGCAAGGTGCGCGAGCGGCTGGAGTGGGAGGCGCAGAACACCTCCATAGGCCCACCCTGCCCCGATCACATCCCCAAGCCGCCCTCGTACCCGATCCACGCGGTGCCCCGCCTGATCCCGGCGGCACGGCTGATCTTTATCGATGCGCCCACGGTTACCGCCCTGCCCCTGAACCGGCAGGGCTGGGCCAATCTGTGCCGCATCCTGTCCAAGGGCCGTCTGCGCGCCGAGAAAGGCGACTGCATCCTGCACCTGACCGACCTGCTGGAGTTTTCCGACGGTCTCCACCTGCTGCTGTGGCCACAAACGGCCCGTTTTCCGGGCGGCGCGGACGGCTGGCGGACACAAGCGCAACAGCTGACGCGCCGCTTTGCCGGGCGGATGCATCTGTTGATGCACCCCCGGTATGACGGCGCAGATAGCGTATATTTCTCTTTATTAGAGACTGAATCAAAACAGCTCGGCACCCCTGCACTCGCCAGCGCCACACCGATTATGCATCACGGGGGCCGCCGCAAGTTGGGTGATGTGCTGACCGCCATCCGTCTGCGCCGCAAGGTCGATGAGCTGGGCCGAGACGCGCTGGCCAATGGCGAACAACGCCTGCGGTCCGAGACCGAGATGCTGCGCATCTTCAAAGGTTATGAGGGGGCCGTCGCCCGCGCGCATGAACTCAGCGAACAGCTCACATTCTCGCTGGACGAGCTGCGTTATGAGTACCCCAGCGAGGGCAGCGAGCAGGAAACCCCGACCCAACGCCTGCATCGTCTGGCGCATGAAGGGTTGCAATGGCGCTACCCAGCCGGGGCGTCCGAGAAGGCGAAAAAGATGCTGGCGCATGAGCTCGCCCTGATCGGCAAGCTGAAATACGAACCCTACTTTCTGACAGTCCGCGATATCGTTCATTTCGCCCGCTCGCGCGGCATCCTCTGCCAGGGGCGCGGCTCAGCGGCCAATTCGGTCGTCTGTTTCTGCCTCGGCATCACCGAGGTCAGCCCCGAGATGGGCACGATGGTCTTTGAGCGCTTCGTGTCCGAGGCGCGGGATGAGCCCCCCGATATCGACGTCGATTTCGAACATGAGCGCCGCGAAGAGGTGATCCAGCACATCTATGACCGCTATGGCCGCCATCGCGCCGGCCTCTGTGCCACGGTCGTGCATTATCGCGGCAAACGCGCCATCCGCGAGGTTGGCCGCGCGATGGGACTGACCGAAGACACGATCTCAGCGCTCTCTTCTCAGCTTTGGGGCTTCTTCTCCGCCGCGGGGCTTGAGGCGGAACGGATGCGCGAGATTGGCCTCGACCCCGAAGATCGCCGTCTGAAACAGACTCTAATGCTTGTATATGAGATCGACGGGTTCCCCCGTCACCTGTCTCAGCATGTCGGCGGCTTCATCATCACCGAGGGGCGTCTGGACGAGCTTGTTCCTATCGAGAACGCCACGATGGAGGACCGCACGGTCATCTGCTGGGACAAGGACGATATCGACACGCTGGGCATCCTCAAGGTCGATGTCCTCAGCCTCGGAATGCTCACCTGCATCCGCAAGGCCTTTGATCTGATCGGGCAGCACCACCAGACCAGCTATACACTCGCCACCCTGCCGCCCGAGGACCCTGTCGTCTACGACATGCTGTGCAAGGCGGACTCGATTGGCGTGTTTCAGGTGGAATCACGGGCACAGATGAACTTTCTGCCCCGGATGCGGCCCCGCAATTTCTATGATCTGGTGATTGAGGTCGCCATCATCCGCCCCGGCCCCATTCAGGGCGACATGGTCCACCCCTATATCCGCCGCCGGAACGGAGAGGAGGAGGTCAGCTTCCCCTCGGACGAGTTGGGCGAGGTGCTGGGCAAAACGCTGGGCGTGCCGCTGTTTCAGGAACAGGCCATGCAGATCGCCATTGTCGGCGCAGGCTTTACCCCGGAACAGGCCGACCGGCTACGCCGGTCTCTGGCAACCTTCAAGAAGCACGGCAATGTCAGCGAATTCCGCGCGCTGTTCCTGCGCGGGATGAAGCGTAACGGGTATGAAGACGACTTTGCCGAACGCTGCTTCTCGCAAATCGAAGGGTTCGGGTCCTATGGTTTCCCCGAAAGCCACGCGGCCAGCTTTGCGCTGCTGGTCTATGCCTCGGCCTGGATCAAATGCCATCATCCGGGGATATTCGCCTGCGCCCTGCTGAATTCACAGCCAATGGGGTTCTATGCCCCCGCCCAGATCGTCCGCGATGCGCGCGAGCATGAGGTTCAAGTGCGCCCGGTCTGCATCAATGCCAGCTTTTGGGACAATGTGATGGAACCTGACGGTCAGGGCGGGCTGGCGCTGCGGCTGGGCTTCCGCCAGATCAAGGGCCTCAGCGAGGAAGATGCCAGCTGGCTGACAGCCGCGCGCGGCAATGGCTACCATCAGGTCGACGATGTCTGGCGCCGTGCCGGTTTGGGACCATCGGTGATCGAACGGCTGGCCGAGGCGGATGCCTTCGCCGCCTGCGACCTGACACGGCGCGAGGCATTGTGGCAGGCCAAAGCGATCGCCACAGCCAAACCCCTGCCGCTGTTCTCGCAAGATCTGGAGGGGGAGGCGCTGGATGAACCCGAGGCCTACCTGCCGAAAATGACCTTGGGCGAGCAGGTGGTCGAGGACTACGTCGCCACCCGCCTCAGCCTACGGGCGCATCCCGTCGCCCTGCTGCGGCATATTCTGACACCGGACCCGCGCGACAAAACCACGCCTGTCGCATGACCGCAGAACGGGATAATGCCCCTGAACAGAGTCGAAATCGGACCACCCCAATGACCAGACCCACCCTGCCCCCACGCTTTCCTGCAACGCCGAATCAGATCAGCGCACAGGTCCACGCATTTTACGCCCGAGTGCGAGAGGACGCGGTACTGGGGCCCGTCTTCAACAAACATGTCCACGATTGGCCCGCACATGAGGAAAAGATCGCCGCGTTCTGGCGCAACGCGATTTTGTTCGAGCGCAGTTATGACGGCAACCCGCAACGAGTCCATATCGAGCGGTCCGACGTAAAGCCCGAGTTCTTCGCCCATTGGCTGGACCTGTTCGAAGAGGTCGCAACCCAGACGCTGCCCTCTGAAACCGCGACGCCTTGGGTTGCGCTGGCCCGTCGCATCGGGGTGGGAATGAAAGCGGGCGTGCAATCCGCACGTCAACCCAAGGATGCACCACCGATCCTGCGTTGATCCCAAATCATACCGGCCATGCAATGTTAGCGGTAAATTAAGGACTATGCGCGCAGCCAAAATGGGTTTACTCAAAGGCAAGCCACCCGCAACATACGCAGTGTGATGGCACAGTCACAACACCGAGACATCACCCGAGGCCACAACGATGAGCACTCAGAACTCAACCCTTCGGGGACTTGGCTATGCGTTTTTGGGCTTTGCGGTCTTTGCCAGCCATGACGCGCTGATCAAGGCGCTTGGCGGCGTCTACTCGGTGATGCAGATCATCTTTTTTGCCACGCTGTTTTCCTTTGTGCCCATGGCCGTCACGATTCTGACCGACCGGACAACCGGGAACTTCCTGCCCCGCCACCCATGGCTGGTGCTGCTGCGGTCGGGCTTGATGGTCACCGCAATGTCCTGCGCGTTTTACTCCTTTTCCGTATTGCCGCTGGCCGAGGTCTATTCGCTGCTGTTCTCCTTTCCACTGATCGTGACGGTCCTGTCGATCCCCATCCTTGGCGAGGTGGTCCGCGCCCAGCGCTGGGCTGCAGTCGGTGTTGGTCTGATCGGTGTCCTGATTGTCCTTCGTCCCGGGGCCACCGACATTACCCTAGGCCATCTGGCTGCGTTGATGGCAGCGTTCTGCAGCGCTTTCGCCTCGGTTCTGGTGCGCAAGATCGGGAATGAAGAACGCTCAGCCGTGCTGATCCTGTACCCCATGTTGTTGGCCATCGCAGTGATGAGCCTTGCACAGCCTGCCGTCTATCAACCGCCATCCCTGCTGCATCTTGCGATGATGGCGCTGGTCGGTGTGTTCTCGGTCATCGCCCAGCATCTGATCATTCTGGCCTATCGTGCGGCACCCGCCGGGGTTATTGCCCCCAGTCAATATAGCCAGATCATCTGGGCTACGATTTTCGGCATGGCTTTCTTTGGTGAACGTCCGGACGTCTGGGTTGCAGTCGGTGCAAGCGTCATTATCGCATCCGGCGTCTACGTGGTGTGGCGCGAAAGCAGAACCAACACGACCTCGGCCAACACGCCCGTCCTGCGGGTGCGGTCACCTCGGTCGGATACCGGGGCGTCACGGCCAGGGGAGTAAGGGCAAAAACACGCAATCTCAGGGGTCTCTGACGGCCTTTCTTAGCTGTCCTTATGCCTGATCATAAAGTGGCCGTTCGCCCCTTTTTCTTCAAATTTTCCGGTCGCACGCACCAAATCGCTCAACCTCTTGTAACCGTAAGTACGGGAATCGAAGTCCGCGTAGATTTTGCTGAGTTGGCTGCCAACGAGCCCAAGCCTAACCCATCCGTCTGGCTCATCTGTGTTCCGAACCACATTGTGAATCAACTGGAAGGCATGGTTCAGATCATATTTAGATTTTTGGTGGGCCGCAGTCTCAGCCTGCTGGCTGACTGATTCAATTTTTTTGATATTCTCAACGTAAATAAACCTATTGCACGCTGTGACAAAGGCTTTGGGTGCCTTACGTTCTCCAATACCAAAAACATCTAATCCCTGTTCCCGGATCCGACTGGCAAGTTGGGTGAAGTCGCTGTCAGACGACACCAGAACAAAACCACCAAACCTTTCCGAGTGCAGAATGTCCATGGCATCAATCTCCAACGCGATATCGCTGGAGTTTTTACCGGATGTATTGGCAAATTGTTGGTGGGGAACGATGGCATATTTGGCCAATGACTTAGCGTCCCAACCTAGTGGCGACCCGTTAGAAAAATCACCGTAAATGCGCCTCAGGCCAGCTTCGCCTAAAGTAGCTATTTCTTCAAAAATCTCATCGGCATGTTTTGCGGGCACGTTGTCCGCATCAATCAGAACCGCAAGGCGGTCTGTCCTTACTGTTGTCACCTCAATCCCTCAACTATAAATTTTATTCGTAACGAGGAATGTAATGACAAAAAGGGCGGGCAAAAGCCCACCCTTTCAGATTTTTCAAGTTTGATCAGTAAACAACCACTGACCGAATGCTTTCGCCCTTATGCATCAGGTCGAAGCCGTGATTGATATCGTCCAGACCCATGGTGTGGGTGATCATCGGGTCGATCTCGATCTTGCCGTCCATGTACCAGTCGACGATCTTGGGCACATCGGTCCGACCTCGAGCGCCACCAAAGGCGGTGCCGCGCCACGAGCGGCCGGTGACCAGCTGGAATGGGCGGGTCGAGATTTCGGCCCCCGCAGGTGCCACGCCGATGATGATCGATTCACCCCAACCTTTGTGCGCCGCTTCCAGAGCCGTGCGCATCACGCCGACATTACCGGTGGCGTCAAATGTGTAATCCGCGCCACCTTTGGTCAGATTGACCAGGTAAGGCACCAGATCGCCTTCAACCTCGGACGGGTTGACGAAATCGGTCATGCCGAACCTGGTGGCCATTTCGACCTTTGACGGGTTCAGGTCGACGCCCACGATCTGGTCCGCTCCGGCCAGACGCAGGCCCTGAATGACGTTCAGGCCGATGCCACCCAGACCGAACACGATAGCCCGGCTGCCAATCTCAACTTTGGCAGTGTTGATGACGGCACCGATGCCGGTGGTCACGCCACATCCGATGTAGCAGATCTTGTCGAAAGGCGCGTCCTCACGCACTTTGGCCAGCGCGATCTCGGGCAGAACCGTGTGGTTGGCAAAGGTCGAGCAGCCCATGTAGTGCAGGATCGGGTCACCATCCAAAGTCGTAAACCGCGAGGTTCCGTCGGGCATCAGGCCCCGGCCTTGGGTTTCGCGGATCGCCTGACACAAGTTGGTCTTGGGGTGCAGACAGTATTCGCACTCACGACATTCAGGGGTGTAGAGCGGGATCACGTGATCGCCCGGTTTCAGGCTGGTGACGCCCGGACCGACGTCGACAACCACACCCGCGCCCTCGTGGCCCAGAATGGCCGGGAACAGGCCTTCGGGGTCAGCACCCGACCGGGTGAATTCGTCGGTGTGGCAAAGGCCGGTGGCCTTGATTTCGACCAGAACCTCGCCCGCCTTGGGGCCTTCGAGGTTCACATCCATCACTTCCAAAGGTTTGCCCGCCTGAATGGCGACGGCGGCACGGGTGCGCATGATCGTTGTCTCCCTGTCTTATTTGCCCCGACCCTGCGTCAATTGCAGGGTGTTTTCAACTGCGCTTTGGTGGCAGGTTGGCTAAATGTTTGATATTGCAGTAACGACATTGTCAGAAGGAGAAACGCCAATGCACCGATTTATTCCCGCGCTGGTCCTGCTGGCAGGCTGTGCTGAAACGACTGCACCTGTGGATACACCCGCCTCAACGGACGCGCCGGTTGATCTGGCCTTTTGCCTGGGCGGCGATTTTGCCGATTCCATCGGCCAACCGGTTTCGACCATCCAAGCCCAGTTGCCCGAACGGTCGCGTGTTCTGGGTCCCGATGACATTGCCACACAGGATTATCGCATCGACCGGCTGAATGTTTTCGTGAACGGAGCCGGAATCATTCAACGCCTGACCTGCGGGTAAGCGTGGACTCGAGGCATGATTCTACGGTAAGAACAAAATGGGAACATTTTGATGTCTGCCAATGCCAAAACGCCGAATACTCTCACTGTGGTTCCCCCGTCTGGGGGCTGAACGGCTGATCCGTGCCGCGCGGGGGCTGCATGTTGGCCCTTTGGCGGTGGTTGCGGAACAGTCGAACATGCAGGTGATCACCTCATTGAACGCAGAAGCGCAGGCCGCAGGTCTGCGTGTGGGCCAGCCCGTGCGTGATGCCCATGCCATGTGCGCGGCCCTGATCACGCGACACCGCAACGCCCCCGCCGAGGCCGCGTTTCTGACCGCGCTGCGCCGCTGGGCCGGCAAGTTCAGCCCATGGGTGGCTGAAGAGATCCCCGATGGTCTGATCGTCGACCTGTCGGGCTGCACGCATCTGTTCGGCGGGGAGGAGGCGCTGCTGAGCGTCATTGAAACCGATTGCGCCGATATGGGGCTAAGCGTGCAGATGGGTATCGCCGACACGTTGGGCGCAGCCTGGGCGCTGGCGCGTTATGCGGGGCAAGAGGCCACGTCTGACCGCAACGGCGACGCCATCAGCCAAGAGGCACGCGCCACCCGCGCGCGCGCAGGGAAACGGCGGCACTGGACCAAGGGCGGGGCCGCGCCGCAAGTGATGGCTCTGGGCGGTGGCGCGCGGATCGCAGCACCAGGGCAATCTTATGGCGCGCTCAGCCCTCTGCCGATTGCGGCGCTGCGGCTGGAAGATCAGGTTGTGGCACAACTGAACCGGCTGGGCCTGCGCCGGATCGGCGATCTTTTGGGCCAACCCCGGGCTTCTCTCGCCCGACGGTTCGGGCGCGGGCTGGTGATGAGACTGGATCAGGCAATGGGCAGCGCGCCAGAACCGGTATCCCCCGCGCGTCCGCCGCATCACTTTGCGGTGCGGATGACCCTGCCCAACCCGATCGGGTTGATCGAGGACGTGATGGCCGCCATCGACCGGGTGCTGCCCACGCTGTGTGCGAAGCTGGAAGAGAAGGCGCGCGGCGTCCGCACCCTGCGGCTCGAGGCGCATCGCGCCGATCAGGCGGCCGAGATCATCGAAGTTGGTCTGGCCCGTCCAACCTATGACAAACACCGAATTCGCCCTTTGTTAGAGATGAAAATCGACAAAATAGACGCAGGCTATGGCATCGACATGCTGCGGCTTGAGGCGATCCAGACCGAGCCCATCCATGCCCGCAACGTGGCCGGTCACGCCGAGGCGCGCCGCGTGGCTCGCGCGCGGCTGGAGGGCAATACAGCGGTAGATGATCTGATCGGCAAACTGGGCGCGCGGGTCGGGTTGGACGTGATCACCCGGCGGCACCCGGCGGCCTCACATATCCCCGAAAAAACCGCGCAGACGTTGGCGGCGGCGTGGTCGGAACCCGCCCGTGACTGGCCTGCCCCGTCGCGCCCACGCCCGTTGCAGATGTGGCAGCCCGAGCCGGTGATGGCCGCTGAAGCCCCGGATGTTCCAGCCGCCTTTCGCTGGCGCGGGCGCGACTGGCAGTTGGCCCAGGCCACCGGCCCGGAACGGATCGCACCCGAATGGTGGCTGGATGACCCCAACTGGCGCAGCGGCGTGCGTGACTATTGGGTGGTGGTCACCGAACAAGGTGAGCGGCTGTGGCTGTTTTACGGCCATGGCGGCACGATGTCGGCAGGCTGGTTCTGTCAGGGGCAGTTTGGTTAAACTCCTGATTAGAGTCTATTTCCCGCGGTAAATCAGCCAATCCGGCAGGTAATCCAGCAAACGGATCACCCAAGAGAACGGTGCCGGGAAATCGGTGCGGAACCGGCGGCGCGACATCGCCCTGACCACCCGGTCCGCCGCGTCCTCAGGCGTCATCAGCATCGGCATCTTGAACGTGTTCTTTTCGGTCAGGCGGGTCTTAATGAAGCCCGGATTGACGATCCGAACAGTTACCCCCGTGCCTGCCAGATCAAATCGCATCGTTTCAGCCAATGAGACAAGCGCCGCCTTGCTGGCCGCGTATCCGACAGCAGCCGGAAGCCCGCGATAGCCAGACAAAGACCCGATCAGGGTAATGTCGCCCTGTCCGGCCCGTAGAAACCCTGGCACCGTCTCACCCAACACACGCAGCGCGCCAAGGTAGTTCACGTCTGTCATGGACAGAACAGCTTCGGTATCCCAATCGGCCGATTTCATAGGCTCGTAGGCACCGGCATTGTAGACCAGCCCATCCACCACGCCGACATCTGCAACAGCCCGGCGCACAGCCGCCAGATCGGTCACATCAAACGGCACCGCCCGCGCGTTCGGAAGGGTTTTGCAAATCTCGGCCAATCGCGCCGCATTGCGCGCCGAGAGGATCAGTTTTGCCCCCTGTCGGCTTAGCGCCTGGGCCAAAGATCGGCCAAGCCCCTCACTGGCGCCAACGATCCAATAAGTTTTTCCGTCAAAACTGCTCATGCTTGGGCCATCCGGACTGTCGGGTACATATGGCCCGGACATTGGTTTCGTGTTGTTTCAGACAATTTAAGGATTTTACGGATCGGCAACAAAGCTGGATCACGTTAACGCTCAAAAAACCGGGCAAGACATCACGATTTAACGCACGTTCAAAAAAAGTCCAACGTGATTGATCCGTACACGCATCTGATGCGTAATCCTTTTAAATTGCCTAACTAAGGGGATCACATGTTCGACGAACCAAGGGGCGCACGCAAGAAAATCGCAATTGTAGGTGCAGGAATATCAGGCCTATCCGCAGCTTACTATCTATCCGAAGACAATGATGTAACGGTCTATGAGGCCGAGCCAAGACTGGGCGGCCATGCCCGAACGGTCATGGCTGGTAAAAACGGCGATCAACCGGTCGACACCGGTTTTATCGTGTTCAACTATTCCACCTACCCCAACCTGACCAAACTGTTCGATGAATTGAACGTTCCCGTGATCAAAAGCGAGATGAGCTTTGGCGCCACGATCGACAATGGTCGCCTCGAATACGGATTGAACAATCTGCGCACGCTGACAGCGCAAAAACGCAACCTGATGCGTCCGGCCTATTACAAGATGATTTCGGACATCCTGCGCTTTGGCAAAGAAGCCCCGGAAGCTGCCAAGAACAATGACACTACGATTGGCGAACTGATCGACGAACTACGTTTGGGCCACTGGTTCCGCCACAACTATCTGATGCCCATGTGCGGGGCGATCTGGTCTACCCCCGTCGAATTCATTGACCGCTTTCCCGCACGTTCGCTGGTGCAGTTCTTCCAAAACCATGCCTTGCTGGCCGGTGATCGGTCAAAGCAGCATCAGTGGTGGACGGTCAAAGGTGGCAGCATTGAATATGTCCGCCGGATCGAGGCTGCATTGCGCGCCCGCAGTTGCGAAATCCGCGTCGCCTCCCCCGTGCAGCATGTTCAGAGGGATGAACTGGGCGTGACCGTACTCAGCGAAGGCCAGGCTGACCTGTATGATGAGATCATCCTTGCCACCCATTCCGACCAGTCGCTGGCCATTCTGGGCGACAGCGCCACACCCGAAGAAAATGCTGCCCTTAGCGCGATCAAGTACCAACCCAACAAGGCTGTTTTGCATTGCGATCCCGGCCAAATGCCCAAAAGACGGGCCTGCTGGTCCAGCTGGACCTATCGTTCACAGGCCGGAAATGTCGGCGTTACCTACTGGATGAACCGATTACAGAACATTCCGGACAGTGATCCGATGTTTGTAACGCTCAATGTTGCGGCGGATATTCCCGCAGACAAAATCTATGACGAAGTCGAATTCGCCCATCCGGTTTTCGATCAAGCCGCACTGAAGGCCCAGGGGCAAATTCGCGACATGCAGGGACAGAACAAAACGTGGTTTGCCGGTGCATATAACCGGCATGGATTTCACGAAGACGGGATTGCCAGCGCGATGCATGTTGTCGCGCAGTTGAATGGCACCCCGCAAACCATCGGAGCTGACAATGGCGTTGCCAAAAATGACCCGGTCATCCCTGTCGCGGCCGAATAGCTCGGTCTGGTGCGTCGCTCTGCTGTCGCTGACCTTGCTGGCCCCAGTCGGGCTGGAAGCGTCAACCGTGTCGAACGAATTGCCGAACGCCGAACTGCGCGGGTCCGCCACGTTCCGTTACCTTGGCCTGCCGATCTATGACGCAAAGCTGTTCACGCCAGGCGGTGCCCCGTTCAGTTGGAGCGATGATTTCGGATTGCAGCTGAACTACCGCAAAAACCTCAAGCAGAAGGCTCTTGTCGAATCCACGCTGGACGAGATGACACGGCAAGGAAACAGCGGGCTGACACAAGCCCAGCTTGAACAGTGCTTTCAGGCTGTCAGCAAAGGCGACAGCTATCTGGCCATCTCGGAAGGGCCGAACAAGGTTGGTTTCTGGCGGAACGGGCGCAAAACCTGCACTCTGTCCGGGCCAGGCGTCAAAAATACATTCATGTCGATCTTTCTTGGCGACAACACCAGATCTGCAAGTTTTACACGCCAGTTGAAGGGACAGTGATGCTGTATCCCCGGGTCAGCCTCTATGCGCTGATGCTCGCAGCGGCGGGTATTCCCCTTTACATCCACCTGCCGCGTTTTGCTGCGGTTAACCTTGGGATTAGCCTTGGGGTGATTGGAACGGTACTGCTGTTGATCCGGCTTGTGGATCTTGTGCAAGACCCGCTGATAGGCTGGGCGATTGACCGATGGCCGAAGGGTCAGTTGGCGTTCGCCGCTATGGCCGCCGTTGGGCTGGCGGTTGGCTTTCCGCTGCTCTTTGCCTTGCCACAGGGCGCAAGCGTGACATCGCTGATCCTGATCCTGATCCTGCTGTTCTCGGCCTACAGCCTCGGGACCATCCTGCTTTACGGGCGCAGCGCAACCCTGGCCAAAACACCAGGCGCAAAAGAGTTAATGACACTGGCAGCCTTCCGCGAAGGTGGACAATTGGCGGGGGTTGTCATTGCCGCGAGCGCGCCTGCACTGTTCGTCGCTTTAGGGGCGAGCGCACAGGGATACCCCGCCTTTGGGCTGTTTCTGGGCGTCCTGTCGATCGTAACTATCGCGCTGACATTCCCAATGTGGCGGCGCACGCCTATTACTGGCGAGGGCCTGTCTTTTGCAGGGCTGGGCCGGGCTGGAGCATTGCGACTATTGGCGCTGGCGCTGGTCAACAGCTTGCCGGTCGCCATTACCTCAACCCTGTTTCTGTTCTTCGCTGAAGACAGGCTGCAATTGCCGGGCAAGGCGGGTCCCTTGTTGATCCTGTTTTTCCTCAGCGCCGGCGCCAGCGTGCCACTTTGGGCCAAGCTCAGCAATCGCATTGGTCCGAAACAGACCCTAATCATTGCTATGCCGCTGTCTATTGCCAGCTTCATAGGTGCTGCGATGTTGCCGGCGGGTGAGCTTTTGGGCTTTGCTCTGATCTGCCTTGCCTCGGGTGCGGCACTTGGGGCCGATATGGTGGTCCTGCCGGCCATGTTCTCGGTCGTTTTGACCCGCGCCGGCCTGAACGCCTCAGCCGCGTTCGGCATCTGGTCCTTTGCGGGCAAGCTGGGCCTCGCGCTTGCCGCCTTCTTTACATTGCCCCTGCTGGAACGCAGCGGCTTTTCACCTGGCCAATCAAATTCCGCCCAAGCCCTGGAAACACTCAATCTGGCTTATGCGGTACTACCCTGCATCCTGAAACTTGGCGCGTTTGGCATGGTCCTGACGTTGCCCACGGAGGTCTCAGCCAAATGAAAACGCTTGTTGTTTTACTGTTCGCCGCTCTCGCTTTGTTTATTGCCAAGAACCGGTTCCTGAGCTTCCGGTCGCAAACACCGGCCGACTACACCGGCACTGGGCCTGCATTCAAAATGAAAGAGGTACTGAACGGAGAAATCCTGTCCGAGGGGCTGATCTATGGGCCGAACGGCAAGATGTCGAACAGCTTTGTCGCCCGTATGGTTGGGAACTGGGATGGCAACACCGGCACGTTGGCCGAGCATTTCACCTATTCCAACGGCAAACAGATGACACGTAAATGGTATCTGACGCTGGGCACCGGCAATACGTTCATCGCCACGGCGGATGACATCGTCGGTGAAGGTCATGGAACAATTTCAGGATCAACTGTCAAACTTACCTACCGCATTATTCTTCCCGAGGATGCCGGTGGGCACACTTTGGACGTCACCGACTGGATGTACCTGACCGAAAACGGTGTAATCATGAACCGGTCCGAGATGCGCAAGTTCGGCATCAAGGTCGCAGAGCTGATTGCCACGATGCGCCCCGCGCCCGAGGTTAAATCCGCACATGTCCCCAGTTCAAACGGCTATGATGCGGACGCAGAACAAAGGCCGCTGCAATGATCTCGCGTCGGGTCCTTGTTGCGGGCCTGGCAGTCGCCGGACTGGCCGTTCTGACCGCCTGCTCAGCCAAACCGCGCGTTCCCAAGACCTTTCTGTCTGATCGGCAGTTGAACCTTGAAGAGTTTTTTGAGGGCAAGACCGTCGCCCATGGCCAGTTTCAGGATGTTCTGGGCAACGTTCCGCGCCGCTTTACGGTGGATATTGACGGATCGTGGGATGGTGAAATCCTGACCCTGGTCGAGGATTTTGTCTATGATGACGGCGCCACCGAGCAGCGTGTCTGGACGTTGACTAAGACGGGCGAGGACACCTGGACCGGCACGGCCCCCGGCGTTCTGGGAACCGCCACCGGGGTCGAGCGCGGCGATACGTTCAATTGGACATACAAGATCGACCTGCCGGTCAAAGAGGGCACCATGCGGGTCAACTTTGACGACTGGATGTGGCTGCTGGACGATGACCGTCTGCTGAACCGAGCCTATGTCTCGCGTTATGGCGTCCGGCTGGGCGAGGTCATCCTGTTCTTTGAGAAGAAATAAGCTAGCAAAAGAAAAGGGCAGGCCCGAAGGCCTGCTCTTTAACTTTGTGGTTTAGCTCAACTTAGAAGTTGAACTGAGCACCGAAGTCAGCGCGGATGCGCCCGTCCTCGTCACCCGTTTTGATTTCGCCGATACCACCACGCAGCGATGCACCGCCGCCCAGGTCGTAGATGGCGCCAATACCGATATTGCGGGTATCGTTGTCAGCCGAACCGTCACCGTAAGCAAACTGCAGGGTGGTTGCGGCGCCGAGATTGTATGCCAGCGACAGACCGTATGCGGTACCGTTCTCGGCGTCATCAACAACGTCATCGTCAGCTACAAACAGAGTACCCGAAAAATCACCGAATTCTGCACCCAGGGTCAGAACGGTCAGCGACTGCTTTTCGCTCGCGCTGTTCACGTTCGCCTTGGTCTGACCATAAGCCAGAGCGGCAGTGATGTTGTTGAAAGTGTAGGTTGCGCTGATGTCCCAACGGTCTGCGTCTTGCGGAACACCGTCCAGAGCAACAGTTGCCTGATCATATGACGCACCAAATGCGAAATCGCCAACTGCGTACTGGAAGAACACGGCATTCGCGCCCGAACCGGTCGATGTGTACTCCAGGAAGCTGTAGTCAACCCCCGAATACTGACCCAGGAACTCTTCCAGGCCCGGTTCGTTACCGAAGTAGTTGGCCAGGTTGTCGAAAGAACCGGCAACGTTGCCCGCGTCAACACGCAGACCACCGTAAATGACCGAGAAGCGTGCGCCGTTCAAACCCGCGCTGTTCTGTTCGCCGTTGCCGGAATCGTCGTCAGCCTGCAGACGAACGCGTGCCTGGAACTCAACACCGCCATCGGTTTCTGCGGTGCCGTCGATATTCAGGCGGAAACGCGAGACCAGGATGGTGTTGTCGGTGTCGACGTCCGCGGTGCCATCAGCGACGATGTCGCCGTTTGCGTCCGTGGTAAAGTTGTTAACAGTACCGGTACGATCTTCTTGGTAGCCAATACCAAAACGACCGTAGCCGCTGAATTTAACGTCGGCCGCTGCAACGCTTGCAGTTGCAATCAGAGCCGTCGATGCAATGAGAAGATTTTTCATGGTAAACCCACAAGTTTTGAGAGGAGTGCAGCCGCTAAGGCGACTGCTGGCCTACTCGGAAAAATTCCGAGCGTGCGCAATGGTTTCGCTGCATTTCATTCTGGGCAAAGTTGGTATTTGTTGCATCTTTGCAAATGCAGAATACCGCACGAAACCCAATTTCCTGAGTATTTACGTATGTTTCGCGATCAGCTGTGTTTCGTTACAAAAAGTTGATCAAAGAAATGCGACGACACCCCTTTAAATGCCAAAAAACGTACATGTTTGCAATTGAGACTTCCCAAGGTCAGATCCAACCTGCCTAAAATGGGCAGATTCGGGCAAAATCCCGCTCAAAACAGGTTCTGTGATGGGTAAATCGGCTGATGAAACCCACCAATCAATTGCTGGTGTAGAAGAAAGACAGCTTGCGGCTGACCCCACCTGGCGGCAGCGGAAAGGGCGAGGCCGCCTGCACTTGCGCCCTTGCGGCCCGGTCAACATCGGACGACCCTGAACTGTCGATGACATCGACCCACGCCAGCGTGCCATCGGGATTGATTTCGAAAAACACCTTAGCAAACCCCCGGGCAGCAACAAATACCGGGGGTGCGCGGTTCAGGTGGACCAAGACCTCACCCGCATAATTGGTAGTGTCCGAATTGCCGGGGCCACGCCCGCCCGAACGGCTGCCACTACTGCCAGACGTGAAGGCATCCAGACCTTCGCGCCTGTAGGCGTAAAGGGGCGATTCAACCACCTCTGACGGAAACTGCAACTCGCTGAAGTCCCGCGCGCCATTCAGCACCCCCCGCCGTTCCGGCGTCGGTTGGCGTTCAGGGCGCTGCGGCCGGATCGAAGACGTCACGGCCAATTCTGTCACGTCTTCATTTGCATCCTGTTCGGTTGGATCAACCGGATCATCCGGCTCAATCGCCTCGGACTCCAACGGTACAACAGGGATCGCGGCCTCGGGCGACGGGGTGACCGGCAGCGCCGCCAGCTCTTGCGGTTGGGGCGATACGGGCTGGACCTCGGTCGCGACCTCTGGCTCGACCGCGACAGCCTCGGGGATTCCTTCGGGCACATCGGTCGATGTTTCCGCCTCGACCGGTGGGGTTTCGTTGACATCTTCGCTGGCGGCGGCATCGCCTTCGGATGTGTTTTCGGTCTCTGCCACATCAGGCTCAACCGGTTCCGTGGCAGTCGGCTGGACCACTTCGGCTTCGCCGATATCAGGCGCGTAAACCTCCTGCGGGTTTTCAGACGCCACAAGCGCCTCACTGACCGGGATTTCCGGTTCCTCAGGCAGCCTTTCAACCGGTGGCTCTGGTGCCTCGGCCGGTTCAGGTTCAATCGGTTCGGCGACAACCTCGGCAAGATCCTCGAATGTCGTGCTTAGCTCAATTGATTCAGGCGCTTGGCCGCCTGGCGCGTCTTCTGCAAGCCGCTGCCCGGTCACGCTTAACCCCATCAGGTGCAAAAACAGCGACACCAGAATGGCCACCGCCGCAATCATAACCGACCGGCGGATCATTCCAGCGCCTTCTCGGTCACAACAAAGACGGATGAAGCGCCTAGACGGCGTAAAGCGCCGGTCACCTCGATCAGACGCGGGCCCGGTGCGTTTCGGTCGGGGACGATGCGCACGGCTTCGTCCCCTTGGCCACGCATATGCGTTTCGGGATCTGTAGGCGTTCCACGATAGCTCAACGTGCCGTCGGCGTGCAGGATCAGCGCATCAGGTGGCTCGCGCCCTTCAAGGTCTGCGGTGTTCACGAGCTCAAGATCCGGATCTAACGGCGGGGCCAGCGTGCCGGTGAGCAGGAAAAAGATTAGCATCAGGAAAACGACGTTGATTAGGGCAATCGTCGAGTCGCGTCTGCGTTTGGGGCGCCTGTACTTGATCATTCCAGCACCAGAACGCTTAACCCGTCACGCCCGCGCAGCCGGACCAATACGTCGATGACACGCTGCGCCGTTGTATCCGGGTCCAAACTGACCAGAACCTGCCCGGCCTCCAATTGCGTTTCCAGATCATTGAGAGAGACCGTTTGCCCGTTCAGCACCAGCCGCTCCGACCCCAACTGCAGGAACAACCGCTCGGTCGGTGTCGCCGAAGTCGTACTGCCGCCCACTGCATTGCTCAGCTCGATCTCGCCATATTTGGCAAAGGTCGAGGTCAACATGAAGAACAGCAACAGCAGGAAAATCACGTCGATGAGCGGAGTCATCGACATGGGACGCCGTACGAAGGGTGCGGTGTTACGCATGTCCGGGGGCGGTCGCCACGGCCCGGGTATCGTCGGCCTGCGGAACGGCCTGCCCCGGCACCAGAATTGTGCGCAGCGCCTTGTCCGCAAAGACCCGTTCGCGCGCCGTGCGACTTTCGAACCAGGACAACAGCATCGAGGTCGGCATCGCCACGGCAAGCCCCACAGCCGTTGTCAGCAGGGCAACCCAGATACCTCCGGCAAGCAGGGATGGGTCGACAGACGATCCAGCGGATTGCAGGCTGCGAAACGCCTCAATCATCCCCAGGACCGTGCCAAACAGACCCAGCAGCGGCGCAAGCTGCGCCACGGTGTCCATCAGTCGGAAGCCGCGCTCAAGCCCGGCAAGCGCCAGACCGGCCTCGGCATCCAGCCGTTGGTCCAGACCCGGCGTATCTGAGGCATTCATCGCAACCCGTACCAGGGGGGCAAGGTAACTGCGGCTTTTGTCCAGACGGGCGTGGGCGGTTTGCGGATCGCCCGCATCCCAGGCAGCCAGCGCCTCGGACAACACCCGGTGACGCCCGACCCCGGATGCTGCGAATTGCCAGACTTTGTAAAGCGTGACCGCAACGGTCACCACCGACATCGCGATCAGGATCGCAACAACAGGTCCTCCCAGATCAAGGATTTCGCGCAATGCTTCAAAGGGGCTCATCCAATCAACTCCACATCTGTTCGGCTTTGCAGTTTCAGCCCGTCTTCACATATCGAACTGTCCGCCCCGGCCACCTTGCATGTGTTTGTGCCGTTGATCAGGGCTTTTCCGACCGAGCTGCAGGCCATGCCCGGCAAATCGAATTGGCGCACACGTGGTCGTTCCGTAGGTAAGTCGCGGAAGTTGAATAGAGAAAGTCTGACAACGCTACCGGAGGCATCGAAGATCACTGTCTCAAAACTGGCTTCGTCAATGGCTGTCCCAGTTTGGTTTTCCACGACAAAGGTCAGTCGGCAGGCGTTTTCGACATCCTGAACCGTATTCAACTCAATTTGCAGACCTTCCGAAGCGGCCACCTCGGACTGAGCTATCGCAACTGCAGGCAATGCACATACACAAAATGCAGCAAGTGCCGGACGGAGAAAGAACATTGGCGCGCTCCCGATTGTTCAAGGCAGACATCAAGGGCCGGCGACGCTCCGCTGGCGTTCAGCTACACATAGTCAATGCAAGAGGTTGGCGAAAGGGGGACCCTTTGGGTTTGTGATTAGGTATCACGTCAGCGTTCCTGCGCAGTCGCAAGCACACAAGCGATCAGCCACTCAAGGGCGTTTGATTTCATACCGTGTTCGGCTGAAATCACGATGCTTCGGCTTTCAAAAATCTGTGTATAAACAGGCCAGTCTTCCTGGTTGGTCGGATAAATCGAACCGGCCACCTTTCTCAATTCCCAATCATGCCTCTTTCCGCCAGTCACGCCGAAGCTGATCTGGCCGGGAATAGTGGTCGTCCCAAACTTTTCGGTCATCAGCGGGTCAGCGAAATCGCGCTGTCCTAGCCCCTGAACAAATGAATGAATGGCGGGGTTGCATCCCAACCTGAACCACATCCCTTCGATTGCAGCGTTATGCAAATCGGTCGGCAGTTCGCCCTTTGCGGTCTAGTACTTCATCCACTGGCTGGCGCGTGGGTTAGAGCCCTACTCGTTCAACACACAGAACCACACCTAAAAACAGATAAAGGATGATGTTGGCTCTCGTGTCAGAGTTGGCCAGCCATTATCCTTGCTAATCCTTTGAAAAAGTGGTGAGCCGTGCAGGACTGTGCGGGGCGGGGGAAATCAACGGCTTGCGCTGGCGAACCGGAGAAACCTGCCCCTTGACTTGATTGGCCTTTTCGCGCCTCTGGCGAACCTTTTCCGGGGGCCTAGAAACCGAAAGGTCGCTGACTGGGCTGGCACCCGCGTCAACGACCAAATCGAAAAGTCTGCTGAAGAAACCTACCAGATCGCAGGCGTGATCGCAATCGCGGGAGGGGCCCATGTCTGAGCTTCTGCCCTTCTGCAAGATCAAGCTGCAATTCCTGCTGGAGATGGTCACGGACCACGAGCTGGACGACAACGCCCTGCGCGTGGCGCTCTACCTGGCGTTGGCTCACGCTGACCACGAGACTGGCGAAAGCCGCCCGTCCTTTGAGACCATCGGTGCGGCCATAGGCAAGCACGCCAAGTCGGTCAAGCGGGCGCTGAACAAGGTCGAGACGGCGGGTTACATGACCGTAGAGCGCGGTACCAACAAGGGGAAATCCTCGCGCTACCGTCCGACCGAAGCGGCCATGCGGCGGGCCACGGATCGCCGCCGGGAGGGGGACAAGGTTGTCCCGCTTCGCCGCGCCAAAGGGGGACAATCCTGTCCGCAAAGCGGGACAGAGCTGTCCAGCAAAGGGGGACAGGATCGCCCCCCGAACAGAGAACAAGAACTTAGAACAGAACAAGGGCGCGCGTCCGCGCCGGATTTGCCCGATGAAGGACAATCCGGCGGAACGCGCTCAAAACGCAGCCCTAGTGGCCAGCGCCTGGTCTTCGTCCCAAGGGGCATCTGCTTCGTCCAGGACTGGAACGAAAGGTTGGCCCGGGAGGGGATGACCACGCTCGAACGCAGCCTGCCCCTGTCACCGCACAAACATCACCAGGGCTTCTGGCTTCCGGCACGGACACCCGCCCAGTTGGGCAGCGCAGAGTGGCAGGACCAGCTCCAATTGCTCAGAGAATTGATCCGCGAAACGTCAGAAAACGTGGAGCACCGCCATGCGGTCTGAGCAAACAGCAAGGCGACCCATGTCATACGCTGGCGCGGATGACACGGGACCTTGCGAGGGGCGGCAAGCCTCCCCTTCGAACCCCACCGGCGCGGGTAAAACCCGCGCGAAGGAGCCATTGACGGAGACCTTCGTCTTTCGCTGCACAGCCAACGAGAAGGCCGAGCTGCGCGCCAAGGCAGAGGCCGCTGGCCTGCCCGCCGCGACGCTCTTGCGCGAGGCGCTAGGCCTGACGGAGGCGCGCAGACGCAAGCCTGTGCCGCGCGTCGATCCGGCACTTGTGCTGGCCATGGGGCGCATCGGCGGCAACCTCAACCAGATCGCGCGCTGGCTGAACCGGGCGATGCTGGTGGGCCGCACCGACCTCGACAGCCTGACCCTCGCGCGCCGCCTCGTTGTGATCGAACGCCAGCTTGCCGCGCTCCTTGATGAGGCGCGGCGGTGCTGATCAAGTTCTTCCCCAACGGCAAAGGCGCGGGCGCAGGGCCGGTCGGCTACCTCGTGGCGGAGCGCGTGCTGGCCTATGACGGCAACCGCGATCTGGTCCGCGACGCTGACGGCCAGCCTCTGACCGTAACGCGCGATCCCTTGCCTGAGGTCCTGCGAGGCGACCCAAGCCGCACAGAGGCGCTGATCGACGCCAGCCGCCACCAGTGGACCTACCGCGCGGGCGTGATCAGCTTTGCCCGTGAGGACGCACCCAGCGAGGCGCAGCAGGCCGAGGTCATGGACGCCTTCGAAGAGCTGGCCTTCGCAGGGCTGGACGGCGAGCAATACGACATGCTCTGGGTCCGGCACAGCCACGAGGACCGCGTCGAGCTGCACTTCTGCACTCCGCGCCTGGAGCTGACCACCGGGCGCAGCTTGAACATCGCGCCACCGGGCTACCAGGACGCCTTCGATTCCTTGCGCGACCTCATGAACCAGCGCCACGGCTGGGCTGACCCTATGGAGCTGGAGCGCGCGCAAGAGGTGCGCGACACCATCGAGGCCCCGACCCGCGCCTATGGCCGCGACGAGCTGCATGCCTGGATCCTCGATCAGATATCGATGGGTCTGATCGAGGATCGCGCCAGCATGGTCGACGCCCTGGCCGATGCGGGCTTCGACCTGCCCCGCGTGGGCAAGGCCTACCTGACCGCCCAGGACCCCAAGACCGGCGAACGCTGGCGCCTGAAAGGAGAGATTTTCCATGAAGACTGGCAAGCCGACCCGGCTAAGCGAGAAACTGAACGCGGAGCTGGACACGATACGCCAGGACTACGCCGCCTCGATGGCATCCCAGCTGGAGAGCTTCAGGACCGATTTGACGGGTATTGCGAGCGCCGCGCGGCGTACCATCGAGAGCGATACGCGCCGCTTCCTGAACGAGAACAGGAGCTTGTTCGAGACGCGGACCGAACAGATCAGGCACTGGCTGACGATCTCGCCCTGGGTGATCTCGGGTCTGATCGTGACGGGGATCGCCTCGATGATGGCCGCGAGTTGGTTCTGGACGGCCCTGCTGACACGCTCGGAGATGGCGGAGCTGGGCCTGACGCGGATCGAGCAGGGGGAACAGACCTGGCTGACGCTGGACCCGGACAGGACCGAGCTGAAGACCTGCACGCTGGCCGGGACGCCGGTCATCTGCATCAAGATCGAGGAGAGATGAATGACGACGCCCCTGACAGCCTTGGAGCGCGACTTGCTCGCCTGCGTCGAGCGGTTGGTGACGGCCTGCGAAACCTCAGCCGCGGAATTGAGCGGCTTGGAAGCGCGCTCGACGAAGAGGCTGCAAGCCCAGTTGGATGGTATCGCGGGCTGCGCGACGCTGCTCATACGCTCGCAGATCGCGTCAATGCAGGCGTTGCGTGGCTTGCTGAGCGAAGAGGCCACCTACAACGCGCTGGACGCGAGGTTGAACGAGAGCTTGACCTTAGCGAAGGCCGCCGAAGAGAGGCTGAGACAGAGCTAGAGGTACGGGAGCGCGAGATGGATAGGGGGCTGACGCATTGAGTGTGAGATGTAGCACGTTGGACACCATCTAGCGAATTTTACCGAAAATTAATACAAAATGTTGTAGCGCTTGTGTTCAAAGTGATGCAATTTGAAGAACCTCATGTCACGCCCGGCACCGGCAAGGGAGAACTCTAACAATGGGAAAGCGCCGCGTTACTGCGATGTTGGATGAGAGCGATATTACCGAACTTGAGGCCATAGCCGAGCAGAACCGTGTGTCTCTAGCATGGGTCATTCGCGCAGCTATTTCGAATTACTTGGAAAGCGAAGGCCAGACACACCTGATCAGGAAGTCGCGCACTCGATTGGAAAGCAGCTAAATGCGACGAACTATTGACCATCAAGAATCTCAACATGGGGTTCCAAGACGCGGCTACGTGCTTTCGAGCGCTGTTGAAAGTGTCGCCCGGCACGCCAGGGCGGCAGTTTCTCGCGTACGCGTTGCATTGGATGGTGACATAGCGATGCTTCCGGACCGGTTAATGAAGGAGGTCTCTGGGGATGTCGAAAGAGCATCCTGGCTCTGTCTTTCGGCCTGGTTTGCTGCATCAGCTGATCGCGGCAGGAACCAAGGTCTGGGGATCGAGTACGCATTAAGTTGGTTCCTGGACATACGACTAAGCACAACACGCCAGTCATTTTGGCGGAAGCTGGACGCTGAAATTCGGTCTGACTTGGAATGCATCGCCAATTCGCCAGGTGTCTACGAGCTACTACCTTACATCCTTGAGGTGCACGGACCCGGCTCGCGGCTGAGTGTGATGCGCGATCCTTCGACAAATACCGCACGTACTGCGAAGAAAACCGCTGGTGTTTTCTACACACCTCCAGACGTGGCGTCCTTCATGGCGCGTTCAGCCTTTTCAGATTGCACCTTGGAAAGCGCCCCCAAAGTCCTCGATCCGGCTGTCGGGACCGGTGTGTTTCTGCGAGCCGCTTTGGTTGAATTGGTGAAAAGAACTCCGTCTAGCAATACCTTTCACTTGGCGTGTGACACCCTTTTTGGGTGCGATATTGACCCGATTGCATTGGACGGAGCTGCCACGGTCATTCTTGTTGACTGTTTAGACGCAGCGCTTGAAGCCGAAAGTTCACCATTCGAGGCATGGAGCAGGCTGCGACGGAACCTTGTACACATCGACACGTTGTCAATTGACCCAGATGGATGTGCCTCAAAGTCGGAAGGCAGAAAGGAAGTTTCCGAAGTCTTTCCGTCTGCCGCCGAGGGATTTGATGTCATCTTGGGGAACCCCCCTTACGCTAGATTCGGCTCAAGAAATGACTGGCATGAATTGGCGCACAGATTCGAAACTGTTGCAGCGAACCCTACGCGAACAGCCGATTTGTACCCCGTCTTTATTGAACAGATGACGCGTCTCGCTGGCTCCCGGGCGCATGGCGCTTTGGTGGTGCCACTATCTGTCGCGTGCAACTCCGGTAGGCAGTTTTCCACGTGTCGACACCTAATTGAGCGCCAGAGCGGCATCTGGAGGTTCGCACATTTTGATCGTCAACCTCATGCTCTGTTTGGTGAAGACGTCAAAACGCGGAACACGATCATTTTGTGGGAAAAGCGACAAAACGCCAAGTCGGTCTACTCCGGCCCTCTGAGGAAATGGCGTGGCCAAGATCGCCAACGGATGCTGGAGGCTATTGAATACACGAAATTGGAAGTCGGTATTCGCCCAGGAATCCCGAAAATCAATGGTACGATGCAGTCCCGTTTGCTTGCAGATCTTTCGCAGCACCCTCTTATCCTGTCGCACATCGTTAAGGAATGGGGCAGGTCCACGCTCCGGGAAGTCCCTGGCGGTGCCGAACATGAGGTCTTTGTTGCACCAACGGCATATAACTTTTTGGGTATTGCACGTCCATTTTCTCACGCGAAGGGCGACGAAGAGGTTCTTTCAACTAACCCACTAATCAGGCTGTCATTCTGCTCTGTAGAAGATGCGAAGGCTGGATATGCTCTTCTTTCAAGCAATTTGGTGTTTTGGTGGTGGCATGTTCACGGGGATGGATTCCACGTAAACCGAGCGACGCTGCAAAAGATACCTGTCGGACAATCAGCCTTCGCCTCCTCAACCCTTGGGCAGTTGGCAAACCTAGGCGAAGAACTATGGGAAGCAGTACAGCGAGCACCCAATCGAAGCGTCAACCGAGGAAAGGTCTCATACACCTTTTCTGCTAGCTCAGCTCCGGAAATCAAGAGCGAGATTGACGCGGTTTTGCTCCAATCGTTGGGGCAAGAAGCTCGCCTCGCTCGAGAGTTGGCAATCTACCATGAAATCGCAACAGAAGCCCGGCTCTTTGAGCCGGACCACCTCAAGAACCACAGGGAAGAAGCCTATGACAAAACGCGTGCCGCCTGAAATTAAAGAAAAAAGCCGACTGACCAAAGAGGAGTGGCGCGAGTACACGAAAACAGTTTGGTCCATTGCGAACAAAGCGCATAAAGACCATCCGGCAGCCTTTCCTACTGAAATTCCCCATCGGCTCACAAAGCTTTTCAGCTTTTATGGGGAGACCGTTCTCGACCCGTTTGCGGGTACCGGCACGACCGCCAAAGCCGCGATCCCCCTCGGCCGGCGAGCTGTTTGTGTTGAACAGAACCCTGCATACGTCGAGATCATTAAGAAGGAATGCTCTGCTTTGAGGAACGGGCATGAAGATGACTTCGTTCCCTTAGATACGATTCACGGCGACAGCCGAAACATGGACGCAGTTGCCAACGATAGCATTGGACTCGTCGTGACAAGTCCGCCCTATTGGGACAAGGCCGACTATGGTGATGGTCCTGACAATCTGGGTAACATTCAGAACTATCGCGAATTCTTGGACGGAATTCGTCCCGTGTTTGAAGAATGCTATCGAGTGCTCCAACCTGGTCGAAAGATGTGTGTGGTGACCGCCAATGTGAATCAGCACACTGATCACGGTCTGTTGACGTTTCCCCTGGCGACGGATTTCGCAGTGCTCTTGCGAAGTGTGGGCTTCGTGATGGTGAACGAGGTCATCTGGTCAAAAGATGGCACTGGAGGAAAGTGGGGATCGTTTGGTGCTCAGCGCCCGATTTTTGGCAGCTATCCCTACCCCCCAAACTTTTTGTTCAAGAACGTGCACGAATATGTCCTAATCTTCTCGAAGCCTAGCAAAACCAAGTCTAAAGGGCCGAAAGCAAAGAATTACTCTGATCTGATGGACGGAATCCAGCTGACAGTACCGTATTTGCCTATCGACGAAGAACCAGAAACACATCTACCGTTGGTGTAGTCAAATCAGTCTGGGTGAGAAATGTTTTATAACCAACCGCTTGCTATCCGGTTCGGTACTGAGCTTCTGAAGCAAATCCAAGAAGTCACAGGGATCGAGACGTATTGGGACTCTTTGGATGTAGCTGTCGCCTGGGTGAGAGCCTCGGGCGTCTCCCACTTGGAAGATAGCCTTATCAAGTTTCTTAAAAGCGGCGGGCATCTAAGGTTCATTGTTGGCATTGATCTTCACAATACGTCGTTTGAAGGCCTGAAAGCGCTAGTTAAACTCGAAGACCATGGAACAAGCGAAACTTTCGTCTATCACAATGAAGCTGGAAGTGTTTTTCATCCAAAGGTTTATCTGTTTCGAAATGTCGAAGAGGCACGTTTGATCGTCGGCTCAAACAACATGACCGCTTCAGGCCTATATTCCAACGTCGAGGCCGGGTTACAGCTCGACACGGCGCTGACCGACGATGTCATTGAGAGCGCTCTCGACGCTATGGCATCGTGGCGGGACACGAGTTCTGGCTTTGCCTTGAAGCTGGACAAGCCGCTTTTGTCGAAGCTTCTGGACAACGGCTACATCAAAAAAGAAGCAAATATTCGACCCCCACAAAGAAAAAGCAAAAAGAAATCAGATGGTTCTGCTACCGAAAAGCTTTTCGGGTCACGCACTTACGCCCCGCCAAAAATTGCCGCAAAGAAGCCGAAGAAGAAACCAGCTCCCCCCGTCGGTACCAATGCAAGTGAGTCGCATGAGGCCGATCCCTCAGGCACTACTGTGTTGATGCGACTGCGCAAGGCACGAGGGACGCAAACCCAAATTCCGTTTCGCGTGGCCGACAAGTTCTTCAAAGACATCACGCAAGTCGAGAGCGTTCAATCAGGTACAGTGCATGGCTTGAACCCTGCAAAAGCGCACAATAAGCAGAACACGATCAAGCTAGAAATCCCCGAATTGAAGGACTTCGACGATCCTTACGCCAGGTTCGAAAAAAGTGGCGGCACCGTTACCTATGAGGTTCATGACGTTGGCAGCCCGAAAGGAAATCAGATCAAGGCGACGCTGGAAGACGGGTTCAAGAATGAATCCACGCAAATGAGTATCAGCGACAAGGAACGAGCTACATGGTGGAGATACATCTAGCCATCCGGGCGACGTCGTCTACTCGTACTACTCACCCAACGGCCTGAAGCATCACGTATTTGGCCTATTTGACTGGTTTGGCCTGTGACGAACACAGGCGACGGTAGAAGTAGCTTTCAATCCCAACTGCCAAGGCGAAGGCCGGAAAGGTCATTGCGACTACAACGCCGGAGAAGGCCGCGGCCAGAAGCGGAATCCAAGGCATGTTGTCTACTTCCCAGAACGCGTAGAGTGGCCCCCAGGTCATCAGGTAGACCAGGGAGCAGGTTGCCATGATGCTCATCACCGGGCGCGTGTAGCGGCCAAGGTCAGCCTGCATCCGCTCGGTTGACGCCAGTTGATGGCGTTGCCACGCCTCGGGTTGTCTCATGTCCATTCGCTACTCTCTCAACAGTTCGATCCAGGTGTGGACGTCGTCCATGGCGATTTCCTTCCCTTCCAGAAAGGACCGGTACCAACGCGCGGCAATCGCCCCGCGCTTTTCGCTTTTCAGCTTTGTGCCGCTGTCGGACAGGTACTTGTCCAGCGCGACCTCGAACTCCTCAAGGGCGGCGATGTCATGTTTCATACGTACTGCTTCAACTCCCAACAAAATCCAATTCAGGTCAACATCGAACTTTCGGTGCATCTCGACCAACGCCTCGACCGGGATCGAGCGCTTACCCAGCTCATAGCTCTGGTAGGCGCGTAACGAGATTCCGAGCGCTTCAGCCAGTTTAGCCTGCGACATACCCAACTCGTTGCGCGCAATCGCGATGCGCGCGCCCAAGGCGCTCAGGTAGTCATAGGGACGATCCGCCATTTTCGACAGCAATCCACTTGCAGTTGCGTCCATATGGATGCTATACGCACAAATGAACGTTATTCGTTGTGTTTTGTTATCGGACCACCCCGCGCGAGCACATTCAATCCGATTCGCGCTACCTTACGAAAAGGAGAGGGTTTTGGCACAGGAAAAACTGCTTTCACCGAAAGAGCTGGGTGATCTCGTCGGACTGAGCGCCGCGCAAGTTCGCGCGTTGATGAACGATGGACGGCTGGAGTTCGTCGAGATTTCCGCGAAAACCAAGCTTCTGACCATGAGCGGCTGGGAGCGGTTCCAGAAGAACGCGACCAGGGTGAAACGCCCCGACGGCGACCAGCCGCGCTTGCCCTTGGGCGAGCCGCAGCACCATAGCCTCTGACGGAAAGGAGCACCACATGGCCATGCCCCGCGCGACGCTGACGCAGAGCGAATTGACACGATACCTCAAGGCGTACCGGGACGCGGGTATTCCGGTCGTCAGGTCCGAGATCAGCCGCGACGGCAAGGTTGTGATCTATAGCACCGAGAAGCAGACCGACGAGGTCATTAACCCGTGGGATCGCCCGTGAAACGCCGCAAGCAGTTTCCCGGCGCGACGGCCTATTTCGACCGGCACGGGAAGCGGCGGTGGCGGTTTCGGAAGGGTGGATTTTCAGCAGAACTGGGGAGCGACTACGGGTCGGAGGATTTCGTCCGTCGTTATGAGGACGCGGTGAACGGGCACAAGACGCGCGGGCTGATCGGGGCGGACCGGACCAAGCCCTACAGCGTCAGTCAGCTTGTGGCGCTCTGGTATCGCTCACCCGAGTTCCTCGATCTCGCGCACAGCACGCAGAAGGTCTATCGCGGGATCGTCGAGAAGTTCCGGGAGGAGCACGGCGACAAGCCGGTGCGGCCAATGCAGCGACGGCATGTGCAGACGATCTTGGCCGAGAAAGCGGAGACCCCAACTGCCGCGAACAACCTGCGCAAGCGGCTGATCCAGTTGATGGATTTCGCGATCACACTGGATTGGCGAGGCGACAACCCAGCGCGGGCGACGAAGCCGTTTCGCGTGGGCGGTGACGGCTTCCATACCTGGGACGAGGACGAGCTGGCGCAGTTCTTCAAGGCCCACAAGCCGGGCACGTTGGCCCATACTGCGGTGACGTTGATGCTCTACACCGGCGCGGCGCGGGTGGATGCGGTGAAGCTGGGTCCGAAGAACGTCCGCAATGGCAAGATCGAGTACCGGCGGCAGAAGACACAGCGGTCTGGCGGCGTGCTGGTTTCCGTGCCGATCCACCCGGACCTGGCCGAGGTTCTGGACAAGCTGCCGAAGGACCGGCCTTTCCTGGCCACCCAGAAAGGCACCATGCGTTCAGCAGGTGGGCTGGGTAATCTCATGCAGCGTTGGACCGAGGACGCCAATCTGCCCCAGTGTTCCGCCCACGGCCTTCGTAAGGCCTGCGCGCGGCGCTTGGCCGAGGCTGGGGCAACCGCACACGAGATCGGCGCGGTCACAGGACACAAAACACTGGCCCTCGTGCAGCGCTACACCGAGGCCGCTGGACGCGAAGGCATGGCCGATTCCGCAATCGAGAAACTGATCGCCCGCCCCAATGGCGAGCGCAATTTGGCGAACCTTCCCAAGAGGTTCGTCAAATCCGACACCAACCCCAAGCAGGGAAAGGATAATTTATGAGAAGTGGTGAGCCGTGCAGGATTCGAACCTGCGACCCACTGATTAAAAGTCAGTTGCTCTACCAACTGAGCTAACGGCCCACTCTTTTGCTGGATCTTGTCGATCCGTGGCGCTCTTTAAGTCATTTTCCCGACCGGGTTCAAGACCTTATTTGCACCTCGTATCGCCAGAGTAATCAGTGTTTCCGGCGACCCGATAGGCGGCCTAATTAGGCAGGTGGCGCTGGGTGGTCAACCCCTTTTTTAAGGAATCTGCGTCGCAGGGTGGATTCCTTTCAGGCGCAGGGTTATATGCGCGCCATGCAAGGATTACAGAACACTGGTTTGCCCTTCATGAAGATGCACGGGCTGGGCAATGACTTTGTCATTGTGGACGCGCGCGCGTCTGCAACGCGGATTAGTCCGGCACTTGCGCAGGGAATCGGGCACCGTCAATTCGGGGTCGGATTCGATCAGCTTGCCGTGATCGAAAACGGCAGGTCGGACGCGCATCTGGTGTTCTACAATTCAGATGGATCTACCTCGGCAGCATGTGGAAATGCCACCCGTTGCATCGCCCGTTTCCTGATGGAGGAATCGGATAGATCCGACCTGACACTGACGACCGAACGCGGCACCCTTTACGCCAAGGACGCCGGGGACGGCCTGACCTCAGTGAATATGGGACACCCCCAACTAAACTGGAACGAGGTTCCGTTGTCTGAGGAGGTCGACACGCTGGAACTGCCCATTGAGGGGGCTCCGACGGCCACCGGGATGGGCAATCCGCATTGCACTTTTTTTGTCGACGATGCCGAAGCCATCCCTCTGACCGAGTTCGGTTCGCGTTACGAGAACCATCCACTCTATCCTGAACGAACCAATGTCCAAATTGCGCAGATCATTGGACCGGACCACATCCGCATGCGCGTGTGGGAGCGTGGCGTGGGCATCACCCTGGCTTCGGGGTCATCCTCATGCGCCACAGCCGTTGCTGCTGCGCGTCGCGGCCTGACCGAGCGCAAAGTACAAATTGAGCTGGACGGCGGGACGATCTGGATCGACTGGCGCGACGATGGCGTTTGGATGACCGGGCCCACTTGTCACGTGTTCTCGGGCACTTTGACACCTGAATTTCTGGAATCACTGGAATGAGCGCGCCGAAGTTCACCACCCTGGGCTGCCGCCTGAACGCCTATGAAACCGAGGCGATGAAAGAGCTGTCAGCGCAGGCCGGGCTCACCGACGCGGTGATCGTGAACACCTGCGCCGTCACGGCAGAAGCGGTGCGCAAAGCCCGGCAAGAGATTCGCAAGCTACGGCGGGAAAACCCTAACGCGCGGCTGATCGTGACAGGCTGCGCGGCCCAGACCGAGCCTGACACCTTTGCCCAAATGGATGAGGTCGACGCGGTCATTGGCAATACTGAAAAAATGCAGCCCGAGACATGGAAAGGCATGGCGGCGGACTTTATAGGCCAGACCGAAGCCGTGCAGGTCGACGACATCATGTCCGTCACCGAAACCGCAGGCCACCTGATCGACGGTTTTGGCACCCGCTCACGCGCCTATGTACAGGTTCAGAACGGCTGTGACCATCGCTGCACTTTCTGCATTATTCCCTATGGCCGTGGGAACTCCCGCAGTGTCCCTGCAGGTGTTGTTGTGGATCAGATCAAGCGGTTGGTGGATCGGGGCTATAACGAGGTTGTACTGACCGGCGTTGATCTGACCTCATGGGGCGCCGACCTGCCTGCGCAACCCAAGCTGGGCGATCTGGTCATGCGTATCCTCAAACTGGTGCCTGACTTGCCACGCCTGCGGATCAGTTCCATCGACTCGATCGAAGTGGATGAGAACCTGATGCAGGCCATCGCGACCGAACCGCGCCTGATGCCGCATCTGCACCTGTCCCTGCAACATGGCGACGACCTGATCCTGAAACGGATGAAACGCCGCCATCTGCGCGATGACGCCATCCGGTTCACCGAAGAAGCCCGCAAGCTGCGCCCCGAGATGACCTTTGGCGCCGATATCATCGCTGGGTTCCCGACCGAAACGGATAATCATTTCGAAAACTCGCTGAAACTGGTGACAGATTGCGATCTGACCTGGTTGCACGTTTTTCCATATTCCAAGCGCGAAGGCACCCCGGCCGCCCGCATTCCGCAGCAGGTGAATGGGAACATCATCAAGGACCGCGCCGCCCGCCTGCGCGCGGCCGGTGAGGCGCAGGTCACACAGCATCTGCAAGCCCAAATCGGCAAAACTCATCACATCCTGATGGAAAACTCGCATATGGGCCGCACCGAACAATTCACCGAGGTCGCTTTTGAGGCACCACGGCCCGAAGGGCAAATCGTGAAGGCAACAATCACAAGCGCCACCGGCACGCAACTACAAGCCTGATCCGGCCCCTACCCGATTGCAACAAAAAAACCCCCGCAGCCGGCAGCGCGGGGGTTCAAACATTGCGGGGCTGTGAAACTCAGTCTCGTTTCTTGCCTTTCACGCCTGCCCAGAGGCGCTTGTTGACAAGATACAGAAGCACCGACAACAGCGACAGGAACAGCACGCCGACGAAGCCCGAGTATTTGCGCTCCATCATTTTTGGCTCGGCAGTCCACATCAGGAAGGCTGCGATGTCTTCGGACAAGGCTTCAACAGTGGCCGGGTGGCCATCGGCGAATTCAACCTGATCTTCGGACAGCGGGGGCGCCATCGAGATCCAGCCTCCGGGGAAGGCTTTGTTCTCATACAGGATGGTGCCTGCCTCTTCTTTCTCTTCACCGGTATAGCCGTCCAGCAGCGAGGCGATGTATTCCGCACCACCCATGCCTTTGAAGAACTGGTTGATCCCCAGACCATAAGGCCCGTGGAAGCCGGCGCGGGCCTTGGCCATCAGGCTCAGGTCCGGTGCGCCAACACCGTCATTGACCGGGAAGTGGTCGGTCGGGATTGCCGGACGGAAATCGTCCAGCTCGGGATCGAACACTTCGAAGTTGTCTGCCGAATAGGCGATGACTTCTTCTTCCGAATAGCCCAGCGCTTCGAGATCACGCAGAGGCACATAGCGCAGGCCGTGGCAGGCTGCGCAGACCTCGGTATAGATCTGAAGCCCGCGCTGCAGCTGGTTTTGATCCCAGGTGCCAAAGGGGCCTTCGAACGAGAAGTGGAAGTCTTCGATGTGCTGCTCGCCCCCACCTGCTGCGAAGGACGCAGCAGGGGTAAGGGCCAAAGCAAACGCGGCACCGATTGCAAGTTTCTTGAACATGTTTCCGGTCCCTCTTCTTACTCGGCCGGCGTGGCGTCGGCGTCAGCCTTGCCATAATGCGCGTTGAAGTCTTCTTCGATGGTCTCTGGCTGTGGCAGCGGTTTTTCGATGACACCCAGGATCGGCAGGATCACGAAAAAATAGGCGAACCAGTAGGCGGACGCGATCAGCGAGAAGGTCGCATAGGGCTCTTCCGCGGGCATCGCACCCAGCCACATCAGGGCAAAGAAGTCGATGATCAGCAGGTAGAACCACCATTTGAACATCGGGCGGTATTTGCCCGAACGTACGGTCGACGTGTCCAGCCAGGGCGCCAGCGCCATTGCCAGGATCGCACCGAACATCGCAATCACACCAAAGAACTTGGCGTCAACGATGCCACCGGTGATGAAGCTGGCAAATTGTACAACCCAGACTTCACCGGTAAAGGCGCGCAAGATCGCGTAGAACGGCAGGAAGTACCATTCGGGCACGATGTGTGCAGGCGTGACCAGCGGGTTGGCTTCGATGTAGTTGTCCGGGTGGCCCAGATAGTTCGGCATGTAGCCGACGATGGCCCAGAACACGACCAGGATCACGGCCAGCGCGAACAGGTCCTTGATCACAAAGTACGGCCAGAACGGCAGCGTGTCTTTCTCGGCATCGGCTTTCGACGTGCGGCGAACTTCAACACCTGTGGGGTTGTTGTTGCCGGTGGTGTGGAAGGCCCAGATATGCACGATGACCAGAGCCGCGATAACAAACGGCAGCAGATAGTGCAGCGAGAAGAAGCGGTTCAGCGTGGCATTGTCCACCGCGGGTCCGCCCAGCAGCCAGGTCTGGATCGCGTCACCCACAAACGGGATCGCGCCAAACAGGCCGGTGATCACGGTCGCACCCCAGAAGGACATCTGACCCCAAGGCAGAACATAGCCCATGAAGGCAGTACCCATCATCATCAGATAGATAAGCATACCGATGATCCACGTGATCTCACGCGGGGCTTTGTATGAGCCGTAGAACAGGCCACGGAAGATGTGGATGTAGACCGCAACAAAGAACAGCGACGCGCCGTTCATGTGAATGTAGCGCAGCATATAGCCGCCATTCACGTTGCGCATGATGTGCTCGATGCTAGCGAAGGCCAGATCGACATGCGGGGTGTAGTGCATCACCAGAACGATACCGGTGACGATTTGCAACGCCAGGCAGAACGCCAGGACGATGCCCCAGATCCACCACCAGTTCAGGTTCTTGGGGGTGGGGATCATGATGGTGTCGTAAATCAGGCCGACGATGGGCAAGCGGCTGTTCAGCCACTTCTCGCCGTTTGTCTTCGGCTCGTAATGATCGTGGGGAATTCCGGACATAAGTTTGGGTCTCCCTTAGCCGAGTTTGATGGTGCTGGCGTCGGTCCACTCAGCGGGCGGAACGGGCAGGTTTTCAGGTGCGGGACCCTTGCGGATACGTCCGGCCAGATCGTAGTGCGATCCGTGGCAGGGGCAGAACCAGCCACCAAAGTCGCCAGCATCGCCCAGCGGCACACAGCCAAGGTGCGTACATACGCCCATCTGAACGATCCACGCGCCCGGCGCTTCGCCCTCGGGCGACGGCATCACGCGGTTGGCGTCGGTTGCCGGAGCATCCGCGTTCAGGTTGGAGTTGCGGGCCAGCGGATCAGGCAGTGCATCAACGCCTTCGGCGTCCTGTTCCTGCGCTTCTTGAATTTCGGCACCTGTGCGGTGGCGGACAAACACAGGTTTACCCAGCCATTTCACGGTCAGCTGCGTACCTGGCTCAACGCCGCTCACATCCACGCGGATCGAGGACAGCGCCTGAACGTCTGCCGATGGGTTCATTTGATTGATCAGGGGCCATACGGCTGCACCCGTCGCGACGACACCTGCGCCGCCTGCGACGTAGTAGAGGAAATCTCTGCGGGTGCCTTCGTGGTCTTCTGCGTGGGACACGAGGTTTTCTCCGATTCCGGCGCCCGGGGGTAACCCGAGCAAACATGCATCAGCACCGCATCAAAGCGGCGTCTCATCGCGGCTATCTATCCGGGAGAATTCGGTTCGTCCAGCGGTCATAGGCGCGCAGTGCGCCACAACAGGGCATTCATGTCACAACGAGGGGCGAAAGTTTCAAGATACGGACCTGTTTTTTGGCAAAAACACTCCGGTCCCCCGGCTTTTCCAAATGTGATTCGATTCGCTTCGGCGGGTAGAACGGTGCAGAACCGACCCAGCCCCAAAAGGTTTTACAGAATGCCGATCCGCCCATCTTGAACTTTTCGTCATATTCGGGAATATTTCCGTATATGAGAAGTTCCATGGAAGCCACCTCTGACAAACTGGCCACGCATTTGCGTGGATTGCGAGAGCAGCACGGCATGACCCTCGATACTTTGGCTGGAAGAACCGGTCTAAGTCGCGCCACCCTGTCGCGGATCGAGAAAAACGAAGTCAGCCCGACCGCCGAGACGCTAGGCCGTCTGGCAACGGTTTATGCAGTACCGATCTCTCAGTTACTTACCCCGTTGGAGCAAAGTTTCCAACCGATCGTCCGGCGGCACGACCAGCCGTTCTGGACGGATCGTGGGCGCGCGTTTCAACGTCGCAGCGTTTCGCCCCCCAGTGGGCACCTTTCGGTTGAATTGATCGAAGGAACCCTGACCGCGCGGCAGCGCATCGCCTATGATGCACCCGCAGTTCCTGGGCAAGAGCATCACCTGTATGTCTTGTCCGGGCAGATCGAAATCACGGTCGAGAGGAAAGCTTATGACCTTCGACAAGGGGATTGCCTGCGGTATATTTTATTTGGCGAGACCGTATTTGAAACGACCCATAGTCCCTGCACTTACGTGATCGCATTGTCATGACCGTTCAGACACCCAACGTCTTCCGCCTTAACCCGACGGATATCGACAACAATCTGACAGACCTGTGCCGCACGCTTGTTGACAGCGTTGCCGATGGTGCCGCGATCAGCTTCATGATGCCGCTCGACCATGACAGCGCCGCGCGATTCTGGACGGATGACGTCAAACCCGCCATTGAAACAGGCGCGCGGCACTTGTTTGGCGCATTTTACCAGCGTCGCATGATCGGTACGGTACAGCTGTTGCTTGCCATGCCCCCAAATCAGCCCCACCGGGCAGAAATCTCGAAGATGATCGTTCACCCCGATGCCAGACGTCGCGGTTTGGGCAAGGCCCTGATGCAAGAAGCCCTGAAATCCGCACAAGAAGCCGGGAAGACACTCATTACACTAGACACGCGCACCGGAGACGTCTCGGAATCCCTTTACAGGTCTGTCGGGTTCAAGCCGGCAGGTGTCATCCCCGATTTCGCATTCGACCCGCACGGAGAATCCCGTCACGCGACGACCTATATGTACCGATACCTTTGACTTAAGCTCGAATTCACGGTGATACCCGACATAGCAAGACGCGCCGCTTCTGCAGGATATAGATGTAGAAAATCTGAGTTAAAAATAGATATTTTACAAAGGCTTAGTCATGTTTGATTTCGATTGAACTTTAGACGCAAATGATCGAAATGCGGGAAATCCCAATCTCTGCAGGACGTCTCTCATGTCAAAGCTCTTTGCACCAACCATGATCCTCGCACTGACCGTGTCCTTTCAGGCGATAGCGGCCGGTGACCCGGCGAAAGGCGAAAAACTCTACAATCGCTGCTCTTCTTGCCACGCAATCATCAAAGATGGCCAAGTTCTGGTCAAAGGCGGCATCACTGGCCCGAATCTTTACGGCGTCGTCGGTCGCGTCGCAGGAACCGAGTCAGATTACCTGAACGGAAGCGAACGTTTGCCCATCGGAATGTTCACCGACGACATGATCCGCGCCGGTCAGAAAGGGCTGGTCTGGACACAAGAGAATATCGCCACGTATTCCAAAAACCCGATCGCATTTATCCAGGAATATCTGGATGACGAAACCGCGCGCCCAAACATGAGCGTCAAACTGAAAAAGGGCGCCGATGACATCGCGGCCTATCTGGCGACGTTCAACGAATGATGTCTGTCGCTGGTCGTTCTGCCGTCAGAGCGACCAGCGCATTGATCCCCGATCAGGCCGGCGGTTGCGTTGCGGCCATGCTGGGGCGTTCGACAAACTTCTCGTACCATGCGGCCAGCGCATCATTTCCCTTGCGCCATCCGCGCGCATCGTGACGGAAATCGACGTAGCCCAGTGCGCAGGCCACTGCGACTTGCCCTATATCCAACGGTCCGGACAGATGCGCCATCCACCGCTGGTTCAACGCGGCGCAAGCGCGTTCTATCTTGTCCCATTGCGCATCGGCCCAGCCCTCCCATTGCTTGTCTTCGGGCCGCATCCGAGCCTCATAGGTGATCAGCAACGCCGCATCCAGAATACCATCCGCCAGCGCCTCAAGCGTCAGCACATCCCAATGCCGGGCACCGTCCTGATAAAGACCGGCCTGCCCGCGCGCGTCCAGAAATGCACAGATAACACGGCTGTCGAACAGGGTCGGCCCATCGGGGCGCTCTAACGCGGGCACCTTTGTCAGCGGAGCCTTGGCCAATAGCGGCTCGGCCGGGGAAATTGGTGTTGTTGCAACGTTCAGCAGTTCGACATCCTGCAACTGGTCTGTTTCATGCAACAAAACCATAACCTTACGGACATAGGGCGAAGTGGGACTAAAATAGAGTTTCATAAGAGATCTCCCTGAATTGCCGGAACTCTACATCACCCAATGCAAAACAAAACCCGTCAATTGGTGCGCCAACCTCACCCTCTCATCAACTTTTGCAGAGCATCAAGCTCGGACCCGATCCCGTCGTTTGCGATATGTTCTGACGCGCTCAGGCGGGCTGCATCGGGCTTGTTCTGGTTTAGCTTCCAGGTGCCTTGAATGTCGTCAATGCGAAACCGAAACGGCACGATCATGCGCATCATCTTATCCAACGCGTCCTGGCTCATCTTGCCGGTCGTCCAAGGCGGTTTAGGCAGCAAGCGTGCCTCATAAAAGGCGGACTGGCGGTCCAACAGGTCCAGCAACTCCGCGTGCGGCCGCTGTTCTAACTGACCGATCAGATGCACAGCGACATAGTTCCATGTCGGAACCTGGTCGGCGATCCCGTACCAATCCGGAGATACATATCCGTCTGGTCCGGTGACGGCGATTCTTGCCGGTTTAGGCTCTTTCAGCATGCGGACGATCGGGTTGGATCTGACAAGATGCAGCTCGGCCAGCGCGCCATCCTCAGACAGCAGAAACGGCACGTGGCTAATCAACGGCGCTTCATCCGTCGACACCGCAAGAACCCCGAACGCGCGGTCACGCGCAAAGGTAACGTGGCGCTCGGTCTCTTCTGCGCGGAAGGCTGGATTGGGGTGCATGGCTATCCTCCTGCAAAACCTCTTGCAGAACCCTTCGCACATTGGCAAGGTCCGGCTGTTCTCAGGGCGGGGTGAAATTCCCCACCGGCGGTATGCGGGCGATGACCCGTAAGCCCGCGAGCGGCCCCGGTGTGCGGGGTGTCAGCAGATCTGGTGAGATGCCAGAGCCGACGGTTATAGTCCGGATGAAAGAGAACGTGCAGCGCGTCGGCCCTGGCTTGCGCCTGCCCGTGATCGCCTTGGGTGACGTGTCTGTTGCGAAAGGAGATCATGATGACACACACCCGCTATGCTTTTGTGAAAGCCAACTGGCATTCCGAAATCGTTGACCAGGCTCTCGAAGGGTTTCTAGAGCTTGTCCCCGCCGAACAGGTTGACGTTTTCGACGTCCCCGGCGCATTCGAAATGCCGCTGCTGGCCCGCGATCTGGCCCAAACCGGGCGCTACGCCGCGGTCGCCTGCGCGGCGTTTGTCGTGGATGGCGGCATATACCGGCACGATTTCGTCGCGCAAGCCGTAGTCGATGGGTTGATGCGCGCCAGTATGGACACCGGTGTTCCGGTACTGTCAGTCTCGCTGACGCCGCACCAGTATCAGGAAACCGATCACCACAATGCCATCTATCGCGCGCATTTTGTCGAAAAGGGTCGCGAGGCTGCGCAGGCGGCCCTGAAGATCACCCAAACGCGTGCGTCGTTGACGCGTGCCGCATAGGCACAGCTGGTTGGGGTTCCCCTGCCCCAACCGCAAATCCGCTTGAGGCCAAGGGCCTCGCCAGCTAATCACGACGCGCAAAGGAGCATGCCCCATGTCAATGAACAGTTTTGGCCACCTCTTCCGCGTCACCACCTGGGGTGAAAGCCACGGGCCCGCATTGGGTGCGACCGTCGATGGCTGCCCTCCGGGTGTTGCGATCGACGAGAGCATGATCCAGCACTGGCTGGACAAGCGCAAACCGGGTCAGAACAAGTTCACCACCCAGCGGCGCGAACCCGATCAGGTGAAAATTCTGTCCGGTGTGTTCGAAGGCCAGACAACGGGCACGCCCGTGCAGCTGATGATCGAGAACACCGATCAACGCTCCAAGGACTACGGCGATATCATGGACAAGTTCCGTCCCGGTCACGCCGACATCACCTACTGGCAGAAATACGGCATTCGCGACTATCGCGGTGGCGGGCGCAGTTCGGCTCGGGAAACTGCCTCACGTGTCGCGGCTGGTGGGTTGGCCCGAGAAGCGATCAAGCAAATTGCCCCGAATGTACAAATCACCGGCTACATGACCCAGATCGGCCCGCACAAGATTGACCGGGGCAATTTCGACTGGTCCCAGATCGAACAGAACCCGTTCTGGACCCCAGACGCACAAGCCGCCGAAGACTGGGCCAACTACTTGGACGAATTGCGCAAGTCCGGGAACTCGGTTGGTGCGATTGTCGAGGTTGTGGCCCGTGGCGTCCCAGCAGGCATCGGCGCGCCGGTTTACGCCAAGTTAGACACTGATTTGGCCGCTGCGATGATGTCCATCAACGCCGTCAAAGGTGTCGAAATCGGCGAAGGCATGGCCGCTGCCGAACTGACGGGCGAAGCCAATGCGGACGAGATTTTTATGGGCCAGAACGGCCCGCAATACAGCTCAAACCACGCGGGCGGTATTTTGGGCGGTATCTCGACTGGACAAGACGTTGTTGTGCGGTTTGCTGTCAAACCCACATCCTCGATCCTGACCACACGCAAAACTATCACTAAATCCGGCGAAGAAACCGAGATCATCACCAAAGGTCGCCACGATCCCTGCGTAGGCATCCGCGCCGTTCCGGTGGGTGAGGCGATGATGGCTTGCGTGATCCTCGACCACCTGCTGCTGCATCGCGGCCAGATCGGAGAGAACCGTGGACGGATCGGCTGATCTGCGCACACGCCTGCGCGCCGTCGTTGCGCAACTTATGGAAACCGACCCTGCGCATGATCTGGCCCATCTGGACCGGGTCTGGGTAAACGCGCAGGCCATTGCAAACGACCAGACTGACATGCCGGTGCTGCTGGCCGCCGCTTATCTGCATGATCTGGTAAACTTGTCCAAGGACGACCCAGACCGCCATTTGGCATCGCGCCGATCGGCCGAAGAATCAGAGTCTATTTTGATCAACTTGGGCTATTCTGCAGGTCAGATCCACGCAATCAAACATGCTATCGAAGCACATAGTTTTTCGGCCAACATCACGCCGGAAACGCCCGAAGCCTGCATTCTGCGCGATGCCGACAGGCTGGACGCACTGGGCGCGATTGGAGTTGCCCGGAATTTCTCAGTCTCCGGTGCTTTGGGACGGTCGCTTTATGATCCGGCAGATCCCTTTGCTGCCAACCGCCCGCTGGACGACCTGCATTTTTCAATCGACCACTGGAAGGTCAAACTACTGGGCCTTCCTGGCGATATGCTGACCGAGGGTGGCAAAGAGATCGCACAGCGCAGAATCACACGCATGATCCGCTTTCTGGAAGAGTTCGCGCAAGAGATCGGCAGCCCACTGCCGACCGATTGGACCAATCTGTAAACAACGCGTTGATCTTTCCCTACCAAAAGCGCAGGTTCGCGCCGATGGCAAAACACTTAACATCGCATCGACCGTTGCTGGCCGTCGCTCTGAAAACGAGCGCGGTGTTTTTGTTCACGGTCATGGCGGCGATTGTCAAAGCGCAGTCCGATCACTTCCCACCTGGCGAGATGGTGTTTTTCCGGTCCCTTTTTGCCATTCCGGTGATTGTCATCTGGCTGATGGCGCGCGGAGAATTGGCGCAAGGGTTCAAAGCCCGCAAACCTTCGGGTCATTTCTGGCGCGGCGTGTTGGGCACCACGGCGATGGGGCTTACATTTACCGGCCTTGGCTTGATCCCGCTGCCCGAAGCGACGGCGATTGGCTATGCCACCCCGATTTTCACCCTGATCCTTGCCGCGGTGATGTTAGGCGAACGCATCCGTAAGATCAGAATCGCGGCTGTGTCCATCGGGCTTTTGGGTGTCCTGATCATGATCTGGCCCAGACTGGGTGGCAACAACATGGAAGCTGCTGCCACCTTCGGCGCATTGTGTATTCTGGGTGCGACCGTTGCCCGGGCCTTTGTGCAGATCCACATCCGGCAGTTGGTGCAGGTCGACCATCCTGCGGCCATTGTCTTCTATTTCTCGATGACGGCGACCATCCTGTCCGGGCTGACCGTCTTTTGGGGGTGGGTCATGCCCACATGGGAACAGGCAGGCTTTTTGATTCTGGCTGGTCTGATAGGAGGAGTGGCGCAGATTCTGGTGACTTCGTCCTATCGGTTTGGGCAGGCTTCGATGCTGGCGCCCTATGATTACACCTCGATGCTGTTTGCCATCGTCATTGGCTATGTCTGGTTCAGTGAACTGCCAACGCTGGTCATGCTGGCCGGAGCGGCGCTGGTGATTGTCGGTAACGTCGTGGTGATCTGGCGCGAACATCAACTGGGCTTGGAGCGCGGCAAGACGCGCGCGGTCACGGATCCCAAAGCCTGACCTTTACCTTTGCAGAACTTCCCCTAGGGTGTGCCCAACACAAGATGAGGGTTTCCCATGAGCGACGCACAGGACCACAAGGAAAAGATGCAAAAGGTGCAGGCCCAGCACCGCAAGAAAGTGTCCGAGGCAGTTGATCCCGACCGCGGGCTGGTGCTGATCAACACTGGCAAGGGTAAGGGTAAGTCCTCGGCCGCGTTCGGGGTCGTGATCCGTGCGCTGGGTTGGGGCCAGAAGGTCGGCGTTGTTCAATTCATCAAAGGCAAGTGGAAAACCGGCGAACGCCGCTTTTTCGAAGAACGCGATCTGGTGACATGGCACACGATGGGCGAAGGTTTCACCTGGGACACTCAGGATCGTGAGCGCGACATTGCCGCCGCAAACGCCGCCTTTGACAAGGCACGCGCCCTCATGTCCAGCGGCGAATACGATCTGATCGTACTGGACGAGATCAACATCGCGCTTCGGTACGAATACCTGTCGGTTGAACAGGTGATCGATGGGCTGAAAGAACGGTCTGACAAGACCAGCGTGTTCCTGACGGGTCGGGACGCACCGCAGGCGTTGCGGGACTATGCCGATCTGGTCACCGAGATGACCGAGGAAAAGCATCCGTTTCAAGCCGGAATCAAAGCCCAGCGCGGCGTGGATTTCTAAGCATCAGAGTCTTAACAGCCTCACTCAGGGGCTGTTAAGCTGGCGGGTTTTCGTTGAGAAACCTCACCGATCCGCGTCGACACGCGGCGCTGTCCGGCAGCGTTTGTGCCGCCCTGTCGCCTTGGGCTGTTTTGGGTTTGTCGACATAGGCGCAATAGTCGTCGTCACAGCAACATCCGCAAGCGGTGGCCGCTTCGTGCCGTGCCATGATTTCATCAAGTGGGTCACCCATCGTCATTTCCTGTTGCGCGTGTCGTTTCCGAGGCGGTGGCGCGCTCTCACCAGGCTATACGCTAAGCCCGCAGACCGCCTCGAAACCCCGTGCTGGATGCTAACACATCTGGCCTTGATCTTTATCTGATTATTTTTGTCGGAATTTGCAAGATCAAAATAGCACTTCCTGGATAACCCCGCAGTTGAACGGCGGTGAACGAATTTATTTTAGGCATTTTGAGAAAACCATTTTCCTGAAATCTCCTTTTTAGGGCCACATATGCTGGTACTCGGCGCAATAAACAGACCAGAGAGCCGCCTGTCGGTGAGACAAGCGGCTCTGGGGTTTTGGAAATTCACGTTGTTGCGGTGAACCCAAGGTGCGTCAGATTCAGGCCGTAACACCCTGCTCTGGTGCGCTAAGCGAGATGACGGCGACAACCGCAGCCCCGTTCAGCCAGTAAAAGATCGCATCCATTCCCGAAAACCCAAACAGGCTGGGCGCGGCCAGGAAAACGACGCCGACCAGAAGATCGACCGCCAAGTGAAAGTTGTAGGGAAGAACGCGCCAGATCCCCAAATGGTGATCCGTCAACACCGTCAAAACAAACGCCGCGACGCCGGTGACCACCGACAGCCACAACGCCATCGGGTTGGATTGCCCCAGTCCAAGCAAAAAGGGCAACCCCATCAGCGCAATGGCAACAGGATAGTCCAGATAAGCGTGAATATTGCGGGTGACAAAGCGGAGAGACATGAGAGTTCCTTTCCTGATATGGGATGACCTCAAACTAGGAAAGGATCTCGGAACGTTTAATTCTGGATCGTTCGTGAAACGTTGCAGATCGTCCAGAGTTTCAATTCGATCAGTGCATTGATCGATAGGCGGCTGGCGATACGCCAACCTGCTTTTTGAACACCCGCGAAAAGGCGGCTTCCGAGGCATAGCCGACCTCGGCCGCGGCATCGGCCACGTTCCAGCGGGCCTCAGTCAATCCGTGACACGCAATCTGCATCCGCCAATCGGTCAGATACTGCATGGGCGTTGTCCCCATCTTGTCTGCGAATAGCTGTGCGAACGCAGTGCGAGACATTCCGGCCTCACGTGCCAAAGACTCGACGCTCCACTCTTGCGCGGGCGAATGATGAAACGCAGTCAATGCACGCGAAATGCGGGAATCGGCGAACCCGGCAAGCGCGGTATCGCTGGGGCTTTGATGTTCAAGATGGGCGCGGATGGCCTGCGCAAACAGGACCTCGGACAGTTTCAACGCTATGAGGTCACCACCAATCCGCGCGCCGTTGATCTCGGACCCGATCATACGCAGGGTGGCTTCGATCCAGGCCCCGGCTTCCTCGCCATAGTTTTCGATCAGGATGTATGGGGGAAGCCGATCAATCAGCATATGCCCTGTTCCCTGTCGCCCCGGCGGCCCGGTGAAAGAGAAATGACCGCAGATCAGTTGCGTATCGCGGCTTTTGTCTTCGCCGCCATAAATCAGAACCCCGTCGCCCTTGTACCCGGCCTCTTCCAACACCTGTTCAAGCGGCAGGGCATCCAGCGGTTGAATCTCATTGCACAATAACGCATGGGCGGATCCGTGCGGGATCACGATCAGGTCGCCTTGCTTCAATCGCAAGGTTTGCCCTGTGTTAGAGACGAATACTTTCAACTCTCCGCGCTGTACAAAGTGAAATCTGGCCACATTTTGATAGGCCGGCACCTGTATACCGAAGGGCGGCGTGAAAGAGGTTCGAAAGTAAAACGTGCCCTTCAAGGACAGGCGGGTAAGTATATCGCTAAGCAGATCCAACATTGCTGTAAGATAGACGCGGCTGCGCGTTCGTCCAGCCATGCGGACGATCTGCATGTTTTTATGAACAAGCGGCAATGAAAAAGCCCCCGCAATAGCGCGAGGGCTTCTGTCAATGCATCAGAGTGTTATCAGGCGCGCACAAGCGCCTCATAATCGGCGGCGATCTCGCGGGTCAGGTCTCCGACCTCGAACGTATAATCGCCGATCTGGCCCACCGGGGTCACCTCAGCTGCGGTGCCGGTCAGCCAGCACTGTTCGAAATCGGCCATTTCCTCGGGCTTGATGCGGCGCTCGTGGACGGTGATACCTTTGTTTTTCAGCATCTGAATGACGGTCTGACGGGTGATCCCGTTCAGGAAGCAATCAGCCAGAGGTGTATGTACCTCACCATCTTTTACGAAGAACACATTCGCACCTGTCGCCTCGGCCACGTAACCGCGCCAATCCATGAACAGCGCGTCCGAGCAGCCCTTGGCCTCGGCCTTATGCTTCGAGATGGTGCAGATCATGTACAGACCCGCCGCCTTGGCGTGCACCGGAATAGTTTCCGGGCTGGGGCGTTTCCATTCCGCGATATCCAGCTTGGCACCCTGCATCTTGGCGTCACCATAATAGGCACCCCAAGGCCACACGGCGACGGCCATCCGGACCGGGTTCTTGGCTGATGCCACACCCATGTCTTCCCCCGAGCCACGCCAGACCAGCGCACGGACATAGGCGTCCTGCAGACCGCTGGCTTTCAGCGCTTCGTCCTTGGCGGCCTCAATGTCATCCACCGAATAGGGCATAGGCATGTCCAGCGCTTCGGCCGAGGCAATCAAACGCTCAGAATGTTCGCGACTTTTGAAAATCTTGCCGTTATAAGCACGCTCACCTTCGAACACCGAAGACGCATAGTGCATTGCATGGGTCAGGATGTGCACATTGGCTTCGCGCCAGGGCACCAGTTTGCCATCCAACCAGATGACACCGTCACGATCATCATACCCCGCCATGCGAAACCTCCTGACCTGGGACAAATTTCCGATTATTGCGCCAATTAAGTCCGTTTCGGACATAAAGTTACGCAAAAACTGCGATTCGATACCTGTCCACTCTTGGAATGTCAATAACGCTGACATAAACTCGGATAGAGTAACGAATGAGGCATACTATGTCGGATACCCGTCCCGCCCCAGCCTTTGGTGGCGAGAGCCTGTTGTTTTTGACCGACGAACAGTTGCGGCAGGGGATAGAGGCGATGTTTTTCGCCTATCGCGGCTTTACCGCAGATCCTGATCGCATACTGACCGAAATGGCCTATGGACGGGCGCACCACCGGGCAATCCACTTCATCAACCGCGCGCCGGGTACGACTGTCAACAACCTTCTGGCCATTCTGGGCGTAACAAAACAGTCTCTGAACAGGGTTTTGCGGACGTTGATCGACGACGGATTGGTCGAAAGCCGGGTCGGATCAGTGGACAAACGCGAAAGACACCTATTTCTGACAGAACAGGGCAAGGCGCTAGAGGCCAAACTGTCTGAGGCTCAGCGCGTTCGAATGCGAGCGGCGTACAAAAAGGCGGGACCCGAGGCTGTGTCGGGGTTTCGTAAAGTGCTTGAAGCAATGATGGATGCTGATATGCGTCATGCCTATACGAAACTGCGGGATACCACCTCATGAACGAAATGGATGCCCATCTGCTGATCGTCGACGATGACGAGCGCATTCGCGATCTGTTGAAGAAGTTTCTGATGCGGAACGGATTTCTGGTCACGGCTGCACGGGATGCAGCACATGCACGGCGGGTGCTTTCGGGGTTGGATTTCGACATGATCGTGCTGGACGTGATGATGCCCGGCGAGGATGGGGTCAGCCTGACCAAGGCGCTGCGCGAAACCCATACCACTCCTATCCTGCTGTTGACCGCGCGCGGCGAAACCGAACATCGCATTGCCGGGCTTGAGGCCGGTGCGGATGACTACTTAGCCAAACCGTTCGAGCCAAAAGAGCTGTTATTGCGGATCAATGCGATCCTGCGGCGGATGCCGGAAGCACCTGCGCAGGACGCGACGGCGAAGATACTGCATCTTGGTCCGATCCGGTACGATATCGAGCGTGGCGAGATGTGGCAGGGCGAAGACCCGGTGCGCCTGACGGCGACCGAAAGCCAGTTGATGAAGATTTTCTCGGCCCAGCCCGGAGAGCCGATCAGCCGAACCAAACTGGTCGAAGATCTGGGCCGCGACAAGGGTCAGGCGCAGGAACGCGCGGTGGACGTTCAGATCACCCGTCTGCGCCGCAAGATCGAACAGGACCCCAAGCAGCCGCGTTACCTGCAGACCGTCCGCGGCGCCGGATATATGCTGGCACCAGATTGATTCAGCCGCGGCGCTTTCTTGCCTTCGGCGAGGATAATTTTGGCCAGATGAAGATGGGATCCCGATGACAACCGCCCTTTTGACCCACGCCGATTGCCTTGATCACGTGACACCGCAAGGTCACCCCGAGAGGGTGGCGCGGTTAGAGCACATTCTTCACGCATTAGAAGGCTTGGAACTGACACGTGTAACCGCCCCTTTGGCGGCGGATGACGACTTGCTGCGCGTGCATCCGGAAAGCCATATCCGTGAAATCCGAAATAACAGACCCTCCGATGGCTTCAAACAGATTGACGGCGACACCTTCATGTCTCCGGGGTCGGTGGACGCGGCTTACCGGGCTGCCGGTGCGGTTGTGCGGGCGGTGGATATGGTTTTGGGCGGCGAAGCCTCGAATGCGTTTTGCGCGATCCGCCCGCCCGGTCACCATGCCGAAACGGAAACGGCAATGGGGTTTTGCCTGTTTGGCAATGCTGCGCTGGCGGCCAAGCATGCATTGGATCATCATGGATTAAAGCGCGTGGCGGTGGTGGATTTCGACGTTCACCATGGAAATGGCACACAGGACTTGCTGTGGGATGAAGCCCGCGCGCTGGTGATCACCAGCCAGCAGATGCCTTTGTGGCCTGGGTCGGGTCGCCCGGATGAGACCGGTGCCTTTGAGACGGTTTTGAATATCCCTCTGGCCCCTGGCTCAGGTGGGACCGAGATGCGGACAGCTTACGAAACGCAAGCCTTCCCGAGACTGCGCGCATTCAATCCGGAACTGATCATCATCTCGGCAGGTTTCGATGCGCATCAGGACGATCCGCTGGCCAACTTGAACTGGTCTACAGGCGATTTTGCCTGGGTCACGGCTGAGCTGTGCAAGATCGCCGATGAGCTGTGTGAGGGCCGTATCGTCTCGACTTTGGAGGGCGGGTATGATCTGAACGCCCTTGCCGAGGCCACTCGTGCCCATGTGGAAGAACTGATGAAGGCAGCCCGATGACCGATACTCCTGTTGATCAGATGACATTCGAACAAGCGATGAAAGAGCTTGAGGCCGTTGTCGGCCAGTTGGAGCGTGGTGACGTGGCGCTGGATCAGTCCATTGCGCTGTATGAGCGCGGTGCCGCGTTGAAGAAACGCTGCGAAGACGAATTGAAGCGGGCTGAAGAAAAGGTCGCAGCCATTACTTTGGATGCCAATGGGCAGCCAACCGGGACGACGCCTGTCGAAGGTCAGTAAATGTTCAAGGAAATTCTGGCGCAGGATGCCGCGCGGATTCAGGCTCAGTTCGATCTGGTCCTGAGCGCGCTGGACGAATTGGATGTTACCCGGGCGATGGCCTACACCACCCAGGGCGGCAAGCGATTGCGTGGGTTTCTCGTGATGGAAAGCGCGCGGATGCATGGCATCGACTCAACACAGGCAATCTGGCCTGCGACAGGCATCGAAGCCCTGCACGCCTATTCGCTGGTCCATGATGACCTTCCCTGCATGGACGATGACGATCTGCGACGTGGACGTCCGACCGTGCACTTAAAGTGGGACGAAGGCACCGCCGTTCTGGCCGGTGATGCCCTGCAGACATTGGCCTTTGAGCTGTGCACCCGGCCCGAGGTCGGAAATGCAGAAATTCGTGCTGAATTGGCTCTAACCCTGGCCAAAGCAAGCGGTGCGCAGGGAATGGTGCTGGGGCAAGCGCTGGATATGGCGGCTGAAACAGCGGCCGCGCCCCTGACACTGGAGCAGATCACCAAGTTGCAGGCGGGCAAAACCGGTGCTCTGATTGAATGGTCCGCCTGCGCCGGTGCGCGTTTGGCCCAGGCAGATCCCGAACCCTTGCGCCAATATGCCCAGGCGCTTGGCCTTGCTTTTCAGATCGCTGATGACATTCTGGATATTGAAGGTGATGTCGAGAAGGCCGGTAAACGATTGCAAAAGGACGCCGAGGCGGGCAAGGCGACATTTGTCTCGCTTCTGGGTCTGAACGCCGCAAAATCCCGCGCTGTAGAACTGGTCGATCAGGCCTGCGCGGCGTTGGATGGTTACGGTGCCAATGCTGAAACCTTGAAGGACGCGGCACGCTTCGTTATTGCCCGGGACAGCTAAGCCAGGAACGCCACATGTCTGACCGCCCGAATACGCCCCTGCTGGACCTTGTGAACCGCCCTGCGGATCTCAAGCAGTTTTCGGACGCACAGTTGCATAAGTTAGCGCAGGAATTGCGGACCGAGACAATATCAGCCGTGTCCGTCACCGGCGGGCATCTGGGCGCGGGTCTGGGCGTGGTCGAATTGACGACCGCCCTGCACGCCGTGTTCGACACGCCGCGCGACAAGATCATCTGGGACGTTGGTCATCAGTGCTATCCGCACAAAATCCTGACCGAACGGCGCGACCGTATCCGTACGCTTCGCATGAAGGACGGGCTGAGCGGCTTCACCAAGCGCAGCGAAAGCCCCTATGACCCGTTTGGCGCAGCACACAGCTCAACCTCGATCAGTGCCGCGCTGGGGTTTGCCGTTGCGCGCGATCTGGGCGGTGTGACGCCCGAGGGATTGGGTGACGCGATTGCCGTGATCGGTGACGGTTCAATGTCTGCAGGCATGGCCTTTGAGGCGATGAACAACGCCGGACACCTGAAGAAACGCCTAATCGTCATTCTCAATGACAATGAAATGAGCATCGCACCGCCCGTCGGCGCGCTGTCCAATTACCTGTCGCGCATTTACGCCGAAGAGCCATTCCACGATCTGAAAGCCGCCGCCAAAGGTGCAGTGTCTTTGTTGCCGGAACCCTTCCGCGAGGGCGCCAAGCGCGCCAAGGAGATGCTCAAGGGCATGGCCGTGGGCGGCACATTGTTTGAGGAGCTGGGCTTTTCCTATCTCGGTCCGATTGACGGGCACGATATGGATCAGCTGTTGCCTGTCCTGCGCACGGTCAAGGCCCGCGCCACGGGCCCGATCCTCATTCATGTGCTGACAAAGAAGGGCAAGGGGTATGCCCCAGCCGAGCAGGCCCGCGACAAAGGCCATGCGACAGCGAAGTTCGACGTGGTGACGGGCGAGCAGAAGAAAGCACCTTCAAACGCACCCTCTTACACATCGGTCTTTGGCAAGACCCTGGTCGAAGAGGCCGCGCGCGACGACAAAATTGTTGCTGTCACCGCCGCGATGCCCGATGGCACCGGGCTGAACCTGTTTGCGGAACGCTACCCTTCACGCTGTTTCGATGTGGCGATTGCCGAACAGCACGGCGTGACCTTCGCCGCCGCTCTCGCCGCCGGCGGGATGAAGCCCTTCTGTGCAATTTATTCCACGTTTTTGCAGCGTGGGTACGATCAAGTCGTGCATGACGTAGCCATTCAGCGCCTGCCGGTTCGTTTTGCGATCGACCGTGCGGGTTTGGTGGGCGCGGATGGCGCGACCCATGCGGGGTCGTTCGATATCGCCTATTTGTCCAACCTGCCCGGCATCGTGGTCATGGCCGCGGCGGATGAGGCCGAGTTGGTGCATATGGTGGCCACCGCCGTCGCGCATAATGATGGCCCGATTGCGTTCCGCTATCCTCGCGGCGAAGGTGTCGGCGTCGACTTACCCGAACGTGGTGAAGTTCTGGAAATCGGCAAAGGCCGGATCATCCAAGAAGGCGCGCGGGTCGCACTATTGTCCTTCGGGACACGGCTGGCCGAAGTGCAAAAAGCGGCCGAAGCTTTGGCTGCACGTGGGATCGCCCCCACTATCGCTGATGCTCGATTTGCCAAGCCCTTGGACCGCGACCTGATTTTGGATCTGGCCGCCAACCACGAGGCGTTGATCACCATTGAAGAAGGTGCCATCGGCGGCTTTGGCAGCCATGTTGCCCAACTTTTGGCCGATGAAGGCGTCTTTGACCAGGGGCTCAAGTATCGCTCGATGGTTCTGCCTGATACCTTTATCGACCAGGCCAACCCCGCTGATATGTATACAGTAGCGGGCCTGAATGCCGAACAGATCGAGGCCAAAGTGCTATCCGTTCTGGGTGTAGCAACCATCGGCGAAAAACGCGCCTGAGGCACGACGTTGGGCACCCAAAAACCACCGTTGTTTAAGAAACCATAAGTGCCGATTTTGGTGTAATTTTGTGGAAGCCGTCGAATTCATCCGGTTTCGGGTGAGTACTTGAGAACACAGAAACCACATGCGTCCCGGCGCGCCGTTCCTGCACGCCCGCTTTTCTGATAATGGTAGGAAAAACGAAAACTCCACCCTTGAGCAGGCGGGCGGATGAAAAGCATGATAGCAACGTTGGCGTCGTTCTTTCTGATGAGCATGCCGACAAGTTCAAAAGAGATTCAGGTTGGCAATGATCCGGGCGGGCGGATTGTGGATCGCATGGTTCAGATCGAAATCGCCAACCGGACAAACGCGCAGTTTCAAATCATCGGAGATTTTTGCCACTCTAGCTGCACCATGCTGCTGGGTGCGGACGAAGTTTGCGTTTCGACCGAGACTATCTTTGGCTTTCATGGCCCCCATCGCTCGAACCGAAAGAAAATGACGGCAGATGAGTTCGACAGGAAAAGCGCGTCACTGTCCAGCTACTACCCAAACCCGGTCAGAAACTGGTTCATGTCCAAAGCGCGGTTCGCCGGACCAAATGAGCTTTTGTTCGTGACCGGTGAGTACCTGATAGGTCTCGGCGTTCAGGAATGTGTTTAGGGCAACGACGCCCTAATCCTGCAGCCTCCCGCTGATAGGAACCCCAATACCCGCGGCCATCGTCGCCAAAACGACCACCTATTCGGCGTCTTCCATTTTGGTCGCATTGAGTTGCGCGAAAAGTTCAGGCCCGACGCGATCATACAGTTCGATCTGAGTCTCCAGAAAGTCGATATGACCTTCTTCATCCGACATCAGGCTTTCGAACAATCCCATCGAGACATAGTCTCCGGCCTCTTTGCAGACATCCCTCGCCTCTTTGTACAGCGCGCGCGCGCTTTGTTCCGCCGCAAGATCGCATTCCAGCGTTTCCCGCGGGTTTTCGCCGATCCGCAGGGGATCAAGTTTTTGCAGGTTGGGATGACCTTCCAGGAAAATGATCCGTTCGATCAGTTTGTCGGCGTGTTCCATCTCTTCAATGGATTCTTCTCGACTTTTCTTGGCCATGCTGCCAAGGCCCCAATCGTCTTGCAGGCGATAATGCAACCAGTATTGGCTGACGGCCGTTAGTTCGTGGCGCAGAGCTTTGTTCAGGTATTCAATTACCTTTTTGTCACCTTTCATGATGAAACTCCTTGGCTATGTCTAAGAAGTGGCGTGGAAACAACTTTTAAAGCTGAATGCTACCACCAGAGCGGCTTAACCCAAAACCTTCAAATATCTGTCTTAAAACAGGTATTTGCAAATTTCCTGACGATTCTCGTTTAAATCAGAACCCGTCACTTGAAAGCGTTTTTCCACCGCACATACGATTCCCTGATACCTGCTTACCGATCGGAAGCATGGCCCTTGCGGATGAAAATCACGCAGGCAAAAAGCTTCGGAGATTGAGCTGCGCTAGCATCCGATGATAGCCCGCAGGATCGAACCAAAAGTGAGTTACGAGGTAGGCCGCTAGCTTAACTATCCAAGGGAAAGTGGTGCCTCAAGAGGGACTCGAACCCCCGACCTTGTCCTTACGAAGGACCTGCTCTACCAGCTGAGCTATTGAGGCAAGCGACGGTTCCTTTAAACCCTCGGGCAGATGCGTGCAAGTCTCGATATCCTCGGACGCCTACCGGTGTGTGATGGTGATTCCCACAGCTCAGATCGCTTGAAGCCCATTCCATCACCACGCTCCAGCAAGAATATCACGCCTGTTCCAACGCTTACGCTCACCTTCGATGGCCATGTATTTTCGGTTGACTGGATTGTCTTATTTTAATATTTCATGAAATATGATAAAACAGATAGCAGGCCAATTGGCCATCCTGGGTCATCCGCAGCGTATCCTTGTGTTTCGCATGCTCATGCGACGTTTTCCTGACAGTGTCCCGGCGGGCGAGCTGGCGGCGGAGCTCGACGTGAAGGCCAGCACCTTGTCGAACTATCTGAACGCGCTTCAGCGTTCGGGGCTGGTCAAGCAGGAACGTTCTGGGACGTCGCTGCTCTATTCGATTGAAATGAAAAACGTGCAGCAGATGCTTGATTATCTGATTGTCGATTGCTGTCGCGGTCGCCCTGATATCTGCATGCCATTTTCTCAGGGAAATGAGGCCGCGACAGACCGTAAGTTCAACGTCTTGTTTTTGTGTGTGGGCAATTCTGCCCGCTCGATTTTTGCGGAATCCCTGCTGCGCACGTTGGGAGGCGACCGGTTCAACGTTTTCTCGGCCGGCACGCAACCCACATCCGAGCTCAACCCGATGGCCGTGCAAGTTCTGGACGACAAAGGACACGACACATCCATCCTGCGGTCCAAGAACATGTCCGAATTTGCAACCCCCGGCGCGCCTGAGATGGATTTCGTCTTCACGGTCTGCAATCAGGCCGCAAATGAAGAATGCCCCGCTTGGGAAGGCCAGCCAATCAGTGGCCATTGGGGCATGCCGGACCCGGTCAGGGCCGAGGGCACGGATGCCGAAAAAAGCCTTGCATTTCAACATGCATATGGCGCGCTCAAGCGCCGGATTGAGGCCTTTACGTCTTTGCCGGTCGAAAGCCTCGACCGGATCGCACTGCAATCTGCTGTTGATGACATCGGCAGAACGCCCACTGAGGACATGAAATGACGACTTATGCTGTGAACGGATTGGGCCGGATGGGAAAACTGGCCTTGAAACCGTTGCTCGACAAAGGCGCAAAGATCGCTTGGATCAATGACGCAATAGGCGATCCCGAAATGCACGCGCACCTGCTGGAGTTTGACACGGTTCATGGGCGCTGGGATGCCGCGTTCGCGCATGACGCCGACAGCGTTACGATCAACGGCACCCGCCTACCCTTTATCGGCACCAGAGATCTGGCGGAACTACCGCTGGACGGTGTCGATGTGGTGATTGACTGTACCGGTATCTTCAAGACCCAGACCAAGCTGGCCCCCTATTTCGAAGCGGGTGTTAAGAAGGTTGTTGTCTCGGCCCCGGTCAAGGATGGCCCGACCGCCAACATCGTTATGGGCGTGAACGAGGCCACTTATGATCCGGATGTCCACAGCATCGTGACGGCGGCCTCGTGCACCACGAATTGTCTGGCCCCAGTGGTCAAGGTCATCCACGAAAACCTTGGTATTCGCCACGGGTCGATGACCACAATTCACGACGTGACCAACACGCAAACCATCGTGGACCGCCCCGCCAAAGATCTGCGCAGGGCGCGATCTGCTTTGAACTCTCTGATCCCGACCACCACCGGGTCGGCCACGGCAATCACGCTGATCTACCCGGAACTCAAGGGGCGGCTGAACGGCCACGCGGTGAGGGTTCCCTTGCTGAATGCCTCGCTGACCGACTGCGTCTTCGAGGTTGAGCGTGAAACCACAGTCGAAGAGGTCAACGCGCTTTTCAAGGCCGCGGCCGAAGGTGAGTTGAAAGATATCCTTGGCTATGAGACGCGGCCGCTGGTTTCCACCGACTACACCAACGACGAACGGTCCTCGATTGTGGATGCGCCCTCGACCATGGTGGTGAACGGGACACAGGTGAAGATCTATGCCTGGTACGACAATGAAATGGGTTACGCGCATCGTCTGGTCGACGTTGCCCTGATGGTTGGTGCATCGCTGTGACCCAAAGGCCCGAAGGTATGTCGGCCTATATCACGGTCACAGCAGCCTATTGGGCCTTCATGCTGACCGACGGGGCCCTGCGTATGCTGGTGCTGCTGCACTTTCATAGCATGGGATTCTCGCCGGTTCAGTTGGCATATCTGTTTGTTCTGTATGAGATCGCCGGCATGGGCACGAACCTTGCCGCCGGTTGGATCGCGGCGCGGTTCGGGCTGACATCGACGCTTTATGCAGGGCTGGCACTGCAGATTGCAGCGTTGCTGGTTCTTACGCAACTAGACCCTAATTGGGCGATCCCGGTAAAAGTTGTCTTTGTGATGATTGTGCAAGGGGCCAGCGGAGTTGCAAAGGACCTGGCCAAGATGTCCTCAAAATCCGCCGTCAAACTGCTGGCCCCGACCGAGGGCGGAGGGTTGTTTCGCTGGGTCGCTATTTTGACCGGCTCGAAGAACGCTGTGAAAGGGTTTGGGTTTCTGCTTGGGGCGGCACTGTTGGCGACAGTGGGCTTTAAGTGGGCCGTTCTGGCAATGGCGATCATACTTGCCGCATTCCTCGTCGCCGTCATCCTGTTCATGCCGACCGGTCTGCCCAAAGGGCGCAAAAGCGCCAAATTCTCCGAGGTCTTTTCAAAATCTGCCAATGTGAACTGGCTATCCGCCGCTCGTGTCTTCCTGTTTGGGGCGCGGGACGTGTGGTTCGTGGTCGGCATCCCGATCTATTTCTACGCGGTGCTGTCGGATGGAACTGAGCATGGCAACCGTGCCGCATTTTTCATGATCGGCACGTTCATGGCCGTTTGGGTCATACTTTACGGAGCAGTTCAGGCCAGCGCGCCAAAAATCCTGCGTGCAAAGGAACGCTCAGAAGGGGATCTGATCTACGCTGCCAAGAATTGGGCCGCGGCGCTGTTCTGTGTGCCTGCTGCCCTGAGCATCGCGGTTCTGCTCTCATCCGGCCCCGAGACATGGCTGACCGTTACGCTGGTTGTGGGCCTATTGGCATTTGGGGCAATCTTCGCCGTCAATTCGGCGCTGCATTCGTACCTCATCTTGGCCTTCACCAAGTCCGAGCGTGTGACGATGGATGTGGGCTTTTACTACATGGCCAACGCGACTGGCCGTCTGGTCGGCACTGTCCTGTCGGGACTTACCTATCAGATTGGCGGGCTTCCACTGGTTCTGGGCACCGCTGCTGCTATGGTCGCGCTGGCCGCCCTGACATCCGGCAAACTAACCGACCAGACGAATGAGGCATATACATGAGCATCTTCGAACGCTACCTGACCGTCTGGGTCGCGCTGGCCATGGTTGGCGGCGTATTGATCGGACTGGTTGCACCCGGCCTGGTTCAACTGATCGCCTCAACCGAAGTGGCCAGCGTCAATCTGGTCGTGGCCCTGCTGATCTGGGCGATGGTCTACCCCATGATGGTCGGCGTCGATTTCGGCGCAGTGGCGGGCGTTGCTCGGCAACCACGCGGGTTGATCGTGACTCTGGTGGTCAACTGGTTGATTAAGCCGTTCACCATGGCCTTTCTGGCGGTTCTGTTCTTTGAGCACGTCTTTGCACCATGGATCGAACCTGAAGACGCGGCCCAATATACCGCCGGGCTGATCCTGCTGGGTGCGGCACCGTGCACCGCTATGGTGTTCGTCTGGTCTCAGCTGACCAAGGGCGATGCGACCTATACGCTGGTGCAGGTTTCCGTGAACGACTTGATCATGGTGGTGGCATTCGCCCCGATCGTGGCCTTTCTGCTGGGCGTGACCGATATCCAGGTTCCATGGCAAACGCTGGTTCTGGCAACTGTGCTGTATGTCGTTTTGCCGCTGATCGCCGGCCTGATAACGCGCCGTACATTGGGATCGCCCCAGGCTATCGACGCGTTTTCCGCACGCGTCAAACCCTGGTCGGTCATGGGCCTGATCGCCACTGTCGTCATTCTGTTCGGCTTGCAGGGACAGACCATTCTGGCCAAACCGATGGTGATCGTCCTGATCGCAGTACCCATCCTGATCCAGAGCTACGGCATATTTGCCCTGGCTTATGGTGCAGCCTATGCCCTGAAGGTGCCACACCGGATCGCCGCACCCTGCGCAATGATTGGCACATCCAATTTCTTTGAGCTGGCTGTCGCTGTGGCCATCAGCCTGTTCGGTCTGAACTCGGGCGCGGCACTGGCGACTGTGGTCGGTGTTTTGGTAGAGGTCCCGGTGATGCTGTCGTTGGTGGCATTTGCAAACCGAACGCGCGCGCGGTTTCCAGAGGTCGAAACGCAATACTCTAAGAAAACACTCAATTCTAACTGACAAATGGTCAGTCGCGGAGATCACTCAAAAGCGTAAAGTGAACCGAAAACTCGAGTTCACGAACGCTTTGTCTTGAAGTACTATTCGTGCTTCAGCAGATGTTGAAAATGGACGACTGTCAGTTTCAGCTTGATAAGTCGTCTGCATTCACAGAGTTTCTGCGCAAGAATGAGTCAGTGCTTTTGCCGATCCCTGACGGAAGCATCAAGTCAGACAAACCTAATTATCGTGAGATTATTTTGGCTCTTTTAAGCAATCGCAAAAAAACAATGAATGTGTCTTCCAGTAGCGCAGTGCTTTCCAAGATCGGAGATTACGATTTCCTGTCTGTTGACATCTTTGACACCCTCCTTTTTCGCCATTGCAACTCTCCAATCGATGCATTTGGTTTCATGGAAAGGGATGAAAAAACAAAACAGGTAACCGATTTTTTTAAAGACTACCGGGTCGCGGCCGAACAATTGGCCCGGGAAGACGCAGAGCACAATGGGCTAGAGGACGTTTCGTTAGACGAGATTTATCGATGTTTCCAACAACTCACGAATTGCAGCGGTGAACAAGCAAAGCAGATCAGACAGCTCGAGCTAGAAACAGAAATGGACTTGCTTCACGCCACCAACTTTGGACGCAAGTTGGTAGACCAGCTTCAAAACACTCAAAAAAGGCTTGTCGTAACATCGGATATGTACCTTCCCCAAGAATATCTTGAGAAAGTTCTGGAGGCAAAAGGAATAACAGGCTGGGAACGCGTCTTCGTTTCGAATGAGCAAGGGAAGACCAAACACACGGGCAACCTGTTCGCAGACGTGGTTGAGCACTTCGGTGTTCCACGGAAAAAAATTTTACATATCGGCGACAACGGACATGCCGATGGCAAAATGGCCGCCGGCGCAGGTATACAGTCTTACGTGTTATTGGCTAGCAAGGACGTACCTGCCAGATCTCCAAAGCCAAAGCACCATTCCAATATTCTTGCAGGAACGCGCCCAGTCTCTCAGATTTTTTCCGCAAATTTTCTGGAAACCCATCATTACGATGCTGAAAAGTTAGACTTCCGCACTTTATCCGAGGACCAGTACTTTGAAGCCGTCGGGGCCGTAATGGTCGCGCCATTGATCACATCGATGCTTATCTGGATGAAGCAGGTGATGGACAAAAAGGGCATCTCGCGAATTGCATTTCTTGCACGCGATGGGATGTTTCCCAAAGTTGCGTTCGAACTGCTGTGGCCAGACAAATATGACACGCAGTACTTAGCGGCGTCTAGGCGATTACTCACGCTGCCATTCACTGTTCTGGAACCCGACACTATTGGTGGTATGCTTCATACGACCTTGGCGAATTCGGAAACATTGCAAGACTTCCTGAACAAGATCTCAGGCGGACCAAGCCTAAAAGGAATCTTTGCAAATCACGGCTTGAGTGAAACAGAGCCACTCACGAGAAAAACACGCAAACAGGCCTTGGGTCTTCTCAGGGAAAGCCCCGAGGCTTTTTATCAATCTTTCGCGCATGAGCGCGACGTTCTGACGAAATATTACCGTTCAGCCTTTCCTGCAGGCACGAAGACCGCTGTGTTTGATGTCGGCTGGCGCGGTAGCCTACAGCGTTCAATTTGCGAGATCGTGGGCACGGAAGCGGATGTCTTCGGTCTGTATTTTGGAACAAGTCCTCACGCCATATCAATCCTAAGGCGCGGCGGTCTGGATTATGAAAGCTATACAGCATCAAATGGGCTTCCGTCCCATTTGGCCGCCTGGTTTACCGATTTTCGGGATATCGTTGAGTTTTTCTGTTCAGCAGATCATGGCAGCGTCCTTGGATTACAAGAAAATGCCTCTGGTGATATATCTTGGAGCACTGCTGATGTCAGCGACTTGGAAGCGGCCAACCTCCGGCGCGCGAAAATAATTCAAGATGCCGCGCTGAAAGCTATCGAGTCTGTACTCCGGGCAATGTCGGTCGAGACGATTTCTAAATATACTGAGCCGAAAGATGAACGCGACTTGCGTCAATTTCTGAGAAAGCCGCACCGCCTGGACGCCCATAGATTCAAGAATGTCAGAATTTTCGATGGAGTGGGAGACACAACTGGTGAGAGCTTGACCCGAATTGGTGTACGTAACACACATTATCGCAACGCCAAAAATAGTCGGTGGCGAGCAGCATATGCATCTCAACTCAACCCCTTCTCGTACACCCTACTGAAGTTTGTGTTACGAAAAAGAAAGAAAATTAAACTATAGCCACCCACATATTTCGAAAACTCCACCGATATTGCAATAGTAGGTTTAACTTCGTCTTTCTTTCGCCAGCATCCATGAATGTAATACGGGGTCAAATGACCTGCTACGTATTACCCCCCAACTAAGGGCGTTTTCTAAATAATCGCAAAGCCTTAAAATAGTCCCGGCTTTTTTTCGCCTCCCTATCACGCCTTTTTTTTCTGTTAGCCGGCAAATCATAGGTATAATGGGTTTCAAGCTCTTGCGATTTCCCTCCAATAAACGAACAACTTCCGGGCACACCAACATTTGGGTATTTTTCGCCCAGATGTTTTATTCCATTCCAATAACGCTCTGTAACATATCCCTTAGAGTAGTGTTGAAATTTAAGGGGCAAAACCATAACGGGAACGCCAAAATTCTCTTGTGCATTGATACAAAAGTCTTCGGCATAAAGGTCGAACGTTAGGTCCTCATCAAACCGCAACCTAGGCCGATCCCTTAACAGCCGAGTGTGTATAAAGATCGCCACGCAATCCAATGTTTCAACCCAAGTCGGTGACGTAACCGGCAGACCAACCTGTAGCACCGATGAGCCGTCTTTTTCACTACACTTATGCTGTCCAAACGCGACCGGTGCATGCCCGTCCAGTCTTATTCCAAAGGTCCCGTAGACTGCTTCGTGTGCCAAGTTCTCTGTGTCAAACAACTCTCCCTGAACTTCGAAGTCTTCATGAACGAAGAACAGCCACATGTCCTCGTTCAAGTGCTTTTCTATAATCTCGTTGTATAGCGTCGGCAGACCTGCTGATCGACCGCGATTGTCAATCAGATGAATATCGCTATCCAATAAAAACTTGTTTTCAGAGAACAGTTCAGTTGCCATCTTTTCATTCACAAACGGAACGAAAATCTTCAATGGGTCGCCATTTGAAACGGTCATTTCTGACCCAGTTCATTTTGTTTTTGACGCTGAAAACGCCGCACTGAATTCCAGTACGAGATTTTCAGCGGGTGGCGGTACATTATGCGACGCCAATCTAGTTGCCCTATGTCGTCTCGCATAGATAAGTCCTTAATGGAATTTGGCAGCATAAGGTCGTAGTTGTGCAGCTGCTGCTCGTGAATCTGCCGACGAAAATCGGTCAGGTATTTGGACCAGATTGACTCAGGTTTCCAGTAAGATTCGATCGTTCTCCATTCGCTTTCACCCTTGCACTGCGGAAACGGAACATTCTCGAATGCCCGATATTCCCGTTCAGTCGGTGTTGTGATCAGACGCGTAAGACAGAAAAGGTTGAAGTCCTTCAGTTCTTGGCGATCTAACGTACCTTTTCTTGGCGCGATCATACGGAGGAAATCGAGAGCCCCTCGTTGGACGCAATTAGAAGCGAGGAGTTCAACATCGGCGATCGCTTCTATTTGGCCATTCAAAGTCAAAGATATATTCGTCCCCGAATTCAGTTTGGGGAAGGACATTTTGGGATTAGCAAACAGCAAATCAAGAAGGACTGTGCCTACCGTTACCGACACATCGGTGTTCATCGCATTCAAACCGTCAAGCATATACGCTGATGCTCTTGCCTGGCGATCCGGAGAACTTTGACAAAAAATACAATACCGATGCACTCGTGGCAAAGTCGAAAAATCAAAGTCCCGAGCGCTGCCATCAACATCCACAACAGCAATGCTTTTTGAATCTTGAGCCCTCCATGCTTCAATTCGATGCCGCAACTGTTCGCGTTCATTGTCAGAAGCGTTCGAAAATTTACTGGTTAAAACGTCATTCACATCGCTGATCGAATAACAAGATAATGGCAGTTTCAGAATACTTAGCGATTGCTCAAAAATGTGGCTTTCGCCAGGCGGAAGAAGTAGTTCATCGAACTCTTCCTGCATTGAGTGTTCCGCAAGATAGTCACAAAACCCCAACAAAAGCGGCCCACAAACATTGAAGCCGAAACTGTAAAGATCGGGTTCCTCGGGGTCGACATGAGGCATTCGCGCTGCGATCTGGCCCAAAATCAAGTCCGAAGTGAACGTGTATTCTCCGCGACCTTGATCAACAAATGGGGCATCATCCTGCCTTAGACAATCGCGGTGTTGAATTACATAAATTGCTGTTACGGCGCTGTCCACCTTGTCGTTCAAATTGGTGAGTTTGCGGTGGCCGAAATGCAGAACACGGTTCGGTGCAGCCTCCTCTTTAGCTGCAACTTTCAAAAGAAAGTGACGACCATCCAAAGGGCTATATAGCGCTTCCAGTTCAATCCCGAGTGCCTCCAGGAGCCTCGATACTTGGTCTTTGTTCAGTTGCGTGTCATTGATACCGATCAGTCGCTTCCCCTTTTCCCGAGCAACTGAGGCAACCATAACAAAGGCTTGATTTGAAAAGTGAAACTTTTCTTCGCACTCTCTTTCATTGTCAGGCGTCACGATGTTGTCCGGCAGAAGGACTGCAAGAAGGCTGTAAATCTCGTTTAGACTGATCTCGGATGCTTCAATAGTTCCAAAACGCCGCTCGGCAAGCTGCTCCGCCTTTAGTCTTGCGCCACAGAAACCTTCGACTCCGAGTGACTTCTCCATGAAACGGAAAACTCCATCCGAATTTAGCACGCAGCGCGACAGCAATGTTTTGGAAACATCGAACGCGATGACGTCGTGGTTTTCGATGAGGTTCGAAATTGTCGAAAACGCGTATCCCGTCCGTCGAACGACTTCAGCCTTGTTTCGTTCCTGCGACAGCATAGACCCTCCAACACGAGGTGAGTAAAATTTCAGCGCTGTTGATACCAAGCATCGAACTCGACTGCCAGTAGTCTATGAAACTGACTGAAACTAAATCCCCGATGACCTCGGGGTCTCCAATTCATAGAGCAGGAGCACACGGCAATCGTGCGTTGAAACCTGACATCAAGCATTTGATAACTGACACAACTTGAGGCATGTCCGAGGACATAGCTTATTGCCTCAATAAGAGCTCTGAAGACACTAACTGCTTAGTTGACGACAAGCGCTCGGTCGCTCGGAGGCCAACTGACTTGCAGACAGGCCCGCGAACACGCAACTTTCTACATTGAGACTTTCCCGGCCTCCGTTTTCGAGTATAAGCCTATTTGGATATTGTCCAGCGATGGCGATTGAGCTAGCCCATTCTTGACCCTGCTTGCACCGCAGGATGGCACTATAGGTAATGTCTATTATGGAATTCATAACCCTCTCTATACCAGAGGTGAAGCTGATTAAGCCGCGGCGATTTGGCGATCACCGAGGTTTTTTCGAAGAGACTTACAACCGTGATCAGTTCTCTTCTGCCGGGATCAAGACGGTTTTTGTTCAAGACAATCACTCAGTGTCCAGTGAAATTGGAACGGTCCGAGGCCTGCACTTCCAGGCGCCACCGAAAGCGCAAGATAAGCTTGTTCGCTGCGGACGAGGAAAATTCTTCGATGTCGTGGTGGATATTCGTAAGGGGTCTCCGACATTTGGTCGATGGGTAGGCGAAGAGCTAAGTTTTGAAAATGGACGCATGCTGCTCGTCCCGGCTGGTTTTGCTCATGGTTTCATGACGTTGGAACCGGACACCGAAATTGTATATAAGTGTTCGGACACTTATGCGCCAAAAACCGAGGGGGCTGTTCACTGGAACGACCCCGAAATCGGCATTGAATGGCCACTTAAATCAACCGAAATAAAGCTATCTGAAAAAGATGCGGCTGCTCTGCGCCTGTCAGAGCAGGAATCACCATTCACTTTTGAGGACTCAAAATGAAGCTTTTGGTCACCGGAGGCGCCGGATTTATTGGGTCCGCGGTTGTCCGTCGTGCAATTGCCCAAGGTCATTCCATAATCAACGTGGATTCGCTGACCTATGCGGCTTGCCTCGACAACGTTGCAACAGTTGCTGATGCGGATAGTTACGCCTTTGAACACGCAGACATTCGCGACCCGTCGGCGATGACGTCTGTGCTTAAGAAACACAATCCAGATGCGATCATGCATCTGGCCGCTGAAAGCCATGTTGACCGTTCAATCGACGGCCCCGCTGCGTTTATTGATACAAACGTAACTGGTACATACGTTCTTTTGGAGGCGGCGCGCGCTTACTGGACTGATGCGGGCAAGCCATCTGGATTTCGCTTTCACCATATCTCGACCGATGAGGTTTTTGGAACTCTGGGAGAAACCGGGTATTTCACAGAAGAAAGTCCTTACCAACCTAATTCGCCCTATTCGGCGTCGAAGGCGAGCTCGGACCACCTTGTTCGCGCCTGGCACGAAACATATGGATTACCAATTGTTTTGACAAATTGCTCAAACAACTATGGTCCATATCAGTTTCCCGAAAAGCTGATACCGGTCGTTGTCCACAAGGCATTGTCTGGGCAGCCGATACCTATTTACGGTAAGGGAGACAACGTGCGCGACTGGCTGCATGTCGAGGACCACGCAGAGGCGCTGCTGCTTGTTCTGGAAAAAGCGGCCGTAGGTGCAAGCTACAACATTGGTGGCGAAAACGAGATGACAAATCTTGAACTCGTCAAATTGCTCTGCAGTATTCTGGACCGGCTTCGACCGGCAGAGAAACCTTATGCTAAACAGATCACTTTCGTTACTGATCGCCCTGGCCACGACCGCCGTTATGCGATTGATCCAACTCGAATTGTTGAAGACCTTGGCTGGCACCCAACCTATACTCCTGAGACGGGATTGGAACAGACCGTCCAATGGTATCTGGACAACGAAGCTTGGTTAAATTCGCTTCTGGCCCGCGATGGTGTTGGTGATCGCCTTGGTATCGCCAAATGAAAATACTCGTCTTCGGTCGAAGCGGGCAGGTTGCTACAGAATTGCAACGGCAAGCGCCCGCGCGCGGTATCCTATTAGAGGCGATGGGTCGCGAGGATGCCGACCTTTTACATCCGGAAAATTGCGCTGACCACATTAGGAAAACCAACGCTGATGTGGTCATCAACGCCGCTGCTTATACTGCGGTCGATAAGGCTGAAGACGAGAAAGATATTACTCGGCGCGTTAACGCTGATGCGCCTGGTTCTATGGCCTATGCGGCGGCCGAACGAGGCATTCCTTTCATCCACATCTCGACGGATTATGTCTTTGATGGATCGGGGACGTATGCACGAACAACAAACGACGCGACTAGCCCGCTTGGAGTTTACGGTAGGACCAAACTGGAAGGCGAAGAACAGGTGGCAGCAGCCGGAGGTTGGCATGGTATTCTTCGCACAAGTTGGGTGTTCTCGGCGCATGGAAGCAATTTCGTCAAGTCGATGCTTCGATTGGCGGAAACACGCAACCACCTGACCATAGTTGCCGATCAGGTTGGGGGCCCCACGCCTGCCGCAGACATCGCAGATACATTGCTTAGAATGGCCGAGGCAGGGTCCAGTGTGGAGGGTGGCCTCTTTCATTATGCAGGAAGCCCAGACGCAAGCTGGGCAGATTTCGCACGCGAGATTTTTTTACAGGCAGGCTTAGATATTTCGGTTGAAGATATCCCGACCAGCGCATACCCGACGCCGGCTGCCCGCCCCAAAAACTCGCGTCTGGACTGCTCCCGGCTTGAAAAAACATATGGGCTTGTTCGCCCTGACTGGAAGGCCGGGGTGACCGAGGTGCTGAGGCAATTAGGTCAGAGTCCAAAAAGCCAATTTTGAAAGGTTAACACATGCAACGTAAGGGAATTATTCTAGCCGGAGGCTCTGGAACGCGGCTCTACCCGATTACGATGGCCGTGTCTAAGCAGCTGCTACCGGTTTACGATAAGCCAATGATTTTCTACCCACTCAGTGTATTGATGTTGGCGCAGATCCGCGAAGTTGCAATCATCACAACACCACACGATCAGGAACAGTTCATTCGCCTGTTTGGTGATGGCAGTCAATATGGGCTGTCATTGACGTGGATCGTACAAGACTCTCCTGACGGGTTGGCGCAAGCTTATACACTGGCGGAAGATTTCCTCGCCGGCGCTCCTTCGGCATTGATCTTGGGTGACAATATCTTCTTCGGCCACGGCCTTCCAACCCTGCTTGCCGAGGCAGATGCCAACAAACAAGGTGGTACGGTTTTTGCATATCGGGTCGCCGACCCGGAACGGTATGGCGTTGTTGCTTTTGAGGGCCAAAAGGTTCGCCAGATTATTGAAAAGCCACAAAACCCGCCGTCAAACTACGCGGTCACCGGCCTTTACTTTCTCGATGGTGATGCACCTGCGCGGGCCAAAGAAATCCAACCGTCTGAGCGCGGCGAGCTTGAAATTACGTCGCTTTTGCAGATGTACTTGGACGAAAACCTGCTTGATGTTCAAACAATTGGCCGGGGTTTTGCATGGCTGGATACAGGGACGCACGGCACTTTGTTGGAGGCGGGAAGTTTTGTGCGAACGCTGACAGAACGTCAGGGTATGCAAACAGGTAGCCTTGATGAGATCGCCTGGAGCAATGGGTGGATCGATGATGCCGCTCTTGAAGAGCGCGCAAAATTATTCGCAAAATCAACCTATGGCACCTACCTTCATTCGCTGCTGAGCGATTAAAGCTAGCACCGAATAACTGCGCCTGACGATTTGGAACGAACTGCAACTTTGCCGGTGCGGGAACAAAGGCGATCCATCCGATCAGTCAAAAACGTAAAACGAGTAAGCACTGGACTGAAACGGCCCGATGCTCGCGCCTAAACTGGCGCGACGTAAAACGGTTTCAGGATTTGTTTCGCCGCGATCGCGGCTGAAGAAGCGCGTGCAGTTTCGAGGGCTTCGCGTATCGTGACATCCATATCCAGATATCGATAGGTGCCCAGACGGCCAACAAATGTGACGTTTTGGGTTTCTTCGGCCAGCGCAACATACTCACTAAGCAACGCTTTTTCCTTTACCTGACGGATCGGGTAATAGGGAATGTCATTCGGACCCGCCGCGCGGGAAAACTCGCGATAGCAGACCGAGCCGTCATGCGTTTCCCATGGCGAAAAGTGTTTGTGCTCGGTAATCCGGGTAAAGGGCACCTCTTCCTCGCCATAGTTCATCACCGCGCAACCTTGATAGTCGCCATCATAGGTGAACCGTTCAAAGTCAAGTGTGCGATAGCCCAGGCGCCCAAGCTCGTAGTCGAAATAGCCATCCAGCGGGCCAGAATAGAACACGTGATCGAAGCCATCCGCCATGTTGCGATCGAAAGTGGTATTCAGCTTAACGGTGATACTAGGGTGATCAAGGATGCCACCAATCATGTCGGTATACCCATTCTCGGGCATGCCTTGGAATTTATGGAAAAAGTAATTGTCGTCGTAGTTAAACCGCACTGGCAGACGCTTAAGGATCGACGCCGGCAGCTCGGACGGGTGACATCCCCACTGTTTGATCGTGTAGCCTTTGAAAAACGCCTCATAAAGGTCGCGACCGACGAACCGCATCGCCTGTTCCTCGAAACTCTGCGGGTCGGTGATGGATGTGTCGGCCTGCTCTTCGGTGATAAACGCATGCGCTTCGTCCGGGCGCATGGTCTTGCCGAAGAACTGGTTGATCGTATGCAAGTTCACCGGCAGCGAATAGACCTGCCCGCGCGAGGTGGTTTTGACCCGGTTCTTATAAGGCAAGAAGTTAGCGTATTGGTTCACATACTGCCAAACCTCTTCGTCATCCGTATGGAAGATATGTGGCCCGTACACATGGACCATCACGTCGGTATCGGCATCCCGTTCTGTGTGGCAGTTTCCACCGATATGGTCACGGCTGTCGACCACGGCGACATCATGCCCTTGTTCCGCAAGTTCCCGACCGATCACAGCCCCAGACAATCCGGCCCCAACCATCAAAAACTGCATATCAGGGGCTTTCCTGTTTCATCGAAATCGTCGTCATGTCGAGGGGTTTGATCAGCTGACGGCGGGCAATTTTGAAAATCCCCGACCGCGCCTCGCTGGCACTGCGGAACTTCGGCAGGACCGAAATCCACGCCCGGCACATGTGCCATCCCAACTGCAAACGACCCGAGATGGGTTGCCCACCTTGCAGGATCGCGGCAAAGACGACCGGAACGGTACGCCGCGACAGATCAAACATCTGCTTTAGAACGGCCTCTTCTTCCTCTGAGCTGAGGTTATTCGACTCGGCCATCGCAGCTTTCAGGTTCTTTCCGATCGGCCGCGTGTGGTGCATCGCGATCTCGTCCAGAATGGCAGTTCGAAACGCGCCAGCCTCGGCCCATCGGCACCATATATAGTCCAGACCATAGCCGCTCATGGTGCCCTGAAAAAGCGGCAGTGCTTTCTGCAGGATATCCTTGTGCAGGCACGGGGCCATGATCTCAATATAGTTTGTGTACCGCAGCACGAAGCCCGGGCATTGGCTGAATACAAAATGCGAGAAATAGCTTTCGGGGGTCAGCGACGGTTGTGCAATACGCAATCCGTGAACCTGCATGGCATCAAACAGCGCATTTACATCCGTAGCGCTGATGTCCAGATCGTCATCCGGCAGCCAATAGTAGTCATACTTATCAAGGTCACGGTCAGCGAGGGTTTTGAACAACCCATCCCATTTGCCGCCTTTTACTAGCACAGCCTCGACACCGGGTTCAGGTTTGAATGCCGCAAATGCCTCGTCTGAGAAATAGCTGATCAGAAGATCGTAGGTGCGATCTTCATAGGGAATTTCTTGCCACCGATGGTGCAATGACTTGTTGCCCGCACGGACAACCACAAGGCTATTCTTCATGCGCGGTTCCGAACCCGATTGCCGGCCTGCATCAAAGGGCCGAGCCCTTCAATCATGTCTGGGTTCAACGGATGGCTCAACCGTCCGTACGTGTATTTTGTCTGGTACATTAGGTTTCGAACGAATCTGGCCATGGGCGAGCCGGGTTTCATTTTACTGCGGCAGTGATCAATCGTGCTGTCTACCTCTTTGCGCTCTGCGACCATCTGCTCGGCAAGTGTGAGGATAGGCACGTTGTGTTCCCAATAGAATTTCAGGTCGATGTCGATGGGGCGCGCAATCGGAGCCTCGATCGCCAATAGTTGAGCGGCAGCGCGCCGGCCGATGATATAACCTGTGGTTCTGGGTGGCAGGCGATCCGACAGGACAAGATCCTGATCTGCCACGGATTTAATCACCTGTCCGTTGTTCCTCGAAATGCCATCCAGCTTTATCATAACACCTTCGAAACATTCGCCACATTCAGCCAGTTCATTGAATAATGGCCTGGGATCTTTCACGAATGTCGCGTCATCTTCCAATACTAGGCTCACGAAGTCGGAAGAGGCCGCAATATCTTGCCATATCCGGCGATGCCCAAGGGTACATGCGACCTCGTTGCGGCTGAGCGGGCGTTTGAATTTGATCCGATTCATGTCGGCATCATAAATGTGCTGCAACTCAGAGCTGTTCAGCTGGTCTCCAGCAATGGCATCGCAAAACTCATGGTTCAAGCCAAAGCGGGTAAATTCGCTTTCGCAGAATCGTCGCCGTTCAACATCTTTCGGCAAACTCAGAATGACGGCCTTAATCGACACTGTTCCATTACCAATAATTTTTTTTGCACCGCGTTACTACGGGCCGTATTTACTAAGCACAAGCGAAACTGGTCTACCCTTTTCCCGCTACGCGTCAAGGATTTCCTGCGGCAAAAAACCGCTGAAATTCAATCGTTACTCTCATGCTACAGCAATTTGCCCCACAATGTCAGAGCTTCCTTTCTTCCAAACATATACATATCACAATGAAACCAAAAAGAAAATCACCCGACCACTTCACGCGGGCTAACGCGAACTTCTGCCAACGCTTCAATCTATCCATCACAATCAAGGGATCTCGCGTAGCAGAAGGTGCATACAAGACGCTATAAAGCTGTGCGGACAGCTACGGGCTTAGACAAATAGACACCACTTAAAGGTCGGCGCACGAAAGCCTACAATACATCGCGCCAGCCTGTTTAACGAGAGCACCAAAACCTTGTACAACCCAGCGCCAACCCTTATCTGCCAAGGCCCCCGCGCAACCTTAGGATTGGGCAACTCTGTCGCGTCATTTGATCTGCGCTTTAGGCGGGAACGATTATAGGGTAACTGAGCGAACGCATGATTTCACGATCTGGAGAAAGCAATGATTAAGCGTGCCTGGACCGAATGGCGATCAGGCTATATGGGCCGCCTCATTGGCGAGAGTTTTTTTGCCCAAGGTCCTCTTTATGCCGTTGCCATCGTTGCAATGATCGCCGTTGCAGCGACCACTGCTGGCTCAGCCTTCATGATGGAGTACATCGTTGATGCGATGACTAGTCCTGATATGCAAGATTGGGCTTTTGCGATCGCTCTGGGCGTTGTTCTGCTTTTCCTGACCAAAGCGTTCGCCTCTTACATACAGTCCATCTACCTTGCGCGTGCGGGAAACCGAATCATCGCGATGCAACAAGATCGCGTTTATCGTAAGTTGTTGCGGCATGGCATTTCGTTCTTCGCCCAGAATGAATCCTCGGATCTGCTAATGCGTACGACTCAAGGTGCGCAAGCCGCCCGAAATTTGATTGATGTCGTGGTTACCGGTTTTGTCCGGGATGCCTTGACCCTGTTGGGTCTTGTAGTCGTCATGGTGTACCAGCAGCCCGTGCTATCCATCATGTTTTTCGTAGTCGGACCCATGGCATTGCTAGGCGTGCGATATCTTTTGAAAAGCGTACGCTCGATCATGCAGCAGGAGTTCAAATCGCTGGCAGAAATTATTCGTGTGCTGCAGGAAACTTCGGCCGGCATCAAGATCATCAAGGTTTTCTCTCTTGAGGATCGGATGATCACCCGTATGGAAACGGCCATCCTCAAGGTCGAAGAACGCTCGAACGATATTGCGCGGTTGCAGTCGATCGCCAGCCCGTTAATGGAGTTTCTGGCCGGTCTAGCCGTTGCCGGCGTTCTGGTCGTTTCGACCTTGGGAATCGCGGGTACGGAACAACCGACCGCTGGTCAGTTGATGTCATTTATCACGGCACTGCTGATGGCTTATGAGCCCGCCAAACGTCTATCAAAAATGCGTGTTCAGATTGAGGCAGCTATGGTCGGTGTTGGCATGTTGTTTGGCTTGCTGGATCAAGAGGACACCATGCAGGAAAGCCCTGAAGCGCACGACCTGTTGAACGGGCCCGGCGAGATCGGCTTGCGCAATGTCACCTTTGGATACCACGGTTCAATTCCGGTAATCGAAAACATGAACGTGACCTTCGAGGCTGGAAAAACCACAGCATTGGTTGGTCAGTCCGGGGGCGGAAAATCGACGATCTTTGGCTTGATCATGCGGTTCTATGACCCCGATGAAGGATCCGTCGAGATAGACGGCCAAAACTTGCAGGACGCCAGCTTTTCTTCGCTCAGAAAAAAGATATCGTATGTTGGACAGGACACATTCTTGTTTTCAGCCTCGGTGATGGAAAACTTGCGTTGTTCGTCGCCAGACGCGACAGACGAAAAGGTCATCGAAGCTGCAAAGGCAGCATATGCGCATGACTTCATCTGTGACTTTCCCAATGGCTATGACACTCAGGTTGGTGAAAACGGAACCTTCTTGTCCGGCGGCCAAAAGCAACGGATTGCAATTGCTCGCGCGATCTTGCGCAACGCCGAGATATTACTGCTGGACGAAGCGACTAGCGCACTCGACGCGGAATCGGAAGCGCTTGTGAAAGAAGCTTTGGACAGGTTAACAGCGAATATGACGGTGATCGTCATTGCTCACCGTCTCTCCACCGTTCTAGAGGCTGACAAGATCGTGGTGGTTCAAGACGGAGCCATTATCGAGGAAGGTAACTTAGATGAACTAATGCAGGCTGAGGGCCAGTTTCGCAAACTGTTTGATCAGCAATTCAGGAAAAGCGAACCGAAGGCCGTGGCTGAAATTTCTGACCAGTCTTAGTAGCCAAGAAACGCACGGGCACCTTGAGACATGAGAGGGTAGTTGTTTCCGCCGGTCTTCCAGGCTGATTGATTGAATCTATCCCCGCCACGCGGCCCGAACAGTTACTCTAAGCCACTCAGCAACAGCTCCACCAACGCCCGCCAGCAGGCAACACATTGCCTCCGTTTTTTTGATCTTGGTAACGATTCAAACTGGTCATCCAGCTGCAATGGGCTTTAAATGCAGCAGAGGTAAGAACACCAATGCTTGGCGTGCGAATAATAAGCAACGCACGAATAGCTGGAATTCAAGCTGAAATGTATGGATACAGGGCATCCTACGTAGGAAAGCCAAAAATAGCAAACTAAGCCGGACGAGGCGACTTGAATTTTCTCAATCACAAAATCACTTTTCCGAGTTTCGTTGCCAGGACTGTGAAGCAGTTCAATCGGAAAGTGATTTCACGGTTGCTTTATTCACTATCCAAAAACGACATGCTCTTTTCACAGAGGCGCCGTGACAGGTTCTATAGCTCTGCTCAAAAACGCGATCCCAAGCGCATCAAGATCGAAGCAAATCTATTAAAGTTCTGCTATGGAGTCCAAAATCCAGTTCACGAAAATTGGGATTTCGAAGAAGAGAAAAAATTTCTGAGCAGATTGCGGGAAGCCGGGCCTTCGGTCGCGGATATGACCGTTTCGGTGATCATGCCGACGTACAACCGCGCCCAGCTGTTGCCGGCCGCGATCAGTTCCTTGCTGCGCCAAAGCCATGCAAATTGGGAATTGATAATTGTCGACGACGGTAGCGACGACAATACAGCTGAAATTGTTGATGTCGTAGGCGACAAAAGAATTCGTTTTTTCAAGAAAACTGAACGCGGTGGCGTTTCAGCAGCGCGGAATACGGGGCTTGCGCAGGTTCGGAACGAATGGGTGTTCTTCCTGGATTCCGACAACGCCTGGCGTTCGGGATATCTGGAGACTATGCTTCGCTTTTTGATTACGCATGATTTACAGGCCGCTTATTGCGGTATTGCTCTGATTGACAAGGAAGAGAGCTCGACTCGTTACCTTTATGAGAGCTTCAGCCTTACGTCGTGCATCAGGAGGAATACTATCGACTTGAATGCATTCTGCATGCACCGCAACTTTGCTCATTTCAAGTTTGATGAGTCCATTCGCAGGTTAGTCGATTGGGATCTGATCCTTAGGTTAGCTTCAAAAACACCAATCCTTGGTGCGCCGTATATCGGCGTGGACTACAGCAATGATTCCCGAATAGATCGAATTACCAACAGTGAGTATGCGCACAGTTCGGACTATAGGAACCTGGTCTGCGATATACAGTTGGAAGCGACGCGGCGGTTGTACAAGGGCCGTAACGAAGCCATTAAACATCAAAGACGGCGGATCGCGGTCGTATTTCATGTATACTACGCAGAATACGTTGACGAGTTTCTATACCAACTAAAAAATATCCCTAAACCGTTTGACCTGATCGTGACCACGCCTTTGCAGGAAGACAATCCAGTCATCGCTCAGATAAAGTCTTGGCACCCGGACGCGGTCGTTCTTCTCTATCCAAACCTTGGCCGCGATATTGGCCCGTTCCTCGACATCATTCCAACGCTGCTGAACTACGATCTGGTCTGCAAGCTGCATACTAAGCGCAACGTAGATCCCTGGGGCAGTGCATGGCGGGATATCATGAAGGATGGCGTACTTGCTTCCGAGGAATTGGTACGTTCAATCCTGTCATCCTTTGATGATCCGTCAGTCCAAGCGGTTGGATCCAAAGAAACATACAAGATGTGGAAGGCCGCCACTTCGGGGCAAACGGAAAGGTCGCTGCGCGATCTGATCAGTGATCTGAGTATTTCAGAAAACTTGTCGCAGCCATGGGGGTACTTCGCCGGTTCAATGTTCTGGATTCGACCGAGTCTGCTGGCCGAGATTTCGGCGTACTTGTTCGAAACACCGGTTTATCAGGTTCATACCACGAATGACGGTCAGGTAGAGCACGCCCTGGAAAGGGCAATCGGCCTTTCGATGGCGTCCGACCCCGCGTCGAAAGTTGGCTTGGTAGATCCCGAAAGCCACGAGATCGAAATCGCGCCTTTCGCCAAGGGCAGCAAAGAACCGATGCATGAAACGCTTGACCGCATCGCTGAGGGTATGGGGATACTTCTGCCCGTTGAACAGCGTGGCGAAGCCGCGCAGATATCGATCAAGATTCCTGCGCCCAAGCAACAAAAACAACAATGGGGAGATTACCACTACGCCGAGGCACTGGCAAAATCCTGTCGTCAACTTGGCTGCGAGGTCGCGATCGATTTCTTAGAAGAGTGGGGGAACAAGCGTACTGGCGACAGCGTACTTCTTTGTATTCGTGGGCTAAGCCGATTTGAACCCTCCTCTGACCAGTTGAACATCCTTTGGGTGATAAGCCATCCTGATCAGGTCTCGTTTGAAGAAATGGAGCAATACGACCTCGTGTATGTGGCATCTCTCAGTTACGCGAACTTCCTGCAACCCATCGTGCAAACAACTGTCAAACCACTACTTCAGGCAACGGATACAGATCGGTTCAGCCAGTCGGTTAAAGCGGCACCCAATGATCCCAATATTCTGTTCGTTGGAAATTCGCGCAACGAATACAGACCGATCGTGCGTTGGGCAGTGGAGGCAGATGTGGATGTCGGTGTTTACGGGACGCTTTGGGATCAATTCCTACCGGCCCACATGATTAAGGGCGAGAATATAAGCAACGCGGAACTGCCGTCATTTTACAAAGGCGCCGCGGTGGTTTTAAATGATCATTGGCAATCCATGCGGGAATTTGGTTTTATTTCCAACCGCATCTTTGATGTGTTGGCTTGCGGCGGGCGGCTAATTTCGGACGAAGTTCCCGCGGTATCCTATACGCTTGGGTCCGGTATTCAGCAAGTCACTGGGCCCGATGAACTTAAAGAAGCAGTTTCTAAATCGGCGACGAACACTAATGAACTTTCGGAACTGGTTAGGAACGACTACAGTTTTGACAAGCGTGCCCAAGTCATTCTTGGTGATGTGTCCACGCTGCGGCAACATTCTTACGTGCGCAATCCAGCGCCAGCTGTTCTGCGAAAGCGCGCGCTCAGAGTAAACGGCATCGTCCGGCAGGATGGCACCTATCCTCAAAGCAGTGCCTTTATCCGGCTGTATTGCCCATTGACGAGCGAAAGCGCTTTTGAAGAGGTCGAATTTAGTCTCATCCCTGCGCGTGAGGCGGAAGCGTCCGGCGATGTCGCCATTGTTCAGCGTACCGCGTTCGACACCGAGAAGCAGGCCGACGAATTTATCCGCTCATGCAAATCGTCGGGTACACGGCTGATAATGGACAACGATGATGATTTTCGACTGATCGACGAACGCCACCCAGAGTTTGAGTTCTACAAACCAAAGATAGCAGCCTTTGAAACTGTGATGAACGCCGCCGAGCGGGTTTGGGTTTCGACAGACGTTTTGGCGCAACGTTATGCAGAGGTAAATCCAACTGTACTGGAAAATTGCATCGACCCCCGGCTCTGGCGAAACTACCGGAGCGAATTCGCGTTGGGATCCGGACCATTGCGCCTCGTTTATGCGGGAACTCGCACGCACGACTCAGATTTTGCTATGATTTTTAGCGCTTTGGAGACGTTGGCTTCGCGTTACGACTTCTCTCTGACCTTAATAGGAGTGACCTCCAACGCCCCCAAGCGTCCTTGGTTGAAAGTTGTTGCGCCAGATTCATCGCAAGGTTCTTATCCGCGCTTTGTTCGCTGGCTACGAGAGCTGGGGCAATTCGCCATTGGTCTGGCGCCGCTAGAAGACAGCGCATTCAATTCCGCAAAGTCCGATTTGAAAGTTCTGGACTACGGTGCATTGGGAATTGCGCCGGTAGTATCCAAAGTTGTGTCTTATCGATCGACGATCGAGACGCATGAATGCGGAATTCTGGCCGAAAACACACAAGTTGGCTGGGTTGCGGCACTAAGTGGCCTTTTTGACGATCGAACCAAACTTAACACCATCCGAGATGCCGCACGAACCTATTGCTACAACGAGCGCACTGTTAAGCGGCTATACGAAAAACAAAGAAATTCATTGTTTGACCTCTAGCGGTATCAAGAAGGACTGCCATTCGGTAGCGTATCCAAGCGTGTCACGACGCCGTTTCCAGACCGCCCTTTTGATGTAATGTCAATCTTTTGACTGTATAAAGAGATGAATATGCCTGCAAAAGGAGGCATCACCTGTAGTGCCGCGCGTTATCATGCTAAACCGAGTCGTATCTTCAAACTCGCTCTGGACAGGCCCGATCCAAAACAAAGATTAGTCGACCGCAGGAAGCGACCGGCTTTATGCCCGCCCAAAGATTCCAGAGAAAAGCTTGAAACCTCGTTCCGAATTCGATGAGCTATGCGTTTCCGGTGTTTGCAGAAGAAGATCGTTTTTCCTCAATGGAAAAATGGACGAGCCGGTAAATCCATGGCGCTCTCTTTCCGGAACGTTGGCCTCGTCTAGCTCTTTGGCCGAAGAAAAGTTGAGCATTGAGTATTTTCGGGGGATCTTGAAGAGCATGCCCAGATTGCGCTGAACGTCTGCCGCGCCAAACCGGCGAACATGATCGTCTTGACCGAACCAGGCAATGGCGTCTTCCTTGCTGATTTTTCCAAGGTCTTCGGCAGATGTCCCGCCCATAAACGGTATGCACATAAAATGTACCCCGTCAGGCTTCAGGGACCGGTGAAGGTCAAAAAGGACCGCTGAAACATTGCAAGGTATGTGCTCCATCACGTGCGAATGGATAATCAAATCATAATGGTTTGACGGTAGTTTTGCAGCATCCACGCAAAGATCGAACTTGCGCACAGAACAGAACGGAAAATTCTTGGGCTCTATGTCAACGGGGTCATATTTGACGTTCTTACCGGTGAGTACGTCAAAAAGCGATTTTTCAGGCGCTAAATGCAACACTCGTATCCCTGGGCGGGGAAAATCATACTTGTCCAGAAGCAGTTTCAAGAACCGTGTGCGCTCGAGCGAGTTGCACTGCCCGCACCGGACTCCTTTTCTGGAACCCATGTCTTGCCAGTCTTCTGAACCGCAACAATTGCATTTCATTCGATGCTTTACCTTCTAAATTACTCTTCGCAATTCGAATTCCTCACGCTTGGCGTAATTGACCCCATCTTCAAATACTCTGCAGAATACTATTACTTAGCTTGGTTTTGATCGCGAAAGACTGGCGCACCCTTGAGTGTCAGAATCTTCGAGTTGCTCAGCCAGAGGCGCTTGCTGGAGCGTTGATTTGCACGGAAATACAACGTCGCATCGGGAAGTCCTCATATGGCATCTGGCCACGCCAACGATTATGCGCTTCTGACGACAACAGATAAGTCTCGACATCATTGTGCGCCCGTTCCAGAAGCGTGCCGACGTCGTCGGCGCTAAACCCAAGACCGCGCACGAGCTCAACGAGATGGTCTCGGTGTTCCTTATCGCCATTACCGATGAGCACGTTGTCAATCGCATGGATAGTCGGGCTATTGTTGGATCTGCTGTGAGACTTGATCGCATCCACGAGATCCCCGATCAGATCGATAGGTACGTGTTCAAGAACCGAAATTGAGTAGATGCAATCGAACGTCTGGTCATCCAACTCCACGAGGGCGTCCGGGAACAAACCGCGCACAAAGGTAATGTGTGGATAAGCGGCACGGATGGCCTCAAATTCGTCTGGGCCGCGATCCCGTCCGTCATAGGGGTCAACCAACACCACCTCGTACCCAAGCCGCGCAAGAAGGTCAGCGACCCAAGGATCGCCTCCGCCGATTTCACACAATCTGGCACCGCGCGGTACACTTGCCAAGATAGCCTTGAAAATCCACGGCCTCTGAGCGTCTTTCAGGTCCTGGTTGAGGACGGCGAGTTGCGGCAGCCGGTCCACACTATCACAGAAGTCTTTCACAGTTGCATAACCCAATCCCTCCATCACACCACAAGTTGCATAGTGCTCGGCCACGTCATCGAGTTCTGTATTTGGCTCTTTCTGGCTTTCAGGATTCAAAGGGTAGTTCTTGTAGTGATCTGAAAGGGTATTGCCGCTGCGCGACCAAGACAAACGTTTTTCGTAAAAATTCCGCGCACCATTCGCCAAACGTTTAGCAAGTCCTTCATCCATCAGTATTTTCCTCACTGAATGCGCAATTTCCAAAGCATCTCCCCTTTCTAGAACCAAGCCGTTCACTCCGTTTTCAACGGACAATCCGATATTGGCGCGTGGGAGAACAACAGGGCGGCCGCTGGCAAAAAACTCGGGCAATTTCGAAGGAAACCGATAGCGATTGAAGGCATTCGCCTGCCCTGGTTGAACAAGCACATCCGCACATGTCAAAAGCTCAGCAACCCGTTGCCGGGACTGAAAAGGAAGCCGGACTTCGTGACGCCTGATTTCCTCCTTATCATTTTCGTGAAGCGGCACGTAATCCTTTCCGAGGCGTATGAGTGTTACATTCATACCACTTCTTCCAAGCAGATTCACCGCGAGATAAAGCGACCGGACCTCTTGTACATTCGAATAATGCACGTTGCCATTGTAAACTATTACTCGGCTTTCCAGGTTAACCCCGATTTCTTTGAGAAGTTCTTCGGATCTCGGGCGCGGGTAGAACAAATTGTCTTCCGCCGCAGGATGGATGACCAGCGCTGGTTTACCTACTGGAGCATGCTCTAGTAACGGCTCGATAAGTGACGTTGCGCCCAATGCGCCCTCTACAAAGGCGTTGGATGCGAGAGGGCGCGCGAATTGAGCCGGAATTGTTTTACCGCGTCGCACGAAGCTTTCCAGTTTGGAGGGACTAATCCCAAGCGCAGCGGCCGTTATTTCATCTTCATGGTCCTCAAAATGTACGACATAACCGCACTCGTGAGCCGCGCAGATTGCCTGGGTTGCAGCAGCGACATGCTGGCGAGGTGTCCAAGCATGCACTATTTCCGCTGGTTTGCCGCCTTCAAACCGGTAAGAGGGAGCATCCGGAAAATGCACAACGTCGCATGGCAACTCAGTTACGTCCGGAGAGTCTTCGGCAGTGGGCACAGCCACCATCAAGGAATGACCAAGATCAGAGAGCACACGTACCAAGTTCGAGATGTGAATCCCGCTGTTCGTGTCGATTGCACCGTGACAAACAAAGATTATTCGCAAATTTTCACCACTAATTCTAGTTCTCTTCCCATCTAGAGTACCTATCTCCAGACGCGATTTCTGCGGCCCATCTGTCACGCAGCACTCCACGGTCCAAATAGTCGTAGTCGTTTCCTCTTGAGACGCTTTCAAAATGGATGAGCCGTGTATGCGGAGTGAATATTACCCGCTGTCCGTTTTCAAGTACTCGCAAGCAATAATCCACGTCTTGGTAGTGCGTGCCATAGAACTCTTCCAACCCGCCTAACTCGTGAAAGTCTCTAGCGCGCACCATCGCACAGGCGAAAGACACCGCAGAAACCTCGCGCGCACAAGAAAGTGAACCGTAGTAGCCGTCCTCCTCAGGCTGACGGTGCCGCAGCACGTGATCCGCTGTCCCGCGAAGGCCAAGCGAAACACCAGCGTGCTGTATCGTTCCGTCAGGATAAAGCAGCGTCGGGCCTACGACGCCAACGCCAGGGTCTGCCAGTTCGAAAATCAGCCGATTCAGCCATTGGTCATCAACGACTTCTGTGTCGTTATTCAGGAATACCAAGTACTCACCACGACTTCTCGCTACACCTTGATTGTTCGCACGAGAATAGTTGAAGAGCCCCTTGTAGTCCTCTTTGAGGATCGGATGCTTAGCCATCGCGTCAAGCGCATCTTGGTCTGTGGTGCCGGTATCCACAACGATCACTTCGAATTCCGGGTAGTCGGTCTTTGTAAAGATAGATGTCAGACAGCGATCAATATGTACGAACGCGTCGCGAGTTGGAATTATGATCGACACCAGCGGATTTACACCGGTCTTTCTCGGCCCTACAATAACTCTGTGAGGCTTGTTTGGATGAGGCGTCACCACCGCATTGCGCTGAGTTCTTGAATTGTGCCCTGCCGTTGCAGCTGCCTGCAGCTTAGTAAGACCCGGTTTCGCTTCGCTATCGCTCGCGACACTTCCTGGGATCATCCGCCAATGATATAGGACCTTCGGAATGTGCACTATCTGCTCAGCCACTTCAGAGACGCGCAGCATAAGTTCGAAATCCTGCACTCCGTCGAAATCAGGGTCTGCGCCTCCAATTTTTTGGAGGATGTCACGACGGGCCAACAGGAAATGGCCAACATACATAGCCTCAAGGAAATAGCGCGGTGACCAATCCGGCTTCAAGAAAGGCTGCGATTGACGTCCTTCCAAATCAATTTTGTTCTCATCGCTGTAAATTGCCTCGACGCTCGGCTGATCGTTGATGACAGCAACATATTCCTCTAAGCAGCTCGGGTGAAGCTCATCGTCGTTGTCAAGGAAGCCTACGAATTCGCCTTCAGCTAAAGCAATTGCCGCGTTTGTGGCCTTTGCAATGCCCTCGTTCTGACTCGACCACTTTACCTTGATTCGATCGGATTCTACGGCAAGGTTGCGTAAGGTCTCTTTGGTGTCTTCACGAGTCGAACCATCGTCACAAAGGCAGATCTCCCAATTACCGTAGGTCTGTCGTTCCACAGAGTGGACGGCCTTACGCAGAAGATCCGGATCGACATTATAAACTGGCGTGACGATAGAAATGAGCGGGTCGACCGCGAATGAAACAGATCCTGGCTCCGCCGGAGGCTCGCAGCGGATCGACGTGTCTTTGTTGCGAGGGCGCCTGTGCCCTATACACGCGTAATGCACTAATGGGTTGAGGCCCGAGACACCGGCATCCGGGTTTTCTTCAAGATATATGGCAGTATCGAAATCAGCCGAGGGATTGCGGCCCTCCGTTGCTCCGTGTTTCAGATAGTGAAGAGCCGGTCGCACCTTAGAATTCAAAACGTCCGCGTACTTAGCGGTGTACCATTTCGCGTCGAACAGGCCTGTCGCCAATAGCTCTTTTTCTTCTGGAGTGACCCGCAACAACTCTTTCTTGCGCTTTGACCCACTCAAACTTTGCAAAAGACGCTTCAGGCGGCTCTTGAGACGCCTCCGATCCCTCCGCGCCTGCAAATCCTTTCGACGTCTTAGCTCATGCGAATGGTGGTTGATGGTTTCTACAAGATCGGTGTTAAATTGAGATAGTTGAGCAATATCACGCTCAACGTTCTCAATTTCGAGGGTTTTGTTTTGAAGAACTTCCTGAAGCGAAACGGCATGGCGCTGTAAACCCGCGACCTCCCCCCGTAGATTCGTGGTTTCTTCAGACCTATTGAGTAGCGCGATCGAATCTGACACGCCACGTCCAAGTGTCTCATAGATCCGACGTACTCGGGTCGTAGTTTCCGGATCATCCGAAGCTGCCGCAAGCCTCAGAACCCCATCAGAGGCTTTGTCTCCCACGGCCAAGACACCCAATCCACAGCCATGATGGAATTCGAACGACGGAGCGGTAGAACGGATTTCTTCCCAGAACCGGTAGACACCGAAGTCGCCTTTGGTGACCTGGGTGTCATGAAATAGCACTACCGCACGGTCTGACAGCTTGGGCTTCCATGTCTCAAAGTCATGACGGACGGCTTCATATGTGTGATATCCGTCAATATGCAAAAGGTCGATTTCTCCTTCATCGAACTCTTCGACCACATCGTCGAAATTTCGTCGGATCAGATTCGAGAATTTGCTAAAGTGACTTGTGTTGTAACCACTCGCCAAATCCCAAACATCCTCACCGTAGTGTTGAGTGTGCGGGTCACCCTCCCAAGTGTCGATTGCGAATGCGCGAGTACTTAGGCCTAAACGCTGGATTGCATGGCAAAAGGCGAAATAGGAAACCCCGTGCATAGTTCCCAGTTCGACCAGCGTTTTTGGCCGATGTGCTTCAATAAGCCAAGCAGCAAAGGGAGTATGCTCAACCCATGTGGACATTGTCTGAAAGTTTACAGGCTCAAAGGCTTGAGCGCTGACAAAATACGAGGTCGGGTTTTCGAGTTCAGGGTTATTCAACCACTCATCCTCATTTTTTTGTGTTGCTACACAACGCTTTATCCGCATTCTGGGAATGGCTTGCATTGGACCGCTATCCGATCTCACCCTCCCTACAATATGAAGGTTCTAGTGTCCATAACCGCCACCACCGACATCCGCCGCACATAAACAGGGAGATTTCGCATGATCCTGCCTGAAGACATTCTGAAACACCTTGTCGAAGTCGATGCTGCTCTGATCAAGGCCCTGCGCCTGGTTGCCAAGCACCACGGCAAGCCGCCTCACATCATGAATGTCGACCGCGATCTCTCGAACGCCGCCAGCAGTGTCTGTAACGCCACCCACCGGCTAGGCTAGCAGTTTGAGTCCTGACCTGCCGTTGCTGATAAACTTGGTTGCTGCAGGTGTATTGGGCCGCTTATCAGCGCTTAGCCGACATTGGTCTCCAAGTTGCCCGTCACGCCTGAGTGAAAGGCTCGGATGTCGGCTGAGAGCCCACGAAATACGGATGATGCGCCCATCCCGCACGGCAACTTTGCGCAGATAGCTGTTATGCGAAGTCCTGTCGATTTCCTGATATTGAAATTCCTGCCCTATTTTAGGAATCGGCAGTTACGAGCCCATAGTAACAAACCCAGCGCTGCGCCGAAAACAGTACTTCGACCCGCAGAAGATGACAAAAGCTGCGTCATTCGGAGATAGTGGGATTGATTCCGCGTTTAGAATTTCCGGCATCATTTTCACGACCGACGCCAGAAAATTGATTTAACCTTATGTCGTTTTGCGTGGCAGCGCTTTTATTGCCCTCAGTCGGCGATCCCTTTTCTGGGCGGATCTAATATAATTTTGCCGACGCCTTTCCAAAAACAGCCACCCTTGGTTCGAAAGCAAGTATAATGATCTCGAAATAATGCCCGTGGAGTTTCAGATCGGCAAGGTTGAGTTCGCGGGCCGTTGATCAATGAGTCGACTGTTCTTCAGGAGAAAAGTTCCACGCACCAAATAGTAATCTAGCGCTTCAAAACCGAACTTCGTTAAAATGTTAATGACCTCCGGCGCTGTATTTTCACCCCCCCCCGCCCAAAACCAAAACCCCGTTCCTCGTGCGGCGATCCTGAGGCGGTGATGTCGCGCGTCCCCTAGTGTGGCTCCTTTCTGATCCATCTTATCCAACCTATCCAAAATAACAGTTGAGATCATTTTGAAGAGAGATGACGGGTTGAACCTAAGGCCTGCCGTACTGGCTGAAGTCTTAGTTAGGTTACCGAAGTTAGATACGTTGGATCACCACATGGCATGCTGCAAAATACGTCAATTCGAGACCACGGAACTCCGCCTATGTACACTTGGCGCTCGGGGTCTCGGGCAACTTGGTCCCGCATTCGAAAAAGTGTTGTAGGGGGGACAGGTATGCGACTATCTACCATCTGACAGCAACCGGCAAGCTATGGGTCAGGTGGTTTTTGCCGGCACTCACTGTGAATGGGACTTGATTGGTGAATTGCATATATATCGTTCAGACTGAAGCTGAATTGCCCAGCCACTATGAGTGCATTCGATAGAAAACTATTGTAATTAGCTGGAAAACAAAAACGCAGAGCACAGCAGTTTATGCCCCTAACTCAACTTGGACGACCGGTAGAAACGCTGGGGTAGAATACGTTCGCAAGCAAGCTACCAAATATGACTACATTATTTTTTTTGGATGATGATCTTGAATTTGATAGCATGCTTCCGGAACAAGGATTTCAAGAGTTCGAGAGATTTCTTGAACACTATCGCCCGGCTATCGGCGTTCCTCGATGTTTCGACTATAATACCAATCCGACAAAAATCGCTGAACTTCCTGAGTCGGTGAATCGTCAAGGACTCGAAAACACATCCTTGCACATACAACCTGTCGATTGGTTTGACGCTTGCTTTAACGCATTTCGGATCGACGTATTTGAACAGCTTATGCCGTATGATGCACGATACAATCCAACATCGTGGTACACCTCACAGTTTTTGCTGATACTTAAGAGTAACTTTTTTTAAGAACAGGGTAATTCAGAACAACCGAATTAAAATCAAAAATAAGTCCATGGAAGACGGCACGCGCTATCACTATCCTCGCGGTGTCAGCATCTTTGGAGAGGCCTATATCGATTTTCTTGAGCAAAACAGAATTGACAGGATCAGCATGTCGAGAGTTCCTGTCCACTACGCTCTCTCGAAGCTTTTGCTACAGCTGTTGCGCTGGAACTAAGGTGTTTAGCGTCAGAAAAGTAAGCAACCGAGAGACTTACACTTCTCCATTTGAGGTACGGGCTGCCAACCTACGAAAATTTGGAAAAATATCTATGAGCAAACTTAAGATTTTCCTGATGACAAAGAATGAGGGTGAGCTCATCAAGGACTGGATCCTCTATCACGCCCATCTGTTCGGGATCGAAAACATCCACATCCTAGACGGCTCAGATGATGAGCAAGTCCTGCAAGTGTATGAACTTTACAAACAAAAGGGATTGAACGTCCATCACTCAAACTCTGGGTTGGACGATCTAGCAATCGAACTCACTCAGCTGATGCATGCGCACAAAGGCACAGGCAACTTTCTCATTAAGCTTGATACCGACGAGTTTCTTGCCGTGGCATCACCAGCAGAATTGCGACCCCGATCCCCGAAGTTGGATGCGTTTCGCAAAGCGTTCATCGAAAAATACGATGGCAAGAGTATCTTGAAGGTGACGGGCGCACTCGACAAACTTTTCGAACAATGGTTTCGGCGCAAAAGAATATCGCTTGATGGAATTGAGGCCTTCTTCGACCGACTCCCGGTGACAGGTCAACGATACAAGGCGTCCTTTACAATGTGGTCTATGCCGGTTGAAGCCTTTAGTCAGCGACCCTGTGTTGACGTGCTGGAATTCACCCCTTCTCAGTTCACCCATCTAAAGTCATTCTTCCATTCAGAGTCCTTTGTAAGCGTCGATCTGGGTTGTCACGTAGGCTCTTCGACCGACAACGAGGGCTTCATTGATACCGGGTTGACGGTCATTCACTATCACAGCACAAGTGTAGAAGACTCAATGCGGAGGGCGCGCCAAGTTCTCAGGTCGCATGGTTACATTGACCAGGGAGCTTCGTCGGCTCAAGAAATTGAAAAACTATCTAGGTTGGAAGGACAGCTGATTTCTTCCTGGCACAAGATTGATCAGTATCTAAAGTTCCTGAGATCCAAGGGTGCTGGCGAACGTATGATTCCCAGTGAACTCAATCAGCAGCATCCTTACTATAGACAAGCCCGGCCTAGAAGAATGACGCTAGTGCGCGATACGTTGCAATCGATAGACACCTAGCCAATGGCGAAATGGAAAGCAGGATAACGAAGTCAACAGTAGTAATAATCACGATTTTCGACCCCAGCGTAGCAGTGGAGCAGTTGGCTGGTATGACCGAGGTTGATCTTGTTGTGGTCGGGGACCGTAAGACACCAGACAACTGGTCCTGCGATGGCGCTGAGTATCTCTCAGTTGAACGGCAGCTTTCGCTGGGGTTCAGATTGTCTGATGCACTTCCCTTTGACCACTATTGCCGCAAGATGATCGGGTATCTGCTTGCAGCGCGGAATGGCGCGGAGATGATCGTCGACACTGATGACGACAATTTACCAAAGGACAATTAGGGGTTTCCGCAGTTTGAGGGCAACTATCATTTGATTGCGCCAGGCATGGGATTCATAAACATTTACCAATGGTATACTGCACAGAATATTCGGCCGAGAGGCTTGCTTCTTGAACTACTAAAAACCTCTTTCGATCTTCGAGAAAATAGCGGAGAACTGACTTGTAACGTGGGTATCTGGCAAGGTCTCGCAGATGATGACCCAGATGTGGATGCAATTTATCGCCTAACTAGCGACCAAGAGTGTATTTTTAACTCGGATAAGCCTGTCGTACTTTCTGAGAATACAGTTTGCCCGTTCAACTCACAAAATACAGCAATCCGGAAAGAGCTTTTTGCACTCTTGTATCTGCCTACAAGCGTGACATTTCGGTTTACGGATATTTTGAGAGGGCTGGTGGCCCAACCGATTATGTGGGCAGCAGGATATAAACTCGGATTTACAGAAGCTACAGTTGTGCAAGAGCGAAATCCACACAATCTTTTGAAGGACTTCGAATCCGAAATTCCAATGTTCCTAAGGGGCCAAGACGTAGTTTCGATTGTTAATGAAGTAATAGACAAAAAAAATAGTATTGTAGAAAATTTACAAAGCGCCTATTGGGCATTGTTGGTGGAGCGAATTGTTTCATCCGATGAAAAAAAACACTTGATGCCTGGCTAGAAGATATCGAAAACTGCTGAATCAGCTTAATTCAATTGCTCCAAGGCGCTCTAAACAGAGAATTCGACCATACTCACTGCAGCCAGTTTGAGTTTGGCTTCGTCTTGGGCAAGAGCACAGTGCATCGTAGTAGATCAACGTGTCGCCACTGCATCGCAAGCAACTCGCCACGTCTCATCGCTGTCTCCACAGCCAGAACAAGAAGCGGACGAAGTAGCTTGTTTCGATCTTGGTCACATGCCTGCAGCAAGTTTTGCAACTCACCAGCTTGCAACCGTCGCTCCTGTCGATCATCTACACGCGGCCGTTTGACCTGCTGCACTACGTTCACGGCACCAGCATCAGGCGCCCGCCCGACTGCGCCCTGCAACACCGTCAACTCACTAACGACCGGGCTTGCAGAAACCTTCTGCAACCGCTCGTCGCGCCACTCGGATACCTCCGCAACTGTCAGGGTGTCCAACCAAAGGCGTGTGAACCGCTCATGATGCTTGAACATAGCATCGATGCAACGCTGCTCCCGGTCTCCGCTGCGATGTGTCGGCGCTGCAGTATCTCTGTACTTTGAAAGGGCAAAGCCGATCGTCAACTTTGCTGACATGCCACGGTTGCTTTGTGTCAGAACACCACGCTCAGCTCGCAACTCGGCTGAGCGAGCCCACTTCACCGCGTCTGCTCTCTTAGTGAAAGACTTGCTGGAGCTTGGTCGTTGATACCTTACCGTTACCTGCCATTTGCCGCTTGGTCACTTGTTTATCTTAGCCATCTCGCATCACTCCTTCGTGCGTAGAAGGGCGATCTGAGTGCAGCGTTACGGCTGTCAGTACAGCGGAGGCGCAGCGCTTGTAGTTGCACGCAGTATTCAACAACAGATGCTTTGCCCGCAAATCACTGACAACGCTGCAAGTTAGGTTGGCGACCCCGGCAGGATTCGAACCTGCAACCTGCCCCTTAGGAGGGGGCTGCTCTATCCAGTTGAGCCACGGGGCCGTGCGACGCTCTCTTTAGCCCGGTTTTTCAACCTTGTCATGGCCTTTGCGCGACGGTTGTAAAACTTGCGCTGTTCACGCTACCATCGGGCAAAACAACATCGCAGGTGCCTCAGTGACAACAGAAACCAAACGCCCGCTTACCCTTCGTGATGTCTCGGAAGCGTCCGGAGTATCGGAAATGACGGTCAGTCGGGTTCTGCGCAACAGGGGCGATGTTTCGGACGCCACGCGCACCCGCGTCTTGGCCGCCGCGAAAGAGCTGGGGTATGTGCCCAACAAAATTGCGGGCGCATTGGCATCCAGCCGGGTGAATTTGGTGGCGGTGATCATTCCCTCGCTGTCGAACATGGTCTTCCCTGAAGTTCTGACCGGCATTAACCAGGTGCTGGAAGACACCGAGCTGCAACCGGTTGTGGGCGTCACCGACTATATGCCGGAAAAAGAAGAAAAAGTGCTGTACGAGATGCTCTCGTGGCGGCCGTCCGGAGTAATCATTGCTGGCCTCGAACACACCGAGGCCGCGCGCGCCATGTTGGATTCAGCTGGTATTCCGGTGGTCGAGATCATGGATACCGACGGCAAACCGGTCGACGCGATGGTTGGGATTTCCCATCGTCGTGCCGGGCGCGAAATGGCGCAGGCGATCCTAAAGGCGGGCTATGAGCATATCGGGTTCATGGGAACGAAAATGCCGCTGGATCACCGGGCGCGCAAACGGTTCGAAGGCTTCACCGAAGTTCTGGGCAAACACGGGGTTGAGATCGAGGATCGCGAATTCTACTCTGGTGGATCGGCCCTGGCCAAAGGGCGTGAGATGACCCAGACCATGCTGGAACGGTCCCCCGATCTGGATTTCCTCTATTACTCCAATGACATGATCGGTGCAGGTGGGCTGCTGTATCTGCTGGATCAGGGTATTGATGTGCCGGGACAGATCGGCCTTGCCGGGTTCAACAATGTCGAGCTTCTGCAGGGTCTGCCGCGAAAATTGGCCACAATGGACGCCTGCAGGTTGGAGATCGGACGCACAGCCGCAGAGATCATCGCGGCGCAATTGGCTGATCCCAATGCCGAGGTCGACACGCGTGTGACCCTGACCCCCAAGATCAGCTTTGGCGACACCCTAAAGCGGCGCTGAACGCGTGGCGCTGCAACGGCTGGACAACCGAACAGCTCGCGCGCTGTTCATGGATCGTCATGCATTGGCCGAGCCGCCATCGGGCGGCGCAAAAGGCGCGGAATTGCTGGACCTGATCCATCGTCTTGGCTTTGTGCAATTGGACAGCATCAACACGGTTGCGCGCGCCCATGACATGATCCTGTTTTCGCGGCGCCCATCCTATCGCGCAGGCAATCTCAAACGCTTGTACGAAAGCGACAAGGCGCTGTTTGAACACTGGACCCATGACGCCGCTGTCATTCCGATGGCGTTTTATCCGCACTGGCATTTGCGGTTTCAGCGCGATGCAGATCTGCTGAAGTCCCGATGGAAAAACTGGCGCCGCGACGGGTTCGAGCAGCGATTTGCAACCGTTCTGCAACATATACGGGATCACGGGCCAGTATCCTCGTCCGATGTTGGCAAGGACGAGAAAAAGGGGTCCGGCGGCTGGTGGGACTGGCATCCGTCAAAAACGGCGCTGGAGTTTCTTTGGCGCTCGGGCGCACTGACGGTCATAGGGCGGCAAGGATTTCAAAAGCGCTATGATCTAACTGAGCGGGTGATCGAAACGCATCTTTGCCTGGGCAATATGCCCTGTGATGCCGAGGAGACGGTGGATTGGCTGTGCAACGCGGCGCTTGATCGGTTGGGGTTTGCAACCTCGGGCGAATTGGCTGCGTTTTGGGATACTGTCACGACAAGCGAGGCAAAATCTTGGTGTGAACAGGGTCTAATTCAGGGAAAATTGGAAGCGATCGAGGTGACTTGCGCGGACGGCAAGCTGCGCAAAGTGATCGCCCGACCAACCATTTCCGAGGATGCAGAGGCTGAACCCCGTCCCCCAGGCCGCATTCGGGTCCTTAGCCCATTTGATCCCATGCTGCGCGACCGTAACCGTGCCGAACGGTTGTTCGGCTTTCACTATCGCATCGAGGTTTTTGTACCTGCCCCAAAGCGCACTTACGGTTACTATGTGTTCCCGTTGCTTGAGGGCGACCGATTGATCGGGCGGATTGACATGAAAGCCAACCGGGATTGCGGGGCGCTGCAAATCAGCGCCTTATGGCCGGAACGATCCGTGCGCTGGTCCGATGCCAGAACCAAAAGGTTGCAGTCAGAGCTCGACCGAGTCCGACGATTTGCCGGGCTGGACAACGTGGAATTCGCCCGTGATTGGTTAAAGGACCCTAAATAGGGTCTTTTTTTCAGATCAGACTCAGGCTGATAGACTGTAACCCGTCAATCCCGCCTTCCAGGAAATCGCCCACCAACACCGGGCCAACTCCAGCCGGTGTACCAGTCAGGATCAGATCACCGGGCCGCAGGTGATAGTATCCGGACAAATGGCAGATGACCTCATCTATCTTCCAGATCAGCTCTTCCAGCGTCGCGTCCTGTCGCGTTTCCCCGTTCGCGTTATGATAAATGCGTTTATTGTCGTCCGGGGACCAATCTGCCGTGCGGGTCAAAGCGGCCAACACAGTGCCGTATTCCAGATCCTTGCCCAAATGCCACGGGCGCTGTTTATTCCGTTCGCGGACTTGCAGGTCACGGCGCGTCATGTCTAACGAACAACCATAGCCATAAACCGCATCCAGCGCATCGGCACGCGTCGCACGGAAAACGGGTTTGCCGATCGCGACCGCCAGTTCCATCTCGTGGTGAAAATTCTCAGTTCCAGGCGGATAAGGCACGGTTGCACCCGACAGAACCGCGTTCAGAGCAGATTTTGTAAAGTAGAAAGACGCCTCACGATCGACCTCATTTCCCATTTCGGCCGCATGGGCCGCATAATTTCGGCCGACACAGAAAATGCGCCCCACGGGATAGGTCGACAATTCACCCTCAACCGGGATCGAAATCGGGTCGGGTAAGGAAAACAAGCTGTCCGGTATCAAAGCCCCCTAACTGCAACTTGCAGCTTGTTTCTAAGTTGGCAGGACCAGTTGAACAAGCCATGCAGGTTCGCGCCAGGCATCACCATCACGCGAACTAGCCCCGTGGCTGGCTGTTCACAATTCAAAGTTTTGCCTTGGAAAGCCTTGGGTGCGCGCTACCTTTGGTTGTATCATGGATCACGCCACCATCGTTTTGACACTCATTCCCTGGCGATATCCGAAATCCACTCGTCGCTGATCAGGTGATTTGCCTGTAGGCGAGTGCAACTGAATCAGAGAGCGACGGCCAAAGACCTGTACCCCCACACGGTCTTTGCGTCCGGATGTCCGCTTATTTTCAGGTGGCTGTTTCTCTGAGGTGTGAGCCGGATAAATCCATCCGGCCGCGGGCCAGACACGCAGTCCAGTCAAAGTCTGGCCACCCCGCCGGAGGATATCCATACTTCTCTGGCGGGGACAAAAGCCTTTGCATGCGCGACGTGCAATCAGGTCTTCAGATCATGCAGATCGTTCAGTAAGTCCAGCAGCGCTTCGTGCCGATCCGGGCCTAGCTGAGTCTTGATCTCTTCAGCCAGACGTAGTGTCACCTGCATGTTGTCTTGGATGATCTTTTCGCCTTTGGCCGTGATATCGATGATCTGACGACGCTTATCCTCGGGATGGACCCGGCGCCGGATCAAATCCTTGGCTTCCAGTTTTTGCAGAATGCGCGTCAGACTGGGCAGCAAAAGGCACGATCGATCCGCTATATGCGTTGGCTCTTGAGGGCCTTCTTCTTTCAGAACACGCAGAACGCGCCATTGCTGTTCCGTAACACCCGCATCAGCCAGCATTTTTCGAATGGGCCCCATGACCCTTTCGCGCGCCCGCAGCAGTGCAATCGGCAATGAGCGGGACGTATTAGGCAGGTCTCTAGTCATATTGGAATTTTTGCCCAAATTGGATCAAACTGCAACTGTCCAAGAATTTTAGTTATGATATCAGTAACTTGAACGTGCAATATACTGCCCTTTTAGGCACGCCGCAGCTTCGAGCCGCATCTCAAAATTAGTAAACAAAGCAATTAATATTGACGTTTTCTTCAGAATGACGATCACTGGACGCACAAAGAAACTAAGTCCCGGTCCGATCCCGGGGTTGGCAGAAATCTGAGGGTTAAGATGAAGTGGGATGAGTTTTCGGATTGGGGCAAACGAATTGCTGAGTGGACGCAGGATTACCACCTGACTGTAGGTGACAAACCCGTCCGCGCCCGGACTGAGCCGGGGGATATCCTCAACGCCCTGCCCGCGCGGCCACCCGAGCAGGCACAGCCACTGGAGGACGTGTTTCAGGATTTCGAACAGATCGTGATGCCGGGGATCACCCATTGGCAACATCCAAGGTTCTTTGCCTATTTCAATTCGAACGCCTCTGCCCCATCGGTCCTAGCCGAGTTTCTGGCCAGCGCCATCGCACCGCAATGTATGTTGTGGCAAACGTCACCGGCTGCGACCGAGATGGAAACACGGATGATGGACTGGTTGCGCCACGCGCTGGACCTGCCCGAGGGATTCGCTGGCGTTATTCAAGACTCCGCCTCGTCAGCGACATTGGCTGCTGTGCTAACGATGCGCGAAAAGGCGTTGAAGTGGCAGGGAAATCAACAGGGTCTTTTTGGGCAAAACCCTCTGCGCGTCTATTGCTCGGCCGAAGTGCACACGTCAGTCGATCGTGCCATTTGGGTTGCGGGGATCGGGCAAGACAATCTGGTTCGGATTCCGATCAAGGGAGATTGGCGCGGGATGGATCCCGCAGCACTGGAGGCAGCGATCCAGTCCGATTTAGACTCTGGTTTGCATCCGGCGGGCGTCATCCTTTGCGTTGGCGGTACAGGAACGGGGGCGACGGATCCCGTAGATGAATGTTTGAAGATCGCCCAGGAATACGGGCTTTACTCCCACGTAGATGCGGCCTGGGCCGGATCGGCCATGATCTGCCCGGAATACCGCCACTACTGGCCCGGCGTGGATCAGGCCGACAGTATCGTTTTCAACCCGCATAAATGGCTGGGTGTGCAGTTCGATTGCTGTGCGCATTTCCTGAAAGACCCCGATGATCTGGTGCAGACGCTGGCGATCAGCCCTGAATACCTCAAGACCCATGGCAAGGACGGTATCATCAACTATTCGGAATGGTCTGTGCCACTTGGCCGTCGGTTCCGGGCGCTCAAGCTATGGTTCGTGATCCGGGCATATGGGCTGGAAGGGTTGCGCCAACGCCTGCGCAATCACGTGAACTGGTCCGTAGCGCTGCATGATCGGCTCGCGAGCGAGGCGGATTTCCAAATCGTCACACAGCCGATGTGGTCATTGTGGACGTTCCGCTATGCACCGACGGGCCAAACAGACCTGGACGATTTGAACCTGCGCCTGGTGAACGCCATCAATGACGACGGCCGCATCTATTTGACGCAAACCCGCGTGGATGGTGATCGGGTGATCCGTTTTCAGGCCGGTCAGTTCGAAACCACCGAAGACGATGTTCGAATGGCCTATGACGTCATAACCGAAATCGCCCGCACACTGACATAAACAGGAGGCCCGGCCATGCCAGTCCCAAAAAACAGCTTCAAACAGGCTCTAATACAGGGTGATCGGCAGATAGGCTGCTGGATGAGTTTTGCGGAATCCATCACTGCCGAAATTATGGGCACCGCCGGATTCGACTGGCTGGTCATTGACGGTGAACACGCGCCGAACGATATCCGATCAATCCGTGATCAGCTTATGGCGTTGGCTGCCAGCTCCTCGCATCCGGTGGTGCGGGTTCCGGTTGGCGACACCGCTTTGATCAAGATGGTGCTGGATGCCGGGGCGCAAACCGTTCTGGTACCGATGGTCGAAACCGCCGATCAGGCGCAACAGTTGGTTCGGGACTGCCACTATCCGCCATCAGGTGTGCGCGGCGTAGGGGCCGGTGCGGCCCGGGCGACAATGTACGGCTCAATCCCCGAGTACATTCAATCTGCAGACGATCAAATTTGCCTTTTGGTTCAAGTGGAAAACCGCGCCGGGATGGCCGCACTGGATGATATCCTGAAGGTCGAAGGCGTCGACGGAGTGTTTATCGGCCCAGCGGATCTGTCCACCGACATGGGATATCAAGGAAACAACGCAGCGCCGGAAGTGCGCGCTGTCATTGCGGATGCCATCACAAAGATCAGGGCCGCGGGCAAAGCGCCCGGCATTCTGGGCACCAATGACGAGGCCAGCCAAGCCTATTATGAAATGGGCGCACAGTTTCTTGCGGTCGGCATTGATGTGATGTTGCTGGCGCAGGCATCCCGGGCGCTGGCGGCGAAATGGAAGGCGAAATAGCGCGTCAGGCGTACATGGTGGCCGCGGCCTGCGCATAACCACCCGATGCCCCATCCACAAAGTGAACATGATCGTCGCGCGTCGCCGAGGGGACGATACAGGTCATCATTGCCTCGTCTTGCGCATGCAGCCCATAGCGGATCTTGCCCTGTCCGCGTGCCTGTTCAAGCATCATCCGGATTTGCGTCAACGTGGCAGCGTCACAATCCAGCGTCATTTTCAGCCCATCATCGAATTTACGGTAGTCGGCGTTGCGGCTGACCATGCGCTTGTAATGGCCGGGTTCGAAATTGCCCAACCGTTTGCCCGATGTGAACAACAGGGCGATCAAAAAGTTCTGGCCCAGCAATTTGATCCGCTGCAGCAACAAATTGTTCCCAGCTCGTGATACGCGGGCATCCAGGCCAACATCCGGCGGTGGCCAGCTGATCGGCGGGCCATCTTCTGGTACTGGATGACCCGAACGCTCCAACCCCTCCGAAGCTGACAGAACCGAGCGGGCCAAATCCGCAAAGTCACTCTCGGTTGCATTTGCTGTGGGCTGAACGACGACCGAGACGATTTGACCATTGCGTGCCTTGCTGTTGGACCACCGGCAGGACAAACCGGTTAGGTCGGGCTGTGCACCAGGTTTGGCAGGCGGCACCATAAAGGTACCAGCCTTCATCTGCGCCTCAGCCCAGGCCAACCCGCCACCCGAGAACATGGCGTAATCCACCCCATCAGACGGCGCATAGCGTGCGACCCGCAGGTCTTTTCCTACCTTACGAATTTCGGCAACCGGAACCAACGCCGCGCGTAGCGAGATCGAGAATTCTGCGTCCGCCCAGCGCCTGAGGTCCGCCAATACCGCTTTGGCGGTGTCGATCTCACTTGCGGGAACGGCGAATCCGGCACCGTCGCCGCCAAAAACATAAGGGAACTCCTTGCCGTGGAGCGCGTTGATCATGCCCGAGATCACCGCCGCGCCGACCATGTTGACCGTCTTGTATCGTCCTTTTGCAATCTCACCGGTGGAGTCGACGATATCAGCCACACCCAACGCCCAATCGCCCGGAACAGCAGAGAAACGCGCCGGATCCACCAAACGGGTAAAGTCCCGCAACAGGGGAAGACTGTCATAGAACGCGGCCTGGGCGTCTTTCATTGGCACCTCGGATAAACGGTAGGGTCAAGGATAGCCCGAATGTGATCACTGTCCGGCAAAATCAGTATAGCACACGCGCTTGTGTGTGGCACCGTGACGTGCCAAGCATTTCTTCGCCGGTTTGGGGGAGAGGGTTTTCATGAAGGCAGGTCTGGTGGTGTTGTGCCTGGGCTATGTGCTCAGCCAGTTCTTTCGCGCCTTTCTCGCGGTTCTCAGTGTTGATCTGGGGCGCGATATCGGGGCCACACCCGAGGATCTGGCCTTTGCGTCCGGTCTTTGGTTTCTGATCTTTGCCGCCATGCAGTTGCCCGTAGGCTGGGCACTGGACCGAGTTGGACCGCGCCTGACGGCGGCGGTCTTGCTGCTGGTCGGTGGTGCCGGCGGAGCGGCATTGTTTGCCCTATCCAGCTCCCCATTTCACATCGCCATCGCCATGGGATTGATCGGGGTCGGCTGCTCACCGGTGTTGATGGCATCTTACTATATCTTCGCCCGCGAATTCCCACCTGCCCGCTTCGCCACTTTGGCGGCTGTCATGCTGGGCGTTGGATCGGTCGGCAATCTGGTTGCCTCGTACCCTACTGCGCTGGCGGTCGAGCTGATGGGATGGCGGGCCACGATGGGGACGCTGGCCGTTTTTTCCGCCGCGATCGCGTTGGGCATCTGGTTCAGCGTGCATGATCCCAAACGTGTCGAGACCGAACACAGGGGATCGGTGCTGGACCTGCTGAAAGAGCCCGCCCTGTGGGCGATCTTGCCGCTGATGCTGGTGGCCTATGCCCCGTCGGCGGCGACGCGCGGCCTTTGGGCCGGGCCATACCTCAGCGATATCTTCGGCCTTAGCACCACCCAGATCGGGACAGCGACCCTGATCATGGGGGCGGCGATGATTGCAGGTACCTTTGCGTATGGGCCGCTCGATCGAATGCTGGGCACCCGAAAATGGGTGATCTTTGGCGGCAACGCGCTGGGCACAGTGGGGCTGGTTCTGATGTGCTTTTGGGTCGACAACGCAGTTTGGCTGGCGGTTGTCCTGATGGCAGCGATCGGGTTTCTGGGGGCCAGCTTCCCGGTCATCATGGCTCATGGACGGGCCTTTGTTCCGCCGCATCTGGTTGGGCGCGGCATGACCTTGCTGAACCTCTTCGGCATTGGCGGTGTAGGACTGGCGCAATTCGTCACCGGCCGCATCCATGCCGCCACGGTGGACATCAGCCCGACCGCGCCCTACACAGCGATATTCGGCTTTTTTGCGGTCACGCTGGCCATCGGCTGCGTGATCTATTTGTTCAGCCGCGACAGCGTCGACTAACGCTGGAACTGCCAGGAGTGTCCATGTCCGACCCGCGCGTCATTGCCCCCAACCTCAAACGCAGACTTTCGGGTGTGACCGCGACGATTGCCCGGTTGGTGCCGCTGCAAGTGCAATGGATCGACATCGCGGCCACCGGGCCGGGTCTGCCGGATGACATCCCACATATCCCGCTGGGCCACCTGCCCTTTCTGTCGCGCAAAACGCTGCGTGTCTGGCACGCGCGCCGCAATACCGAGATGCTGCTGGGCCTGATCCTGCGCAATGTGCTGCGGCTGCGATTGAAGCTGCTGTTCACCAGCGCCTCGCAACGCGCGCATAGCGGCTACACCAAATGGCTGATCGACAAAATGGACGCGGTCGTCGCGACTTCGCGCAAAACCGCCGGGTATCTGGAGAGGGATGCGCAAGTCATCATGCATGGCATCAACTTGCAGGATTTCACACCGCCCGAAGACAAAGCCGCAGTTCGGGCGCGGCTGGGTTTGCCAGATGGTCTATTGCTGGGCTGCTATGGCCGCATTCGTCACCAGAAGGGCACCGATGCCTTTGTCGACGCAATGATCGACCTGTGCGGCCGCTTCGACGACGTCCATGGCATCGTCATGGGCCGCGCCACGGAAAAGCACACCAGCTTCTTGGCCGAACTGAAAGACAAGGTCGCCAAGGCGGGCCTGTCCGACCGCATTCTGTTCATGCCCGAGGTGACCGTCGATCAGATCGCCGAATGGTATCAGGTGCTGGACCTGTTCATTGCCCCGCAACGGTGGGAAGGGTTCGGCCTGACGCCGCTGGAAGCAATGGCTTGCGGCGTGCCGGTTGTTGCCACGGATGTAGGCGCGTTCTCCGAGATCGTCACCGACCCGTCGCTGGGCCGTGTGGTCGAACCCGGTGATATCCCCGCGCTGGCCGAAGCCGCCGCCCAGTTGTTGTCCGACCGCGATTCCCTTGCGCGTTCTGGAGCCGTCGCCCGCGTCCATGTCGAGCAGAATTTCGACATCAGTGGTGAGGCAAAGACGCTTGTGGCGCTATATGAACGCCTTTTGACCGACACCTGAGGCGATGCGCCACGTCAAATCGGTGTCATTGCGCGAAATAAACCCCGAAAACTCTTTTTTATTTGCTGCAACGCGGCTATGAACGCGCGTCCTTAACATTGGAGACATGAAATGGGCTATCGCGTCGTAGTCGTCGGCGCCACGGGTAACGTGGGCCGCGAAATGCTGAACATTCTGGCTGAACGCCAGTTCCCCGTCGATGAACTTGCTGTTCTGGCAAGCCGTCGTTCGCTGGGCACCGAAGTAAGCTTTGGCGACACGACACTCACGACCAAGGATCTGGATACGTTCGATTTCACCGGTTGGGACATGGCGCTGTTTGCCGTAGGGTCCGAGGCGACCAAGGTCTACGCCCCCAAGGCGGCCAAAGCCGGCTGCGTGGTGATCGATAACTCGTCGCTCTATCGTTATGACCCGGACATTCCGCTGATCGTGCCGGAATGTAACCCGCAGGCGATCCACGACTACAAAAACAAGAACATCATCGCCAACCCCAACTGCTCGACCGCGCAGATGGTTGTCGCGCTGAAGCCGCTGCATGACCGCGCCAAGATTAAGCGCGTTGTCGTGTCGACCTATCAGTCGGTGTCTGGTGCCGGGAAAGAAGGCATGGACGAGCTGTGGGATCAGACCAAGGCGATCTATAATCCCACTACGGACGTGCCACCAAACAAGTTCCAGAAGCAGATCGCCTTCAACGTCATTCCCCAGATCGACGTCTTCATGGAAGACGGCTCGACCAAGGAAGAGTGGAAGATGGTGGTCGAGACCAAAAAGATCGTCGACTCGTCGATCAAGGTCACAGCCACCTGCGTCCGCGTTCCAGTCTTTGTTGGCCACTCTGAGGCCGTGAACATCGAATTCGAAGAGTTCCTGGACGAAGACGAAGCCCGCGATATCCTGCGCGAAGCACCGGGCATCATGGTAATCGACAAGCGCGAGGCCGGTGGCTACGTCTCGCCGATCGAATGCGCAGGCGATTTTGCCACGTTCATCAGCCGTATCCGCCAGGACTCGACCGTTGAAAATGGTATCAACCTGTGGTGCGTCTCGGACAACCTGCGCAAAGGTGCAGCGCTGAATGCAGTGCAGATTGCGGAACTTCTGGGCCGTGAGGTTCTGAAGAAGGGCTGACACTATTCCATAGAATTTTGCTCCACCAACCCCGTCACATTGTAGGCGGGGTTTTTTTAGAGCTTTTTTGAGTTGCTTAGGCGCCGGAAACAATGCGCTGTGTTGCCCGCGTTCGGTCGACGAAAAGCCCAATTGATGCCGCATTGTGGAACTATTCTTAAGAAAACGCTAAGAAAGTACTGATTTTGGATGCATTAAATTCATTTCTTGAGGGTGTTCTTAGCGCACCGATCGATCTAAACGTGCGGTATTCAATCTTTTACATCAGCTGCTCTGTGATCATCGCATACTTCATCTGGCGGTACCGTGGAAGCCCGGGCAAATTTTCAAAGTGGCTTGTCCCCAAATACGTCTATTCGCATCGGTCTAACCTGCTTGATGTTAAGCTATTTTTTGCCAGCAGGGCGTTTGCCGCGTTTGGAATTTTTGGGGCGTTGTTTTTTCCAACAACTGTGGCCTATGCCCTGCTTAACTTGCTCGGCGGTGACGAATATGAGCCTGCTCAGTCGGGTTGGGCACAAGCTGTTGTGGCTACCCTAATAATTGTTGCCTCGAGCGATTTCTGTAAATACTGGGCACACCGCGCCCACCATGAGATGAAATTTCTATGGCCATTCCACGCAGTACATCACTCGGCGGATGTCCTTACGCCGCTTACCGTTCAGCGGGTACACCCCATTGAGCCTTTGCTTCGGAATTTTCTGATTTCAATTGTTGTGGGTGTCGTTCAGGGATTGTGCCTTTATGTTTTTCTTGGTGATATCAATATACTGACGATCGGTGGTGCCAATGCGCTGTACTTCCTGTTCAACGCATTGAGTGCAAATTTTCGACACAGTCATATCTGGATTAGCTATGGCCGCGTAATCGAGCATATTCTGATTTCACCGGCACAACATCAAATCCACCATTCAGTTGCTACCAAGCATCACGACAAAAACTATGGCTCTATGTTCGCACTGTGGGACTGGATGTTTGGCACGCTATACATCCCATCGGAGCAAGAAAAACTTACATTCGGTGTATCGGATGGAGCCGGAAAGCCGATCGATCAGCCTTACCCCTCGCTGACCGCAGCACTCATTCTTCCATTTAAAGAGAGTTGGGATGCGATCGAGGGGCGGATTGGTACATCCGCGGGCATGACGCAAACGGTCGCGCCAAACACAGAATCGATACAACCTGGCTTTTCCCTATGGCTGGACTTTCTGCGTGCGAGCGCTGCGTTTACTGTTTTGGTTGGCCATATGGCGCACATTCGATTCACCCGTGGGGACTATTATTTCTTGCGTGATTGGAACGTTGCCAGCGATGCTGTTGCAGTGTTCTTCGTTCTGTCTGGCGTCGTGATCGCCTATGCGGCAGGTCGGGATCAGACACTTGGACGATATGCATTCAACCGTATCTCTAGGATATATTCAGTGCTCGTCCCAGCGCTTTTCCTGACCATTATATTTGACGCAATCGGTACACGGGTCGACATGACAGCATATCCAGATTTGTACTATTCATCTCTGCCGGTGGGCGAATTTTTTTGGCGGGGTTTGACTATCACTAACCTTTGGACCGGCATTTCCGATTGGGTCCGGTTGGGCACAAACGGACCAATATGGTCGCTGAGTTACGAAGTTGGGTTTTACCTACTGTTTGGCAGCATCGTCTTCCTTAAAGGCCCATTACGCATTGTCATCGTTGCTTTGATTGCCCTACTGGTTGGAATACCAGTGTTGGCAATGTTCCCAGCCTGGTTGATAGGTGTTTTGGTTTGGAAAAAGACTCCAGATACACATTCGAGCTATGCGCGAATTAAAGCATGGTTTGTGGCCATTGGCAGCATCCTAATCTTGGTTGCATTGAAGATGACCGGTGTACCCGAGACTTTAGAGAACATCACGATTCAGGCTATTAAACATCACAACCATGACGCAGTACTTGTCTACTCCGATGAAGTACTTTGGAACACAGCTATTGCAATCTGTATTGCAATGCACCTGCACGGTGTCCGAGTGCTTACCGCAGACCTGCCGATGCGGAACAAAAGCCTCACCTCTCGCAGCATACGTTGGATAGCTGGGGGCAGCTTTTCGCTCTACCTTGTGCATTACCCAACACTGCATCTTCTCGACGCTGTTTTGCCGGAAGATCTGTTAGGATATGATCTCTGGTTGCTTGGTCTTACTCTGGCGATCTGTTTCGGATTTGCCGCCCTTTTTGAGCGGCCATTGAAGCAATACAGGGCAATTCTGAGAAACGCATGGAACAGGATTTCAGACGCTTCCAAATCTCAGCTCAAGGTCGCACAACGGTCTCCTCAATCCGCCGAAAACCGGTAATGTCAACTTGTTGCAAAGTAGAGTTTCGCAAACAGTCTACCCCTGCCCCTCGACCAATGCCTTGAGATTTGTCAGACCGCGCTCGTAATCTCCGCCGACCCATTTATCCATCATCAGGCCCATCCAGCGTGACATGGGGTTCATGCCTAGATCGGATTCGAACCCCCAAGTCACTTGAGTCTGATCACCCTCGGGCGTTAAATCGAAGGAGGCCGATGCGGACCCCATCGGACCGAAATCAATCGCCGTTTTGACGGTTTGATCCGGAACGCTTTCGACGATTTCCTGTGACCCAGTACCAACCTGAGGGTGTTCAGATGCCCAATTCAAGGTGTTGCCGACACCTGCCTCAGGGCCGCTGTAGGACAGCTGGGTTTCGGGATCGCGCGTCAACCAAGGTGACCATTTTTCAGTTTCCTGCATCGAATTCACGTAAGGAAAGATCGCGCTGGCGGGTGCATTGATCATGATGCTGCGGGACAGTTCGGCCTTGCCCGGCAAAAGGTAAGACACACCAACCAGAACCAGAATAAGAACAAGCAGAGTGATGAAAATACGTTTTATGAATCGCATGACGCGCTCCTGATCGAAAGAGTGTTGTTTCGATCATAGCAAAAAATGTCGCGAAATCAGAGACCTGATCCGCGCCATTCGAAAACTCTCAGATGTCAGACCGTTTAGACAACCACGAATTTCTTCTCGGCCGGGTCATAGCATTGCAGGCCACCTTCACCGATGTCGGTCCACAGCCCATGCAAGCTCAGCGAGCCGTCATCTACTGCAGAGGAAACGAAGGGAAAGGTCATCAGGTTCTCCAGCGATGCCACGACTGCCTGCCGTTCAAACTGCCGTGCCTGATCGACGCTGTCTTCAACATCGGCAACCAATTCATATTTCGGTTTCAGGATGTCCATCCAGCGGCCAACAAAGCTTTCTTTCGCCTCCAGTTGCGGGGCTTTTCCCTTGCACATGTCGATGCAGCCCTGAACACCTCCGCATTGCGAGTGGCCTAGAACGATCAGGTGCGCGACTTTCAGTGCCGTGACCGCATATTCGATTGCCGCACTGGTACCGTGGTGATCGCCATCAGGGGCGTAAGGCGGCACAAGGTTTGCGATATTGCGGTGAATAAAGAACTCGCCCTGATCGGCACCGAAGATCGATGTCACATGAACCCGGCTGTCACAGCACGAAATCACCATCGCACGCGGGCGCTGCCCTTCAGTGGCCAGGCGGCGATACCAGACCTGGTTCTCCGAATAGGTGGTGGCTTTCCATCCGTGGTACCGCTTGACCAGATAGGTCGGCAGAGGTTTGGCTAAGTCCATTCTCATGTCCCCGTTCTTTTGTCTGTCGGCTGCTGTAACCTGAATTCGCAGAAAATTCGACCCATTTTCCAGCATCGACGCAAGGTTTTGCAAAGGATTCTACCGCCAATGTCCAACTATGCCGTGGGGGCGTAGAGAATTGGGGTAGATGTGGTGGATAAAATTGTCACGCTTGAACAAAAGGAAACCGTTCGGCTGGATACGGACCGCTTGAACGGGCTGTATCGCCAATTGGGCGACAAGAACGCATTGGATGTATTGTGCCGTACGGTCGAGGAATTGGCCGTGCGCCTGTCAAACTGCGAGCGATTTTGGCGTCAGCGCGACTGGGCTTCGCTGCGCAAATGCGCCCGGTCATTGGTGGCCATAGCCGAACAGATTGGCATGACCGCGCTGGCCCGAGTCGCCGGTGATGTGGCGCAATCTGTGGATGCCGGGGATGCGGTCGCGACGGGTGCCACCCTGTCGCGCCTGATCCGTGTAGGTGAGAAACGCTGACCGTGATCTGGGATCAGCAGGATCTTTCCCTCTGACGGGGCTTGCGGACGGATCGTGGGCGGCTAGGCTGGGCGCAATTCGAACCAGCCGAGATACCCATGATCCTGTCCTTCGCTTCGCCGTCCGAACCCTCTGTTCCGCTGCATGTCATTTCGCAACCCGATCTCGACAATTGGCTGCAAGACCAGCCAAGCCACATCGCATCGTGGGTCGAGGCCAATGGATTCACCGGGGCCATGGGACAGGCACTGCTGATCCCGCAATCAGATGGTGCGCCTGAAATGGCCTTGGCGGGTTACGGAAACAGCAGCAAGCGCGCGCGCAAACGGTTCCCGTTGGCAGCGGCGGCCGAAGCCTTGCGGAAGGGAACCTATCACATCGCATCAGGTGTGCCCGCTGATGCGATAAGCAACGAGTGCCTTGGTTGGCTGCTCACAGGATATGCCTTTAACCGTTACACCAATCAATCACCCGCCAAGGCGCGACTCGTTGCACCCGAGGGTGTTGATGCCGTGCGAATTGAGGCGCTGGTCAGAGCCGAGGCGCTGACCCGCGATTTGGTCAACACACCGGCCTCGGACATGGGACCGGATCAGTTGCAGGCCGCAGCCGAGGATTTGGCGCAGGAATTCGGCGCGTCCTGTTTGGTAATCAAAGGCGACGACCTGTTGGATCAAAATTTCCCGCTGATTCACACTGTCGGACGCGCCGCCGCGCAAGCTCCGCGCTTGATCGAGATGACATGGGGCAACACCGGGCCCAAACTGACCCTTGTCGGCAAGGGTGTGTGCTTTGACACCGGCGGGCTGAATCTGAAACCAGGGAATTCGATGTCCTTGATGAAAAAGGACATGGGCGGCGCGGCCAATGTGCTGGGTCTGGCGCGGATGATCATGGCACTAAAGCTGCCTGTACAACTGCGGGTGCTGATCCCGGCGGTCGAGAACTCGGTCGCGGGGAACGCCTTCCGTCCGGGGGATATCCTGACCTCGCGCAAGGGTCTGACGATTGAGATCAACAACACCGACGCCGAAGGGCGGCTGGTTCTGGCCGACGCATTGGCTCTGGCGGATGAGGGTGAACCTGACCTGATCATCTCGATGGCGACGCTGACCGGTGCCGCACGCGTAGCAGTTGGCCCCGATCTGGCGCCCTTTTACACCGATGACGATGGCGCGGCAGACGCGCTGGCCAACTCTGGTCGGCAATCGGCCGACCCTGTCTGGCGGATGCCTTTCCATGAACCCTATGAGGCGATGATCGAACCCGGCATTGCTGATTTGGACAATGCTCCATCAGGTGGGTTCGCAGGCTCGATCACCGCGGCCTTGTTCCTGCGCCGCTTTGTGGGTGACAGCCGCTATATGCACTTCGACATCTATTCCTGGCAGCCCAGCAAGGCCCCCGGACGCAGCAAAGGCGGTCTGGGCCAAGGGCCGCGTGCCTTGCTGACCGCCCTGCCCGAGATTCTGAACCTATGACCCGCCTGCGCGTCGTAAATCCGGTTGTTGATTTGTTGCGCAGCCCGAATGGCCCTAGGGACCGGCAGCTGTTGTTTGGCGACCCGGTAGATGTTGTTGACAAAACCGATGGATGGAGCCGGATCACCTCGGACAAGGACGGCTATCCCGGTTGGGTCAGGTCCGATCAGTTGGGACCTGAGGCGCAACAGACCCACTGGGTCACCGCGCCCGCGACACATGCCTATAAACAGCCCGACATGAAAAGCCAGGACCGCGTATCGCTGAGTTTCGGCAGCAAATTATGCGTGCTGTCGGAACAGAATAGGTTTCTGGAAACAGAACTGGGGTTCATTCCGGCGATTCACGCCAAACTCAGCGCAACTCACCTGACCGATCCCGTAGCGGTGGCCGAGCTGTTTCTGGGCACACCCTATCTTTGGGGGGGAAACAGTCGCTTCGGTATTGATTGTTCCGGGTTGGTTCAGGCCGGTTTGCTGGCCTGCGGCATACCCTGCCCCGGTGATAGCAGCGATCAGGAACGCGAACTGGGTATGGCGCTGCCTGCCGGGACTGAACCAAAGCGCGGGGATCTGTTGTTCTGGAAAGGCCACGTGGCATGGGTCTATGGCGAGAACATGCTGCTTCATGCCAACGCCTACCACATGGACGTGACGTTCGAGCCGATGGATCAAGCAATCACACGGATTCTGGAGCAGGGCGACGGGTCTGTAACAGCCCACAAAAGGCTCTAATCAAGGTCAACCGACCGGATCAGCTTGCGTTCCAACACGCGCAGCACGGTGCGCAGGTCATGGCCTCGCTTCAAGATACGCCCGTCCATTCCGATCACCGAATACATCCCCTGTTTGGACCGCAGACGAGGGTGTTTTTCGACCCGGTAGATCGGATGCTCTGCCGTACGTCTGAAAATGGAAAAAACCGCCATATCGCGCAGGTTGGAAATGCCATAGTCACGCCATTCTCCGGCGGCGACCATCTTGCCATAGACAGACAGTATATGTGACATCTCGCGCCGGTCGAACGCGACGGGCATCTGGGCCGAGTTTGCAGAAAACCGGCTGGGAGGCTGCATGTTCATACCCTCAGCCTTGCCGGAAAACGCATTTGAATCAAGTCCGGTGCCAACAGGTGTGGTAATTTTGAATCGTTTCGTCCTACCGCCGCCCAACTTGCCGACAGATCAGAATCACCGGCAAAAGCCCAACTGCCAGGATCACAAGCGAGGGAACCGCTGCCCCCTCCAACCGTTCGTCCGAGGCCAGACGATAGGCCTGGACCGCAAGCGTATCAAAGTTGAATGGGCGCATGATCAAGGTCGCGGGCAGCTCTTTCATCACGTCCACAAACACGATCAGCAAGGCCGTCAGCAACGAGGGTGTCAGGATTGGCAAATGCACACGGCGCAAGGTGCCCAGCGGCGATTGGCCCAAAGACCGGGACGCAGCATCCATATTGGCGTGCACTGTACTCTGCCCGCCTTCATACGCGCTGAGCGCTGCCGCAAGAAATCGCACCATATAAGCCGCCACCAGCAACCAGATCGAACCCGTCACCAGCAGACCAGTCGAGACGTCGAACGTTTGGCGCATCCACGAATCCAGCGCGTTGTCGAATCTGGCGAAGGGTACCATCAGGCCAACAGCGATCACGCCGCCGGGCACCGCATAGCCCAACCGCGCCAGATAGCCTGTGGTCGATGATCCCCGACCCGGACGAAGTCGCTGAAAGAACCCAACACAGATAGCGGCGCAGACCGTAACCACGGCGGCCACTCCGGCAAGTGTCAGCGAGTTTTGAATGAACCCGATATATCGCCGAGACAGCAGGTTTTGTTCAGAGGTCAGACCCATCTGGATCAGGATGAAGACCGGCAGCAAAAAACCCAGCACCACTGGAATAGCGCACAAGGTTATGGCTGCTGCGGATTGCCAGCCCTTAAGCTGCGCCGAGGGCAGCGGGGCATGGCTTTTGCCTGCCTGATAGTACTTTGCCTTGCCGCGCTGCGTCCGCTCGGCCACAGCCATGACCAGCGCAAAGCCCAGCAGGCACAAAGCCAACTGCGCCGCACCCGCCCGGTCGCCGATCGAGAACCAGCTTGTGTAGATGCCCGTGGCAAAGGTCTGAACGCCAAAATAGGCGACGGTTCCAAAATCGGCGATGGTTTCCATGATGGCCAGCAGGACACCACCGGCAATGGCCGGGCGGGCCATCGGCAAAGACACGTGCCAGAATGCCAACCACGGGCTTTTGCCCAGCGCACGAGCGGCCAAAAAAGCGGTGGCACTTTGCTGCAGAAACGCGGCCCGCGCCAGCAAATAGACATAAGGGTAGAGCACTAGGATCAGCATCACCGCCGCGCCCTCGGTCGAGCGGATTTCCGGGAACCAATAATCGCGCGGCCCCCAACCCGTCACGTCGCGCAGTGTGGTCTGCACGATACCGGGGTGATCCAGAATAAACGTATAGGCATAAGCCAGAACATAGGCCGGAAAAGCCAACGGCAGGACCAGTGCAATTTCCAGAAAGCGCACACCGGGAAAGCGTGTCATCGTCACCAGCCACGCCGCGCCAACCCCGATAGAGAACGTGCCGATAGCCACCAGAACGACAAGGATCACGGTTGTCAGTGCATACCCGGGTAGAACCGTCTCGAACAGATGCGAGACCGTTTCCGTACCCCCCGTCACCGCCGCCAGAACAACCGCAACCATCGGCAGAAGACAAGCCGCTGCTACCATACAGGCCACAGTGGCCACCATCCGGGTGCCCAGCGCGCCACGATTGCGTTTCCCGTGTTCTGAATAGTCGATTTCGGCCATGGACCTAGATTGTAACTGGCGTTGGCTATTGATCAGCCTTTAATCGACCAAAATGCTAAGAAACACCAGTGCAGGAAAAACAAATCTGCGGCACATACTGCCGCAGACATGGCTCGGGGTTATTCGTAAACGCGCTGATCCTCGATCACCAACCCGTCCTTCGGCAGTGATCCGGGGGTTACGACCTCGATTGCGCCTTTCAGTTTCAGCACTTCGACCACAGATTTGGCATAGGCCATATCGTCGCCTCCCACACTTTCGATCTGGACGGTCATCGTGTCCATCTCTCCCTGACGCGCGGCGATGACCCGGGCTTTGACGATTTCCTCGTGCTTATCGACCAATGCTGCCACCTGTTCAGGGCGCACAAACATACCCTTGATCTTGGTGGTCTGATCTGCGCGACCCATCCAGCCTTTAATACGCAGATTGGTCCGCCCACAGGGCGACACGCCCGGCATGATCGCGGACAGATCACCCGTGGCAAAGCGGATCAGCGGGTAATCAGGGTTCAGAGAGGTCACCACAACCTCACCCACCTCACCCGGCTCTACTGGTGTTCCGGTGCCGGGGGTGACAACCTCGATAAGGACAAGTTCGTCAATGATCATCCCTTCCATGGCGGCGCTCTCGTAGGCGATGTTGCCAAGATCGGCCGTGGCATAGCATTGCAGGCAGGAAATACCCCGATCAGCATAGCCCTGACGCAAAGATGGGAACAGCGCGCCGCCGCCTACAACAGCCTTTGAGAAGTTCAGGGCCACGCCCATCTCATCTGCTTTGTCCAGAATGACCTTCAGATAGTCCGGCGTGCCCGCATAAGACGTGCAGCCCACATCGCGTGCCGCGGTCACCTGCAATTCGGTCTGACCGGTACCCGCTGGCAGCACAGCGGCCCCTACCGCGCGCGCGCCACTCTCAAAAATCATACCAGCTGGCGTGAGGTGATAGCCGAAACAGTTTTGCACGATATCTCCGGGTCCGACGCCGGCGGCGTTCAGGAAACGCCCCATGCGCCACCAATCATGATCCGTACTGCCAGGTTCATATATTGGACCGGGCGACTGAAACACATGATGGAAGTGCCGCGCCGGCTTGACGGTGAATCCGCCAAATGGCGGGCGGGACGCCTGCGCCGCTGCCAAGTCCGATTTCCGTAGCACAGGCAATTTGACCAGATCGTCGACCGAGGTCACCGAGTTGGTATCCGCATCGGCCAGATGCGCGGCAAAGCCCGGAGCGGACAGGGCGCGGTTAATCTGAGTACGCAGCGCCTGTGCCTGATCGGCGGAGCGTTCATCGGCTGATCGGGTTTCGAGAGCGTCGTAGTAGGTCATCGCCAGATCCTCCATTCGCTTACAACCACCTCTTGCGGCGGCGGTAAGACCGCACGTCACGGAAGCTTTTGCGGCCTTCGTCGGACATGCCCAGATAAAATTCTTTCACGTCCGGATTTTCACGCAGATCGGCGGCGGGGCCGTCCATCACCACACGCCCGGATTCCAGAATATAGCCGTAATGCGCAAACCTTAGAGCCACATTGGTGTTCTGTTCTGCCAGCAAAAAGGACACGCCTTCTTTTTCGTTCAGGTCCTTCACGATGCCGAAAATCTCTTCGACCAACTGCGGCGCAAGACCCATCGAGGGTTCGTCCAGGAGGATCGTCTCGGGCCGTGACATCAAAGCTCGGCCCATTGCAACCATCTGTTGCTCACCACCCGAAGTGTAGCCTGCCTGCGACCGGCGGCGTTCTTTCAGACGGGGAAAATATGTGTAGACCAGTTCAAGGTCCTTCTGGATGGCGGCCTTGCCATCCTTGCGGGTATAGGCGCCCGTCAGCAAGTTTTCCTCGACCGTCAGGTGTTCGAAACAATGGCGGCCTTCCATCACTTGGATGACGCCTTTTTCCACCAGATCGGCAGGGTCGCTTTCGTGAACGCTGGTCCCGCGATATTCGATCGTTCCCTTGGTGACTTCACCCCGCTCGGAATGCAAAAGGTTCGACACCGCCTTGAGCGTCGTCGTTTTTCCTGCGCCGTTACCGCCCAGCAGGGCCGTGATACCGCCCTTGGGCACAGTCAGGCTGACGCCTTTCAGAACGAGGATCACGTGATTGTAGATCACCTCGATATTGTTGACCTCAAGCAGGGTTTCCGACTTGGTGTCAGTGTTTTGTGCCGTATCCAGCATCTGCGCATGTCCTTAAGCGAGTGTGGGGTTCGGGACGGCGGTCTGCCGCCGCCCCGGTTTGTTCAAAGCGCTATATTAGCAACGCCCTTCAATGTTGTTTTCTGCTGCATAGGCTGCAGAATCTTCATCGATCAGCGCGCCGATCACTTCACCATCGGTCTGCTTGAAGTCCGAGATCAGCGTCCAGGTCTTGTTCGCTGCATCCCACTGCGTCACACCCACAAGGGCGTCACCGCCATGGTTTTCGCATGAAACCGAGAAGGTCGGACCAAAGTTCGCCAAGCCCAGTTCGGCCATCTTCTCTTCGGTCATCTCCAACGCTTCCATGCCAGCGCGCATCTCGGCCGGAGTTATTTCCGCATTGCCCGAGATTTCCTGGGCTTTCTTGATGGCTTCAGCAGCAAGGACGGCGGCATAAAGACCACGGTTGTACAGAACCGTACCAACCTGATCGCCCGCACCAGCCGCCTTGCCTGCGTCGACCACGTGTGTCTGCAAGTCGTCAAAGACCGGGAAGTCCGTGCCTACGTTGTGGAAGGTCAGCGCCTTGTAGCCGTTGGCGGCTTCGCCCGCTGGCAGCACATCGTTTTCAGAACCGGACCACCAGATACCGATGAAGTTTTCCATCGGGAACCGGATGTTTGCAGCCTCTTGTACCGCAACCTGGTTCATAACCCCCCAGCCCCACATCAGGACATAGTCAGGACGATCACGGCGGATTTGCAGCCACTGCGACTTCTGCTCCTGACCCGGGTGATCGACTGGCAGGGCGACCAGTTCAAAGCCGTGCTTTTTTGACAGCTCTTCCAGCGTACGGATCGGTTCCTTACCATAGGCCGAGTTGTGGTAGACCAGCGCGATTTTCTTGCCGCTAAGGTCACCACCGTTTTCCTCAAGCAGGTAATTGACCGCGCCCGAGGCCCCGTCCCAATAGTTGGCCGGATAGTTGAAGGTATGGCTGAATACGTCACCATTCTTGGCCGAGGTCCGGCCATAACCCATCGTGTGCAGCGGAATGTCGTCTGCGGTGACTTTTGGGATCAGCTGATAGGTGATGCCTGTCGACAGCGGTTGATACACCAAAGCGCCTTCGCCCTTGGTGGCTTCATAGCATTCCACACCTTTTTCGGTGTTGTAGCCGGTTTCGCATTCGACCATCCGGATCGGAACACCGCCGATGCCGCCATCGCGCTCGTTCAGCAGGGTGAAATAGTCGTTATAGCCATCCGAGAACGGAATGCCGCCAGCGGCGTAAGGCCCGGTACGATAGCTCAGATCGGGGATCACAAGATCCGCCAGAGCGGGTCCTGCAGCCATCAGGGCGCTTAGCGCCGCGGTTGCCAGTTTCAATTTCATCGGGTGTCTCCTCCCTTGGTTAGTCCGATGTTGCATTCAGGCTTGTTCCGCCCGTTTTTTCATTGGGCCAATCCCTTAGTGTGGGAACGGCCATAGTCTGAGTTTCTCTTTCGCCACACGCCACAGCTGCGCCAGCCCGTGCGGTTCCAGGATCAGGAACATGATGATCAGCGCGCCGACGATCACCAGCTGCAGATGTGCCACGATATCCGTGGGCCAGCCCAGAACGTCGACGCCCACCACTTTCAGGACCACCGGCAGCAAAACAAGGAAAGCTGCACCGGCGAACGATCCGAAAATAGACCCTAACCCGCCGATAATGATCATGAACAAGACCAGGAACGATTTCTGGATGCCAAAGACTTCGCCAACCTCGACCGCGCCGAGATAGACCGCGAAGAACAGCGCGCCCGCTATACCGATGAAGAACGAGCTGACGGCAAAGGCGCTCATCTTTGCCTTTAGCGGGTTCACCCCGATGATCTCGGCCGCGATGTCCATGTCACGGATCGCCATCCATGTCCGGCCAATCGTGCCGCGCGTCAGATTGCGTGCGATCAGGGCACTGACAGCCAGGAAGATCAGGCAGAACAGATAGGTGGCCCAGGCAGGGGCATTCGGACCGGTGATGATGATGCCAATCACATCCCGTTCCGGCGCGTTGATCTGACCCGATGCCGAATAGTTGTAGAACCACGGCACCCGGTTAAAGAGCCACACAAGGAAGAACTGCGCCGCCAGCGTGGCCACCGCCAGATAAAACCCCTTGATCCGCAGGCTTGGCAGGCCGAACAGCACACCGACAATGGCCGTTATACCGCCAGCCAGAATGACATGGATGAACATGCTGACATCCGGGAATGAGGTCATCAGCTTGTAGCAGGCATAGGCACCCACAGCCATGAAGCCACCGGTACCCAAGGATACCTGCCCGCAATACCCCACAAGGATGTTCAACCCGATCGCCGCAATGGCATAAATCAAAAAGGGCAACAGCAGCGCATTGGCCCAGTAGTCATTGATGACGAACGGGATGATCCCAAACGCCACCGCCAAAACCACATAATACCGATACCGGTCGAACTTGATCGGAAAGGTCTGGCTGTCATCTGTGTAGGAGGTTTTGAAATCCCCGGCCTCACGATAAAACATGTCTTACTTTCCCCATTCTTCCTGCGCCCGGTTGCGGGCCTCGGCGTCCAGCTGCCTGGAGCCTTTTGCATATCCGCTCGCCTCTGAGGCGCGCACAAGTTTCATGTAGGCCAGGATGCCCATGGCGAGCCCGGCAAAAGCCAGAATTGCTGCAATCACCAACTGGCCTTCGGTCAAATCATCCGAAGTGAGCGCGATGTAGCCAAAAGCCCAGAACCCGGCCCATGCGATCACGTTGATGATGGCGATCAGCTTGGTCATGCCGCTAGACCCTCTCGATGATCTTCTCACCGAACAGACCTTGCGGCCTGAACACGAGGAAGATCAGCGCCAGAACATAAGCAAACCAGTTTTCGGTTGCACCGCCCACCAACGGGCCAATGGCAAACTCGAACAGTTTCTCACCGACACCGATGATCAAACCACCGACAATAGCGCCGGGGATTGAGGTGAACCCGCCCAACATCAGCACCGGCAGCGCCTTGAGCGCGATCAGCGACAGTGAGAACTGCACGCCCGACTTGGTGCCCCACATGATGCCCGCAACCAGCGCGACAAAACCCGCAACCGACCACACCATAATCCAGATGAAGTTCAGCGAGATGCCGACCGACAGAGCCGCCTGGTGGTCATCCGCCACGGCGCGCATCGCCCGGCCCTGCTTGGTGTATTGGCTGAACGCGACCAGTGCGGTCACCAGCAGCGCGGCTATCACCGTCGCCACAAGGTCCAGATTGTCGATAAAGAAGCCGTAGCCAAAAATGTTGAACGTGGTCTCATCGATCCACAGGTTGATACCCTGCGGCAGGCCGACATCCAATGTCTTGATCTCGGATCCCCACATCAGGTCAGCCACGCCCTCAAGGAAATAGGCCAGGCCGATGGTCGCCATGAACAGGATGATTGGCTCTTGCCCGACCAGATGCCGCATCACAAAGCGCTGCACCGCCCAGGCCAGCAGAACCATGACACCCATCGTCAGGATAATCGCCACAAACGCAGGTACATTCCATCCGAACTTGTGGATATGGGTCCCGAAAGTCGCGTTGATCAAGTGGGCAAACGGGACCTGCCCGTTCATGATCCCGACTAGCGTCATGGCGGCAAACAGGGCCATAACCCCTTGAGCATAGTTGAAGATTCCGGACGCTTTGTAGATCAATACAAAGCCCAGCGCGACCAGAGCGTACAGCACACCGGCCATAAGACCGTTGAGGAAAACCTCCATCGCGAAAATCAGCTGATCAGGCATGTGTGCCCCCTCTAATGTCTGTCAGTTGCTCAGTCATGGCTCACCCCCAGATAGGCGTCGATGACTTCCTGATTGCTGCGCACCTCGTCCGGGGTACCGTCGCCGATCTTTTTGCCGTAATCCATCACGACCACGCGGTCGCTCAGGTCCATCACTACGCCCATGTCATGCTCGATCAGGGCGATGGTGGTGCCGAACTCGTCATTCACGTCGAGGATAAAGCGGCTCATGTCCTCTTTTTCTTCAACGTTCATGCCGGCCATTGGTTCGTCCAGCAGCAGCAGCTTAGGCTCGGCCGCCAAAGCGCGGGCTAACTCGACCCGCTTTTTCAACCCGTAAGGCAGGCGGGAAACCGGCGTCTTGCGGATGTGCTGAATTTCGAGAAAGTCGATGATTTTCTCGACCGCTTCGCGGTTTTCAACCTCTTCCGCCTCAGCCTTTCCCTTCCACATGGCCTGCTGAAAGAGGTTGGTTTTCATATAGTTCAGCCGCCCGGTCATGACGTTGTCCAGCACGCTCATGCCTTCGAAAAGGGCAATGTTCTGGAACGTCCTAGCAATACCTTGCCGCGCAACTTCATAAGGGCGCATCTGCGGACGCTTGGCACCATGGAACCAGACCTCGCCCTCCTGCGGGATATAGAACCCTGAAATCACGTTCAGCATCGAGGATTTACCGGCGCCGTTCGGACCGATGATCGCGCGGATCTCGCCTTCACGAATGTCGAACGAGATATCCTTGATCGCCACCACACCGCCAAAACGCAGGGTGATGTTCTTCATCTCCATCACCACGCCGCCGATCTTGCGGCCGTCTTCGGTGACATATCCTTCGGAATTATCCAGCATCAGTCACTCCCTGACTTGCGCAATAACGGGACGGCGGGCGGGGCGATGACTACAGGTCAAGCGGGCATGACCGGCCCTCATTCCGCCGCCACCTTGTGCTGCGCAACCGGCACGACCGGTGCATCGATAATCTCAAGCGTTGCGCTGATCGAACCCTTTCGCCCGTCCTCATAAGTCACTTCGGTCGTGGTCGAGACCTGCTTGGACCCGTCATAAAGCGCATCGATGATGTCACTGAACTTGTCCTCGACAAATCCGCGTCGCACCTTCCGCGTACGGGTCATCTCACCGTCATCCGCGTCCAGTTCTTTGTGCAGAACCACAAAGCGATGCACCTGACAGCCCGACAACATCTCATCAGCGGCTACAGACTTGTTCACCTCTTCGACATGGCTACGAATCGTCTCTAACACACGGGGATTCGCTGTCAGCTCCTGATAGGATGCATAGGCCACGTTGTTGCGCTCAGCCCAGTTCCCAACAGCCGTCAGGTCGATGTTGATAAAGGCCACGCAGCGGTCCTTGCCGTTTCCGAACAAAACAACCTCAAGGATATCGGGATAGAATTTCAGCTTGTTCTCGACGTATTTCGGCGCAAACATCGACCCATCGGCCATCTTGCCCACATCCTTTGCGCGATCGATGATCCGCAGATGCCCCGAACTTTCCTCGATGAACCCCGCATCCCCAGTAGCCACCCAGCCTTCGGCATCTTTGGTCGAGGCCGTGGAATCCGGGTTGTTGTAATACTCAACGAACACACCGGGTGAGCGGTAGTGGATCTCACCCTTGTCGTCGATCTTCAGTTCGACATCCGGGGCAGGCACACCAACGGTGTCGGCGCGCACCTCACCATCCGGCTGAACGGTGATGAAAACCGTCGCTTCGGTCTGACCGTAAAGTTGCTTCAGGTTGATGCCGAGCGAGCGGTAGAAATCAAAAATCTCCGGCCCGATCGCCTCACCCGCCGTATAGCCAACGCGAAAGCGGCCATAACCCAGCGTATCTTTGAGCGGCCCGTAGACCAACATATTGCCCATCGCATATTTCATGCGGTCGCCAAAGCCGACAGGTTTACCGTCCAGCAACAGGCCGCCCACTTTCTTGGCGTGCGCCATGAAGTAGTGAAACATGCGCTGCTTCAGTTTACCTGCGTCCTCCATCCGGATCATCACATTGGTCAGCTGAGTCTCAAAAACCCGCGGCGGAGCGAAGAAATAAGTCGGCCCGATTTCGCGCAGATCGGTCATCATCGTGTCGGCGCTTTCGGGGCAGTTTACGCAAAAGCCGCACCAATAGGCCTGACCAATTGAAAAGATGAAATCGCCTACCCAAGCCATCGGCAGGTAAGACAGGATGTCTTCGTTCCGGTTCAAATGATCGAACTCAGCGGAGTTCTTGGCGCTTTCGATCACATTCCGGTTCGACAGCACCACGCCTTTGGGTTTGCCCGTGGTGCCCGACGTATACAACATGACGCAGGTGCCGTCGTAATCGATCTCAGCAATCCGGCGGTCCAGTTCCGCATCAAAACGCGCGTGACCGGCACTGCCCTCGGCCATCAGATCGTCCAATGCGTTCATCTGGCTGTGATCGTATTTCCGCATCCCGCGCTTATCGGTGTAGAGGATGTGTTTGACCTGATGCAGGTTCTCCTGAATCTCGATGACCTTGTCGACCTGCTCCTGATCACCACAGACGACGTATTTTGCGCCGCAATGATCCAGCACATAGGCCATCTCTTCGGCGACTGCGTCCTGATAAAGCGGTACCGGCACGGCACCCACCATCTGAGCCGCAACCATCGACCAGTAATGCGCCGGACGATTGCGCCCGATCACTGCGATGTGGTCGCCTTTTTCAACGCCAAGTTCCAGAAAGCCCAGGGCAATCGAACGGATTTCCCTGGCCGTTTCGGCCCAGGTCCAGCATTGCCAGATTCCGAATTCCTTTTCCCGGTAGGCCGGGGCGTCCCCGAACTGGGTCGCATTGCGGTGTAGCAGCGCCGGAAGAGAGTGCATCCCTTCAGCGCCCGACTGCGTCTGAGCCAATCTTTTTCTCCTCCCCATCCGACCCCTCCTCCGAGCCGGAAACGGCAGATCCGGGTATCACCCCGGACGCCAACGCCCCGATAAGGGACGCAGGAAAGATCAGCGTCAACTTTTTCCTGATGTTTTCTCAATTCTTACGAATTGTAACAAGCTATTCGATCTGGGCGTAGGAGCGCGGTCTGCCTCGCACGCTAAGGTTGAAGGTGGCGTGTTCGAAGGTGGTTTTTGTGAGACCCGTTTTTGATATTCCAAAAGAATAAATAAACGAATCCCGGCTAACACTAGGGCGGCCATCGGGCGTCGTAATCCTGCCATCAGGCGCAGCAATTACAACGGAAAGGCTCTCTTCAGTTTGGCCAGCTAAAAATGCAAGATAAACCTCACCGGGCTTAGCATCGTCAAAGTACATTTGCCGAACTTAGTAACAGCCATATGCGCCATCATCGAGTGTTTCGAACACAAGTTGGAATTCATTCGCAGGTTCATCCGAATTGATTGGATTAAACCATTCACCCCTTAAATTGTAGTTGGCATCGGGGCAATCGTCACGAGCTTGCGCCGCCGCGGCTATCCCTAGGATTGCTACTGAGCCAGCAATTGATAACCACTTCATTGAATCTCATACCTCTATGTTTATGCTCTTGCTGTCACACAACCCTGAGATGAAAAAAGAGTGACGCAACAAGTTATCTTTCATTTACCTGAAGCAACATCTGAATAGAAACCACTACAACCAATCCCGCAAAATCGGGATCAACGGCACATCTGCAGCCGGCATTGGATAATTGCGCAGGTCATTCGCGCGCACCCACTTCAGCGCCTGACCCTCTTTGGACTGAGGTATGCCTTCCCATTTGCGGCAGGCAAACAGCGGCATCAGCAGGTGAAAATCGTCATAGCTGTGGCTGGTAAAGGTCAGCGGGGCGAGGCATGAGGCCCAGGTGTCTATACCCAGTTCCTCATGCAATTCGCGGATCAGGGCGGCCTCGGGGGTTTCGCCGGGTTCGATCTTGCCACCGGGGAATTCCCAGAGACCGGCCATAGATTTGCCCTCGGGTCGTTGGGCCAGAAGCACCCGGCCCTCAATGTCGATCAGGGCGACAGCGGACACCAGTAAGGTCTTCACGAGCGATAATCCGCGTTGATCTCGATATAGCCGTGGGTCAGATCGCAGGTCCAAACGGTGGATTTGCCTTCGCCCAACCCAAGATCGACCGCAATCACAAGGTCTTGACCTTTCATATAGGCGGCGGCGTCATCCTCACGGTAATCCGGGCTGACCCAGCCCTTTTCGGCAACCAGAATGTCACCGAAGGAAATACTCAGCAGGTCGCGGTCAGCGGCGGCACCGGATTTACCGATAGCCATGACGATCCGGCCCCAGTTCGGGTCTTCACCAGCAATGGCCGTTTTCACCAGCGGTGAGTTGGCGATGGCCAGACCATGCACCTTGGCGTCCGTATCCGACGCGGCACCGGTTACACGAATTTCCACAAATTTCGTAGCACCTTCACCGTCGCGCACCACCTGTTGCGCCAGATCCAGCATCACGCTTTCCAGCGCCTCGACAAACGCCGGGTTGCCGGTGGCATCTACGCCCGAAGCTCCAGTTGCACAGAGCAACAGGCTGTCCGAGGTCGAGGTGTCGCTGTCCACGGTAATACAGTTGAATGTCCGGTCGGTTTGGGCGCTCAGCATCGCCTGCAGGGCGGACTGTTCGACCTGTGCATCGGTAAAGATGTAGACAAGCATCGTCGCCATATCCGGCGCGATCATGCCTGACCCCTTGGCAATCCCTGCGATAGAGACTGTTCTTCCGTCAATCTCGACCTTTACGCTGGACCCTTTTGGAAAGGTATCCGTGGTCATGATCGCCCGCGCTGCGTCCTCGATCGCGTGTCGGCTGAGGCCCGCCTTCAACGCCTCAAGCTGTGCCACGATGCGGTCGTGGGGCAGCGGCTCACCAATCACGCCGGTGGAAGAGGTGAAGACGCGTTCCACTGCAACGCCGGTCGCTTTGGACACTGCTTGCGTGACCTCAGCCACCGAGGTTTGACCATAATGACCTGTAAAGGCATTGGCATTGCCCGAATTCACCAAAATCGCCGCTGGCCCATCGCTGGACCCGCCGATCTTGTCCTGACAGTCCAGCACGGGGGCAGCGCGGGTGGCCGATCGAGTGAACACCCCGGCCACAGATGTGCCTGGATCCAGAACCGCCAACATTACGTCGGTGCGGCCCTGATAACGCACGCCAGCCTCGACGGTGGCAAAACGCACACCGTCAATGGCAGGCAGATCGGGAAAACCCGCTGGCGCGAGCGGCGAAACCTTGGTGATCGCGGCCACTGGGGTTACTCCTGAATCAGATCGATCTGACGGATGACCTCGGGGCCAACACCGTCCAAAGCGGGACGTTCGATCTGCGACTGCTGCGTCAGCTCGTCAATCTTGGCTTGAATCGCGTCCTGCTGAAGAGACTGGGCCAGCTGTTCACGGACGGCATCAAGCCCCGGCGCTTCGGATTTTCGCGTGTCGTTGAGAATGATCAGGTGCCAGCCGAACTGTGTTTGCACCGGATCCGAGATCTGACCCTTTTCCAACGAAACAACGGCGTTTTCGAATTCCGGAACCATCTGGCCCTTGCCAAACCATCCCAATGACCCGCCATTCGGACCCGATGGGCCGGTCGACTTTTCCTTGGCCGTCTCGGCAAAATCGCCGCCGTCATCCAGCAGGGTTTTGATTTCCTTGGCTTCTTCTTCGGTGGCTACAAGAATATGGCTGGCGTCGAACTCATCTTCGCCTTCGAAGTTGCCGAATTCCGCGTCATAGGCTGCCTGAATTGACTCTTCGGTCACAACATCGCCCAGCAACGCATTTACTGTCTGCACCGCCCGCATGGACCGGCCTTCGTTTTCCAGTCCCAACTGGTTCAGCCGGTTCAGATCGTCCTGCTGCTGCGCCAGCAATTGCTGCTGGATCAATTGCTCGATGACGAATTCGTACAGAACATCATCTTCGACCTCGGAGTAATTCGGCGGCAGCGCCGCGACAGATGCGATAACGTGACCCAGTGTGATTTCATCCCCGTTCACATTGGCGACAACCGTATCCGCGTCCGGCTTGGTTTCGGCAGCAACCGGCATCGCCATCACGGCAGCAAGAGCCAGCGATGGCAGAAAAGTGAGGCCTTTGGGCATGGAATCATCCTATTTCTTTGCCGCGACGGGGCGTGGCGTTGACACTCTGGGACCTGCCGCTTACATCGCTTTGAAGCCTTGGACAGGGCCGCCTTTCATCCCCCGTATCTATGGGTTGCAAGCAAGGTGGGCAAGCCTGTCGCAACCAAGACAAGAACAGATCCGCTGGAGTGAACATGCTGGGACTCGGAACGCTCGCCAAAAAGGTGTTCGGAACACCGAACGACCGCAAGATCAAGGCGACCCGCCCGCTGGTCGAAAAGATCAATGCGCTGGAACCTGAGTTCGAAAAACTGTCCGATGAGGGCCTGATCGAAAAGACCGCCGAACTGCGTAAACGCGCACTTGATGGTGAGGCGCTGGACGACCTGCTGCCCGAAGCCTTTGCCAACGTTCGCGAAGGTGCCAGACGCGCGCTGGGTCTGCGCGCCTTTGACGTACAGCTGATGGGCGGCGCGTTCCTGCATCAGGGCAATATCTCGGAGATGAAAACGGGTGAGGGCAAGACGTTGGTTGCCACTTTCCCCGCCTATCTGAACGCACTGACCGGCAAGGGCGTGCACGTGGTCACGGTAAACGAGTACCTGGCCAAGCGTGACGCCGAATGGATGGGCAAGGTGTTTGGTGCCCTTGGCATGACCACCGGTGTGATTTGGTCTGGTCAGCCGGACGCCGAGAAAAAAGCCGCCTACGCCTGTGACGTCACCTATGCCACCAACAACGAGTTGGGCTTTGATTATCTGCGCGATAATATGAAAGCGGAACTGGATCAGATTTACCAAAAATACCACAATTTCGCGATTGTGGACGAGGTCGACTCGATCCTGATCGACGAGGCGCGGACGCCGCTGATCATCTCGGGCCCGTCCGAGGACCGCTCGGACCTGTATACCGCCATCGACGCCCTGATCCCGTCGCTGCAGGATGACCATTTCTCGTTGGACGAAAAGTCCCGGAACGTGACCTTTACGGATGAGGGAAACGAATTCCTGGAACAACAGCTGAACGCCAACGGTCTGATCCCGGAAGGCCATACTTTGTATGATCCGGAAAGCACCACAGTCGTTCACCACGTCAACCAGGGTCTGCGCGCACACAAGCTGTTTACACGTGACAAAGACTATATCGTCCGTGACGGCAACGTCATTCTGATCGACGAATTCACTGGCCGGATGATGCCAGGTCGCCGCCTGTCCGAAGGCCTGCATCAAGCCATCGAAGCCAAGGAAGGCGTGCAGATTCAGCCTGAAAACGTGACACTGGCCAGTGTGACCTTCCAGAACTACTTCCGCCTGTATGACAAGCTGGGCGGCATGACCGGCACCGCGCTGACCGAGGCCGAAGAATTCGCCGAAATCTACGGTCTGGGCGTGGTCGAGGTTCCGACCAACAGGCCGATTGCCCGTCTTGACGAAGACGATCAGGTTTATCGCACTGCCGATGAGAAATACGGCGCGATGATCAATGAGACCAAAGAAGCGCAGGAAAAGGGCCAGCCGGTTCTTTTGGGCACAACCTCGATCGAGAAATCCGAACTGCTAAGCCAGCTGCTGCAAAAGGAAGGCATCGAACATAACGTTCTGAACGCCCGCCAGCACGAGCAAGAGGCACAGATCGTGGCCGATGCCGGCCGGTATGGTGCGGTGACCATTGCCACCAACATGGCTGGCCGCGGCACCGACATTCAGCTGGGCGGCAATGTCGAGATGAATGTGCTGCAGGCGCTGGCCGAAAACCCCGAGGCCGATCCTGCCGAGCTGCGAGCCAAGGAAGAGGCCCGCCACGCCGAAGAAAAGGAAAAGGTTCTGGCGGCCGGTGGTCTATATGTCATGGCATCCGAACGTCACGAAAGCCGTCGGATCGACAACCAGCTGCGCGGTCGTTCGGGCCGTCAGGGTGACCCGGGCCGCACAGTGTTCTACCTAAGCCTCGAAGACGACCTGATGCGCATCTTCGGATCAGAGCGGCTGGACAAGGTTCTGACCACGCTGGGCATGAAAGAAGGCGAGGCTATTGTTCATCCTTGGGTGAACAAGTCGCTGGAACGCGCACAGTCCAAGGTCGAAGGTCGCAACTTTGACATGCGCAAAAACGTTCTGAAATTCGACGACGTGATGAACGACCAGCGTAAAGTGGTGTTCAGCCAGCGGCGCGAGATCATGTCTACCGATGACTTGTCCGAGATCGTCTCGGACATGCGCGAACAGGTGATCGACGATCTGATCGACGAACACATGCCGCCAAAAACCTATGCCGATCAGTGGGACACCGACGGTCTGCACGAGGCGATCAAGGAAAAGCTGACCATCGATGCGCCCGTACAGGACTGGGCCGCCGAGGAAGGCGTCGATGATGAACAGGTGCGCGAGCGTCTGGTTAATGCTGCCGATGAGATGATGGCGCAAAAGGCAGCGGCCTTTGGTCCTGAAAATATGCGCAACATCGAAAAGCAGGTTCTGCTGCAGACGATCGACAGTAAATGGCGTGAGCACTTGCTGACGCTGGAACATCTGCGCTCGGTCGTTGGATTCCGCGGTTACGCCCAGCGCGACCCGCTGAATGAATACAAGAACGAGAGCTTCCAGTTGTTTGAGTCCATGCTCGACGGTCTACGCGAAACCGTGACTCAGCAATTGTCGCGCGTCCGTCCGCTGACCGAAGAGGAACAGCGCGAGATGCTGGCACAGATGCAGGCACAGCAAGCACAGGCACAACAGGCGGTGGATCAAGCTACCGATAAGGCCGAAGCACTGGCCGAAGCTCAGGCTTCAGGCGATGCACGCCCCGGCTTTGTCGAAGACGATCCCTCGACTTGGGGGAACCCGTCGCGCAACGATCTCTGCCCGTGTGGATCGGGCAAGAAATTCAAACATTGCCACGGCCGACTGACCTGACGTCACCTTGATCAAAACACATTGAGTCCGTTTCACGGCCACATATTGGCCGTGATTCAACTTCAGGATGCGACTCGCTCCTTCAACTGGGGAGGGTGTTTTGTTTGTAATAAAGAATTACGTGACCACTGGCGGCACCGTCGCTTGTGCTTTAGCCATTGGTTACCTGATGCAAAATGGATCGCCAGCGCAATCGGATGGCGCGCAGGCTCCTGTAACTGTGGCTGCCGCCAATCAGTCCTCGGTGATTGCCGGGCTGGAAGGAATTGTTCTGACCTCCTCGCTTCCGGCCGCTGATGCAACCACCGACATCAAGGCATCGCGGCGAGCCCTGCAACCCGCCCGATCGACCCCCTCTGATCAGAAAAGCTGCACTCTCAGTGCCCGCGCAAAATCCGTCCCCGGCGCTGCGGCGCGCCTGACCGTCAAAGCCCCCTGCCACGGCAATGAACGGATCGAAATCCATCACAGCGGACTAACAGTTACCCAACGAACGGACAAAAACGGCGCTTTGGATCTGACGATCCCGGCCCTGTCGGAATATGCGATCTTTCTGATCTCGGTAGATGATCAGACCGGGACCGTAGCCACCACTCACATCCCCGACCTGGCCAACTACAACCGCATCGCACTGCAATGGCAGGGTGAGACAGACCTGCAGATCCATGCGCTGGAATTTGGGGCCAGCTATGGAACCGCCGGACATGTATCGTCGAACCCTGACGCGAAAGGTGCGGGTAAGGTCGTGCATCTGGGCCAACAGGCGTTCGGCGACGCGCAGAATATCGAAATTTATTCCTTCCCTGCAGGCGAAACCAGCCAGACCGGTTCGATCGAACTGACGGTGGAGGCCGAAGTGACCGAGGCAAATTGCGGCCGGGATTTGGCAGTTCAATCACTCGAGCTGCGTGGCGATCGCCGCCTGCGGTCGCGCGATTTGACGCTGCCCATGCCGGATTGCACGCGGGCCGGTGATTTTCTGGTGTTGAATAATCTGCTCCAAGACCTGACAATCGCGGCAAATTAAACCGCAGGCAGGCTCGACTTTCTTATGACATTTTTTCGTGTGGCAGTGGCCACACTGATTTCGGTGACTCTGGCGTCATATGTGCACGCACAGGATATCACGCTGACCTCGCAAGACGGCAAGGTCGAGGTCACAGGCAACCTTCTGAGCTTTGATGGCGAGTTCTATCGCGTGGATACGCAGTTCGGTGAGCTGACAGTGGATGGGTCGGGTGTTACCTGCGAAGGACCCGCCTGCCCCAACCTTACGGATTTCGTGGCCGAGGTTCGGTTCTCTGGTTCCTCCGTCATGGCGGAAAAGGTACTGCCGGCCCTGATCGTTGGTTTCGCCCAGCAAGAGGGGATGTCGGCGACGCCGCAGCGTTTGGATTCGGGCGCATTCACCTATGAGCTTCACCAGACCGGGCGCGATGCTCCTTTGGGACGGTTCTATTTCGCCCCCAACAACACAGGTAGCGGCTTTGCGGATCTGATCGCCGATGAGACCGATATCGTCATGGCACTGCGTGAAATTCGCCCATCGGAACAGGAGGCTGCGCAGACCGCTGGTCTGGGTGATCTGGCAGATGCAAGGCGTTCCCGGGTCATCGCGCTGGACGCGCTGGTCCCAATTGTGGCCCGGGAAAACCCGGCGCGGCAAATTTCGCCCGCAGAACTGATGAGCGTGTTTTCCGGCGAGATCCAAAACTGGTCTGAATTAGGAGGACCCGATGCGCCCGTTTCCCTGCACTTACCAGACGCCCGATCAGGTTTGGCGCAAGGGGTTGAGGATCGGTTGCTGGCCCCCGCTCAATCCACGCTGGCCGAGGGAATCGTCCGTCACACCCGTAGCAGCGATCTGGTTCGCGCTGTTGCTGATGACCCTTTTGCCATCGGTATCGCCAGCCATGCCGAGGTCGGGCCTGCCCGGGGCCTGCCTTTGACCGGCGGTTGCGGTCACGCGCTGACCGCCACGCGGCAATCCATCAAGACCGAAGACTATCCGCTGACATCGCCGATGTTCCTGTATCTGCCGGAAATCCGCCTGCCCCGCATCGCACGGCAATTCCTGGCCTATTCGCAAAGCGCCGAGGCACAGATGGCGATCCGCGATGCCGGATTTGTGGATCAAGAACCCGAAACCATGCGGATCGGGTTGCAAGGGGATCGTCTGGCCAACGCAGTGGTTTCAGGTGGTGCCGAGGTCGGGTTGGAAGAGTTGCAGCGCATGATCGACACGCTGCGCCCGCAATCGCGCCTGTCGCTGTCGTTCCGGTTCGAGGCAGGTTCCTCAAGACCCGATGCGCAGTCACGCTCAAACATCCGGCAATTGGCCCATGCCCTTGAAACCGGAGCCATCGACGCGCGCAAACTGACCTTTGTCGGTTTCAGTGATGGTGACGGCGCGGCCTCATCCAATGCCAGAATCGCATTGCTGCGGGCAAAAACCGTGCACAACGCGGTGCTATCGGCGGTAGAAACAGCCATTCCGGATAGCGTCGAGATCGCCGTGGACGCATTTGGCGAGGCGATGCCTATGGCCTGTGATGACACGGACTGGGGTCGCAAAGTCAATCGTAGGGTCGAGGTCTGGGTTCAGTAACCCTTACAAATAGCCCTCGGACCGAAAGCTCAACTCATTCGATTTGCCAATAATCAGATGGTCATGCAGCGTCAGGCCCAGCGCGACGCAGGCATCCTGAATTCGGTTGGTCATATCGATATCCGATTGCGAAGGTGTCGGATCGCCCGATGGGTGATTGTGTACCAAGATTAGCGCCGAGGCATTCAGCTCCAGCGCGCGTTTGGCGACCTCTCGCGGATAGACGGGAACGTGGTCGACAGTGCCTTTGGCCTGTTCTTCATCCGCGATTAGAACGTTTTTTCGGTCTAGATAGAACACGCGAAACTGCTCGGTCTCACGATGGGCCATCGTCGTATGGCAATAATCCAGCAACGCGTCCCAGCCTGATATGACGTGCCGTTGCATTACCCGCGCACGCGTCATCCGATGCGCACAAGCCTCAAGGATTTTCAGGTCGGTGATCACCGTATCACCGACGCCTTTGATTTTCCGCAGCCGCTCCTCGGGCGCAGTCAAAACGCGATTAAAATCGCCGAACGTATCCATCAGCGCTCGGGCCAAGGGTTTGACATCCTGCCGGGGGATCGAGCGAAAAAGGACAAGTTCCAGCAATTCGTAATCCGGCATTGCCGCCGAACCACCAGACATGAACCGTTCGCGCAAACGTTTGCGGTGATCTTTGATATACGACGGCAAGCGACCAGACGGCAGCGGTTGCACCGGGGCTTCGTCGGTTTCAAACAGCATCGGGGCTTCGGCAAAGGCGTCCTGAGTCATGGGACCACCGTGCCGCAGAATCGGTTTCTGAATGGTTAACGCATCTCACCCGCAATGCCTTCAGTTGCCCGTCGGACAACCATGTGCAACAGGATCGAAAACACCCCCAGAGTCAGCATCGCCGCAAACATCAAACCGGTTTTGGCCCGCCCATTGGCTAGCAGCATTAGGTACCCCAATCCTTGCGACGACCCGACCCATTCGCCGATCACCGCTCCGATCGGGGCATAGACGGCCGCCAGCCGCATGCCCGAAGCCAATGAGGGCAAAGCTGCGGGGATACGAATGTGCCACAAAACGGCGCGCCGGCTGGCCTGCATGGTCCGCGCCAGATCAAGATATCCGGGCGGCGTGCGCATCAACCCGTCAAAAAAGGAAGAGGTGATCGGGAAATAGATGATCAGCACTGCCATCGCGACCTTGGACCACAGACCATAGCCCAGCCAAAGCGTCAGCAACGGCGCCAGCGCGAAGACCGGCAACGCCTGCGTGAACACCAGCATCGGCTGCACCAGCACCCGCGCGGCGCGGGAATTCGCCAGTTGCAGCGCGGTAACGACCCCCAATACCGTCCCGCAGGCCAGGCCGATTATGACCTCAACGGCCGTGACCCATGTGTGTTCAGCAATGATCCAGCGGTTTTGCCACCAGGTCTCAGCCACCAAAGCGGGGCCCGGAAGGATGAATTTCGGAAGGCCGGTTGCCGAGACGATTGCCTGCCAGATTGCCAACGCGAACAGAGTGGCGGCAAGGCCCGACAGCAGTTTCATGCCGCCTCCTCCCGCAACAGCCGCAGTAGCGCGCCTTGCGTTTCCAGCGTTTCCAGATCGTCCACCTTGCGCGGGGCCGGTGCATGTGGGGGCTGGCAGGGCGTTATGCCGTTCTGCGTCATGACCACGATGGATTGACCCAACCGCGCAGCCTCGCCCGGATCATGGGTGACCAGCAGAACAGTTCGGCCCTGTAACGCTTCGGCCGCAAGGTCCTGCATATCCGCGCGGGTGCGGGCGTCGAGGGCCGAGAACGGCTCGTCCAGTAGAACGATGGACCGATCTTCCATCAACGTGCGGGCCAAGGCCACGCGTTGACGTTGCCCACCAGAGAGTTCGCCGGGCTTCTTTGCCATATGATCCTGCAGGCGCATCCGTTCGATCAGCTGATCACAGCGGCGCAAATCTGGCTTTTCTCCACGCAACCGCGCACCCAGCAGGACGTTCTGCGCCACAGTCGCCCAAGGCAGCAGCAGATCGTCCTGCGCCATGTAGGCTACCCGCTCCCGCACAGATTGCCCGTCACTGGCGCGGATCTGTCCAGTGAACTCTGCGCCAGTGTCCAAGCCAGCAATCAGGCGCAGAATGGTGGTTTTGCCGACCCCCGATCCACCCAGCAGACACGTCCACCGCCCTGCTGCAAGCGTCAGGGTCAACGGCGCGAACAACAACGCGTCGCCAATCGCAGCCGAACCACGGACGGTCAGATCGGGGGCTGGGGTCATGGGGTCAGGCCCATTTGCCAGAAATTGACCTCTAACTCGGTCGCGGTACGGAAGGTGTGGCACAGACGAGTCCAACGCGGGGATGCTTCGAAATTCTCGCCAATACGCCTCGTTAGAGCCATATCCAACAATTCCCCAACCGCCACGCAGGCATCTTGGTAGTCATCGCTGGCATAGGTGGCGATCCAATCGCGATAGGTGTCAGACGTCGCCTCGGTCGCCAGTCTTGTGCCAATCTCACCATAGCCCATCACACAAGGCGCAAGCGCCGCCAGCAGGTCCAGCAAATCGCCGCTGAAACCGGCCTCAAGCACGAACCGCGTATAGGCGAGGTTCTCGGCACGTTCCGGCGTGGCAAACAGCTGGTCCTGCGGGATGCCTTCAGCTTCGCAGATCCCGATATGCAGCTTCATCTCTTCGCTGATCAGCCCATTCACGGTGCGCGAGGCTGCCAACATTTCCGCATGTGTTTCCGATTTCACGACTGCCAGCGCCCAGGCGCGCGAGAAATGAATCAGGAACACATAATCTTGCCGCAAGTAATGCAGAAACGCCGCACGCGGCAGAGTTCCGTTCTTCATCCCTTCGACAAAGGCATGACGGGTGTAATCCCGCCATGGCCCCTGCGCGGCATCGCGCATAAGCGCAAATGCTTTGCCATAGTCGCTCATTGCACGGTCACATCTACTGAGATGTCGCTGACCGGATTGATGCTGTCGATCATGCCGCTGTCTTTCAGGAACGTCTCGAAACGGGCATAGCGACCTGCATCAAAGCCCGCCGGGCGCAGCGCGAAGCGGGGCAGTGTATCCACCCAAGCGCGCGCGTTCAGTTCATCCTGCAGTTCGGGTGAGGTGGCGGCAAAGATATCCCAGCTTTTTTCCGGGTTGTTAACGATGAACTGGGTCGCCTTTTCGGTCGCAGCCAGGAAACGGGCGACCTTGTCGGCATCCATCGTGTCGGGATTGGCGACATAGATCAGCTCATCATAAGACGGTACCCCTTCTTCCTCGATGTAGAAACAACGGCCCGCGACGCCTTCGATGTCCATCTGGTTCAGCTCAAAGTTCCGGAAGGCACCGATCACCGCATCCACCTGTCCCGTCATCAGCGAGGGCGACAGCGAGAAATTGACGTTGACCATCTCAATATCATCCAGCGCGACATCATGGGCGTTCAGCATGGCGCCCAGAACGGCCTCTTCAACGCCCGCGACCGAGAAGCCGATTTTTTTGCCCTTGAGGTCGGCGAGCGTTTTGATCGGACCGTCCTGTAGCACCAGCAGGCAGTTCAACGGCGTCGCGACCAAGGTGCCGACGCGCTTCAGCGGCAGGCCCTCATGGATTTGCAGGTGAAGTTGCGGCTGGTAGGACACCGCCAGATCAGCTTGCCCGGCGGCAACCAGACGCGGAGGGGCCGATGGATCCGCGGGTGGCACAATCTCAATTTCCAGCCCCTCGTCGGCAAAGTATCCGTTCTCTTGCGCCACGATGATGGGCCCGTGGTCGGGGTTAACGAACCAGTCCAGAAGAACGGTCATCTTGTCTTCGGCCCAGGCCGGCGCGGCGGCCAGCAGGGCAATTGCTGTCATCAGCTTTTTCATATCTCGCGTATCCTTTTCGTTCACGAGGTTGAGGCCGCGACGAGAACGATCTCGCCCGGCCAATCCGGTTGCAATTTTTCGGCAGTACGCCACGCACGCAGACCAGTGGCGCAGCACAGTGCCAGCCTTTTGTTCTTGTTAGGCTCTGGTTTTACCAATTCAGAAGACCCGCGGAGCGCTTTGGGATGAATGGGTTCAGGGGCCTCATCCGAGCTGCGCAACTCGATGATCAGATCATCGGTGGTCAATTGGCAGACCGATACAAACGGGAAGTGATGGTTGGGCTCGGGCGCGTCGTCAAAGCGGAACGTGCTGTTTCGCATCGTGCGAGCATCGAACTGAACCATCTGTCCCAATGGCGAAGGGTCCAGCCCAAGAATAGCGCTCAGCGCCATTTGCGCCTGCATTGCGCCAATCATTCCGACGACCGGACCCAACACACCAGCAGTGGCACAGCTTGCACCGCTGCCTGGCGCGTCTGGAAAAACCGCCCGCAAAGATGGGGCGCCACCGCAGAAACCGCCGACATAGCCGGACAACCCCAAGACCGAGGCGCTTATCAACGGCTTGCCCAGCGCGTGACACGAATCCGACAGCGTATAGCTTGCCGCATAACTGTCCGCGCAATCGAGGATAACGTCGGCTTGTGAGGCAAAACGTTGCGAATTTAGGTTAGTTAGAGCCTGATTATTCGTGGAGATCGTAATTTCAGAGTTTATGTCCTGACACCGCTCAGCCGCGACTTCGGCTTTGGGGCGGCCACAGTCCCCTTCAGCAAACAAGGTCTGGCGATGGAGGTTCGACAGGGCCACTTCATCGGAATCCATGATGGTCAAATGTCCGACCCCTGCACCAGCCAGCAGAGGCAAAACCGGTGCTGCCAGCCCCCCGGCCCCCACCACAAGAACCCGCGCGCCGGATAGGCGGGCCTGTCCACGCGCGCCGACCTCCGGCAGGATCATCTGACGGGCGTAGCGGCTCATGTGGTGACCTCGATCCACGCACGTACGCGGGCTTCTGGGTCTGCATTCAAGGTGATGTCTGTCACGACTGAGACAATGTCCGCCCCGGCCTGCAACACACCCGGCGCGCGCTCCACACTCATCCCGCCAATACCGACCAAAGGGACTTCCCCCACGCGCGCTTTCCATTCAGTGACACGCGGCAGGCCCTGTTGTTTCCATTTCATCTTTTTCAGGATCGTTGGGTAGACCGGCCCAAGCGCAACATAGTCGGGGCTCATGGCCAGAACACGCTCAAGCTCGTCATCGTCATGGGTCGAGACACCCAGTTTCAGCCCTGCGCGTCGGATCGCCTTCAGATCTGCGTCATCCAGATCCTCTTGTCCCAAATGAATCCAGTCGCAGCCCGCCTCGATGGCAACCTGCCAATGGTCATTCACCACCAGAACAGCCCCATGCGCACGGCACAGATCCCGCGAAACCGCGATCTGTTCACGTACGACCGCATCCGCTTGGTCCTTGATCCGCAACTGCACCAGTTTCACGCCCAAGGGCAGCATCCCGCGCAGCCAGTCGGAATGGTCGAAGATTGGATAAAACCGGTCGAGGTTCATGACAAAAACGCCTTTCCAATAACAGGGGTCGAGGGTTCGGCCATATCGCGCGCTTCGATCGGGTCGGCCTGATAGGCCAATCGCCCGGCCTCGATGGCCAGCTTCATCGCCTTGGCCATTGCGGCGGGATCGCCGGCCCGTGCCACCGCGGTGTTCAGCAGAACGGCATCATACCCAAGCTCCATCGCATGTGCGGCGTGGCTGGGCAGGCCGATACCAGCGTCAATCACCAGTGGTATTTCGGGAAACTCAGCGCGCATTGCGCGCAGGGCGTATTCGTTGTTCAGACCGCGGCCCGAACCAATCGGGGCCCCCCAAGGCATCAGAACTTCACACCCCGCCGCCAAAAGGCGCTCACCCACGATCAGGTCGTCCGTGGTGTACGGAAACACCTCGAACCCGTCTTCGCTCAGAATGCGCGCGGCCTCGACCAGTTGGAACACGTCGGGCTGCAGGCTGTCGGTATGCCCGATCAGTTCCAGCTTGATCCATTTGGTGTCAAACACCTCTCGCGCCATATGAGCGGTGGTCACAGCCTCTTTCACCGTATGGCAACCTGCTGTGTTGGGCAGGACAAGAACGCTCAGATCGCGGACCATCTGCCAGAAGGTTTGTCCTGCGCCCGCTTCGCGTCGCAAAGATACGGTGGCCACCCCGGCCCCGCTGTCCCGAAATGCCTGTTCCAAGATTGCGGGGCTTGGATATTGCGCGGTGCCCAGCATCAACGGGTTCGACAGAGGTGTGCCATAGAACGTCTTCATCGTTCAGCCCCCCTGCATCGGGGCGACGACTTCGATCCGATCGCCATCCTTGATATTGCGAGCTTTGCGCAGGCTTGTGGGCACAAAACCCTCGTTCACAGCCGTCGCCACCCGGCCCGAAAACCCACATTCCTGTAATAGGTCGGCAAGAGTTCCGGCCTGCACCTCGCGCATCTCGCCATTAAGTACGATCTTCATCAACCATCTCCGAATGTTTGTTGTCCAACGCCAGGTCAGCCACGCCCTTTGCCAGTGCAGGGGCCAGCAGGTAGCCGTGGCGGTAGAGGCCGTTGGCGTAGATTGTCGGTCCCAGTCGCCGAATACGCGGCAGGTTGTCGGGGAAAGCAGGGCGCAGATCGACACCGATTTCCAACACTTCAGCCTCACCAAAGGCCGGGTTCAGGGCGTAGGCTGCGCTCAGCAACTCAAGCATCGAGCGTGCGGTAATTCGGCTGCTGTCCTCGGATTCGATCATTGTTGCGCCCAGCATGTAGACGCCGTCGCCGCGTGGAACGATATACAGCGGCATGCGTGGATGAAGCAGGCGTATAGGCCGGGTCAGTGTCACATCTGGGCACCGGATCACCAGCATCTCACCCTTCACGCCGCGCAAGTCCTGCAGGTATTCGCGCGCGTGCAGACCTCGGCAATCAATGGCGTTGTTCAACCCCGTCGGCGCACGCACATGGTGGAATTCAACACCGTGATCCTGAAGCTGGTGTGACAGATCCAGTAAGGCCTGACGCGGATCCAATTGGGCTTCCGCATCAAAGTAGAGACCCTTTCTGAAATCGTGGAGATCAGGCTCTAATAAGGTTATTTCTCTGTCATCAACTTCAGAAAATCCCTCCGTTCGTCGGGCGAAACAACGTAAATCCGGCAGGTCCCGTGGGTTAGCAACAACCAGTGTGCCGCGCCTGTGGACCTGAGTTCGCTTGGCCCACCAGTCGATTGCCAATTGCCCCAGGCGCAGGACAGGTTCCTCCGCGTTTTCATACTCGCACCACGGTGCCAACATTCCGCCCGCCCACCAAGAGCACCCATGCGGCCCCGGTGCACCGCCGGGATCAAACACCTGAACCTTGGCCCCGCGCGCGACAAGTTCGGACGCAACGGCCAACCCGGCCACACCTGCCCCTATGATCGACCAGACGGTCACGCGGGCCAAACCTGATGGAAGTGATGAACAGGCCCGTGACCTTGCCCGATGTTCAAAGCATCGGCCTGAGCGATAGCGCCCTGCAGATAGTCATGTGCTTGCACCACGGCCTCGGTCAGCGAAAGACTCTTGGCCAACCCCGCCGCTATGGATGAGGACAGGGTGCAGCCGGTTCCGTGGGTGTTGCGGGTCTGTCGGCGCGGCGCTTGAAACTGAGCAATCACGCCCGAATGTGAGATCAATATGTCATGGCAGATGTCACCCTTGCCATGACCGCCCTTCATCAGAACCGCGCCAGCGCCATGTGCACACAGGTCTTGCCCTTGCGCGATCATCTGTTCGCGGCTGTCCGTAGACTCAGAGCCCAGCAGACAGGCTGCTTCGGGCAGGTTTGGCGTTAACACGGTCGCGCGTGGCAACAATACGTCGCGCAGGGTTTGCACCGCCTCTTCTGCCAACAACGCATCGCCGGATTTCGCAATCATGACCGGATCCAAAACTACCGGCCCATCAAATTCGGCGATACTATCTGCGACACATTGGATGATTTGAGGGGTCGCCAGCATTCCAATCTTGATCGCGCCAACATCCAGGTCGGTCAGAACAGCCTCGATCTGCGCTGCAATGACGTCCACAGGGATGCCATGCACCGCCGTAACTGCGCGAGTATTCTGCGCCGTCACTGCGGTAATCACGCTGGCCCCGTAAACGCCAAGCGCAGACATGGCCTTGAGGTCTGCCTGAATTCCGGCCCCTCCGCCGCTGTCAGATCCTGCGATTGTTAAGGCAATGGGTGCCATGTCGTTGCTCCGGTTCAAAATGGGCAACGGGCATGGAAAACGTCTAAGCACTATAAGACCGTTCCCTACGCCGGTATTGCCCGGATCAGGTTCGATGGGTTAGCGCGTTCACGCCTCTCAGCCCCCAAGCAGGGCACCCCAACGGTTGGGGCGACACTCTCAGGGGATGGCGGGGGAATCAAGGGCCAATTTTGGTACAGATTACGGTCAAACTGGACTTATGAAATGCAAAAGCCGGCCTCAACGGACCGGCTTCTGTTTGATGTTCAGGTGTTCAGGTTCAGCCCTTCATACCGTCCCAAAATGACTTGACGGACGAGAAAAAGCTTTTTGATTCCGGGTGGTTGTCTTCGCCCAGATCGTCAAACTCACGCAGAAGCTCTTTTTGACGGCCGGTCAGATTGACCGGGGTTTCGACGGCCAGTTCGATGAACATATCGCCAACGCCACCGCCGCGAAGGGCGGGCATGCCTTTGCTGCGCAAGCGCATCTGACGTCCTGACTGGCTGCCAGCCGGAATTTGCACGCGACCACGGCCACCGTCGATGGTGGGCACTTCGATCGAACCGCCCAGCGCTGCCTTGGCCATGCTGACCGGAACGCGACAATACAGGTTTACGCTGTCGCGCTCGAACAGCTTGTGGTCCGACACCTCGACAAATATGTATAGATCACCCGGAGGGCCACCGCGCATCCCGGCCTCACCTTCGCCCGCAAGACGGATGCGTGTGCCGGTTTCCACACCGGCCGGAATGTTGACCGACAGCGCGCGTTCTTTTTCGACGCGCCCGGCGCCGCCGCAGGACTTACAGGGGTTCTTGATAATTTGACCCAGACCCGAACAGGTCGGGCACGACCGTTCGACTGTGAAAAAGCCCTGTTGCGCCCGCACTTTACCCATGCCGGAACAGGTCGGGCAGGTTGTGGGCTCAACCCCGCCTTCCGCACCTGAACCATCACAAGCTGAACAGGCCACGGCGGCAGGCACGTTGATCGTCTTTTGCAGACCAGAGAATGCTTCTTCCAAGCTTACGCGCAGGTTGTAACGCAGGTCTGACCCGCGCGCGGCCCGTGGACCACCCCCGGTAGCACCGCGCTGGCCACCCATGAAATCGCCGAACAGGTCGTCGAACACGTCCGAGAAGGCGCTGGAGAAATCGCCCTGTCCGCCAAATCCGCCACCTGGACGGCCACCGCCGCCCATACCGTTTTCAAACGCGGCATGACCAAAACGGTCATACGCGGCCTTTTTTTCGGCATCGCGCAAGACGTCGTAAGCTTCGTTCGCTTCTTTGAACTGAGCCTCAGAATCCGGGTTGTCCTTATTACGGTCGGGATGCAATTCCTTGGCTTTCGTGCGAAAGCCCTTCTTGATCTCGTCCGCTGATGCGCCCTTGGACACGCCGAGCACATCATAGTAGTCGCGTTTTGACATCAGTATTTCCTTCTGCCGCAACGTAATCGGGCCGGCCCGGTGACCGGACCGGCCCGAATTGGCCCGGTTTCCCGTTACTTACGTTTTTCGTCGTCAAGATCTTCGAATTCGGCATCGACGATATCGTCTTCACCAGCCGGAGCAGCATCCGCCGCCGCAGGCTCATCCTCGGTCTCTTCAGACTGCGCCTTGTAGATGGCTTCGCCCAGCTTCATGGCGGCTTCGGTCACGTTCTGAATGCCTGACTTGATCTTGTCGGCATTCTCGGTTTCCAGCTCGTCCTTCAGCGCGACAATCGCCAGCTCGATGGCTTCGATGGTGGTCGGGTCGACCTTGTCGGCATGCTCTTCCATCGACTTCTCGGTCGAGTGGATGAGGCTTTCCGCCTGGTTCTTTGCCTCGATCAGCTCGCGGCGTTCCTTGTCCGCCTCGGCGTTCTCTTCGGCGTCCTTAACCATCTTGTCGATATCTTCGTCCGACAGACCACCCGATGCCTGGATGGTGATCTTCTGCTCTTTGCCGGTGCCTTTGTCCTTGGCCGAAACCGAGACAATGCCGTTGGCGTCGATGTCAAAAGTCACCTCGATCTGAGGCATGCCGCGCGGTGCGGGCGGGATATCTTCAAGGTTGAACTGACCGAGGATCTTGTTATCCGCAGCCATTTCGCGCTCACCCTGGAAACAGCGGATGGTCACAGCGTTCTGGTTGTCTTCGGCGGTCGAGAATACCTGAGATTTTTTCGTCGGGATCGTGGTGTTACGGTCGATAAGACGAGTGAACACGCCACCAAGCGTCTCGATACCCAAGCTCAGCGGGGTCACGTCCAACAGAACCACGTCTTTGACGTCGCCCTGCAGAACACCGGCCTGAATGGCGGCGCCCATGGCAACAACTTCGTCCGGGTTCACACCCTTGTGCGGTTCTTTGCCAAAGAATTTGGTGACCTCTTCGATCACCTTCGGCATGCGGGTCATACCACCGACCAGAACAACCTCATCAATGTCGCCTGCCGACAGACCGGCATCTTTCAATGCGGCCTGACAGGGTTTCATCGACTTCTTGATCAGATCGCCGACCAGCGATTCCAGCTTGGCACGGGTCAGTTTCATGACCATGTGCAGCGGCTGACCGTTGGCGCCCATCGAGATGAACGGCTGGTTGATCTCGGTCTGCGAGGTCGAGGACAGTTCGATCTTGGCTTTTTCCGCGGCTTCTTTCAGACGCTGCAGGGCCATCTTGTCGCTGGACAGATCGACACCGTGTTCCTTTTTGAATTCATCCGCCAGGTAGTTGACGATGCGCATGTCAAAGTCTTCACCACCTAGGAAGGTGTCGCCATTGGTCGATTTGACCTCGAACAGCCCGTCGTCGATTTCCAGAATGGTCACGTCGAACGTACCACCGCCAAGGTCATAAACCGCGATGGTTTGGGTCTCTTCTTTGTCCAAGCCATAGGCCAGCGCAGCCGCTGTCGGTTCGTTGATGATCCGCAGCACTTCCAGACCGGCAATTTTGCCTGCATCTTTGGTGGCCTGACGCTGGGCGTCATTGAAATACGCGGGAACGGTGATGACCGCCTGCGTGACTTCTTCACCCAGATAGCTCTCGGCGGTTTCCTTCATCTTGCCCAGAGTGAAGGCCGAAATCTGGCTTGGGGAGTATTTTTCACCGCGGGCTTCCACCCACGCGTCACCGTTGCCGCCATCCACGATGGCGTACGGCACCATTTTCTTGTCCTTCTGGACTTCTGCATCATCCACACGACGACCGATCAGACGCTTGACGCCAAAGATCGTGTTGTCGGGGTTGGTGACCGCCTGACGTTTTGCAGGCTGACCGACCAGACGCTCATCTTCGGTGAAGGCGACGATCGAGGGCGTGGTCCGCGCCCCTTCTGCGTTTTCAATGACCTTTGGCTGAGAGCCGTCCATGATGGCCACACACGAGTTGGTGGTGCCGAGGTCAATACCGATTACTTTTCCCATATGTTCAATCCCTTTCTCTTCAAGGCGATGTCTCGAGGTCCGGACCCGTTATGGCGTCCGGTCCCGATCTGGTTTGCGCAACAGCACTACACCATCGCGCGTCCCGGCGTATATAAGGGCGAGATCAGAGGCCTGCAAGCGGTGTAAAAGGCAGGTTTTCGGGAATCTGCGGCCTTTTTGACAAGGTTTTGGCAAGGATTGGGGAATCTTCAATGGCGCGGCTGCTCTTGCGCGGATTTGACATCAGAAAAGCCTATCTGGACGTTGCGGCACAAACGCAACTGATTGAGGCGTTGCGCCCGATTCTGAAATCGGCGCCGCTGTTCCGGCCGGTTACGCCCTCGGGCAAGGAAATGTCGGTGCGCATGACCTCAGCCGGAGCGTTTGGTTGGGTCACTGACAAGGGGGGCTACCGATATCAGGCGCAGCACCCTAAAGGAATGGTGTGGCCCGACATTCCTGATACGATACTGGGCATCTGGCGCAAGCTTGCCAGCACCCAACGCGATCCGGATTGCTGTCTGATCAACTATTACGGCGAAGGTGCGCGCATGGGGCTGCATCAAGACAAGGACGAGGCCGATTTTTCCTGGCCTGTCCTGTCGATATCCCTGGGCGACGATGCCCTTTTCCGCATCGGAAACGAAACCCGGGGCGGCAAGACCGAGTCGGTCTGGTTGAACTCCGGCGACGTCGTGGTCATGGGCGGCCCCGCCCGTCTGACCTATCACGGGGTAGACCGCATCCGTTTCGGATCATCCAAGCTGTTGCCCAAAGGCGGGCGGATCAACCTGACCCTACGGGTGGCGAGTTAGCGGCGCGCGCCCCAACTGGCCGACACATGCTGGCGGGTGTAAAAAATCCCCAGCAATCCAATTGTCAGCAAGGCCAGCCCAACCCAAAGCGCGTATTCCCAACTGGAGTTACGCGGATAGTAGTTACGAAAGACAAAGCCACGGCATTGGTCAATTATGTGAAACAACGGGTTCCAGGCAAAGAAACTCAGCAAGAAGCCACCCAGCGCATTCCCGACAACCATTTTACCCGAAAAAATCATGTTCATGCGTCGGTACAAGTTTTTGAGAATTTCAGAGGTCCCGGGGAACCACGGCTTGAGCGCCATTAATAAAACACCCACTGCACATCCCGTAAACCAGGCCAGGATCAGCATATAGAACGCGCCGCCGGGCTCTTGGATCTCCAGCGGCTCAATTATGACGCTGTAGGCGAAGAGGATCACAAGGATCGAAACCAATTGCGTATAAAGCGATCCGAAGGCGGTCGCCAACAATGCGACCATCATATTCATCGGAGAATGCAGCATCATCGGGTTGTTTCCTGTAGCCACGCCAGCGACGGTCGAGACGGCTTTGATGTGAGTCAGGAACAGAAAGACACCTGATAAGAGAAACAGGATAAAGTTACCCCGGATCTTGGCCACTCGTGTGCCCAACATCGACAAGATCAGATAAAAAACGGTCACAAGTGCGAGAATTTGCACGATATTGATGATGATCGCGATCACGGCATTCGCGTGTTTTGATCGTATCCCGTGCACAACCGCATGATAGATAAGCTCAGCGGTCGTGAAAGCGCTGCCCAAAAGCGTCTGTTTTCGCTTAAAATAAAACACTCAGTACACTCTTTCCCGCTGAACTGCCTGCAAACTGCCACGAAATTCTTGCCGTTCCGTAACCGCCGCATCATAAGGCCCACAGGGATTTCGATCAACAAACTACAGCAACGGAGCATTTTTGTGACCTACGACGCCCTTATTCCCGTAATCAGACGTCTGGCGCTGGAAGCCGGGGACACGATAATGCAGATCTACGAGTCGGATGATTTCGACGTCAAAGTCAAATCCGACGCCAGCCCCGTGACCGAAGCGGACGAGGCTGCCGATGCCCTGATATCGGCAGGTTTGCGCGCCGCGTTCCCGGATATTCTGCTTGTGACCGAAGAACAGGCCGCATCACATTCCGAAAAAGGCGACACATTTCTGATCGTCGATCCGCTGGACGGCACCAAGGAATTCATCAACCGGCGCGGTGATTTCACGGTGAACATCGCACTGGTCGAAAACGGAGTGCCAACTCGGGGCGTTGTGTATGCACCGGCCAAAGGGCGCATGTTCTACACGCAAGCTGACGGTCAATCGGCTGAGGAAACCGGCGCGTTGAACAAGGCTCAGGCCGGCGACGTAACCCCGATTTCGGTGTCTGAACCGGACAATTCGGCACTTTTGATCGTCGCGTCAAAATCACACCGCGATCAGGCGACCGAAGATTACATCAACAAATATCAGGTCAAGGACAGCAAAAGCGCGGGCTCGTCCCTGAAATTCTGTCTGGTCGCAACAGGGGAAGCGGATCTCTATCCCCGCGTCGGGCGCACGATGGAGTGGGACACAGCCGCCGGTCACGCCGTTTTGGCGGGTGCGGGCGGCAAGGTTGTTCGTTTCGATGACCACTCGTCATTGACCTACGGCAAGGACGGCTATGCAAACCCGTTCTTTATCGCCTACGCTCCGGGCGTTGACCTGAAGGAGGCCTGATGTCCGTATTGATTGCCATCCCCGCCCGCTATGCCTCGACCCGCTACCCTGGCAAGCCCCTGGTTCCGCTGACCGGGGCAAGCGGCAACGCGATGACCCTGATCGAACGATCGTGGCGCGCCGCCTGTTCTGTGTCAGGTGTGGACAAGGTGGTTGTCGCCACCGATGACGACCGAATCCGCGACGTGGCCGAGCGGTTCGGGGCCGAGGTGGTAATGACATCCGAGACCTGCGGTAACGGCACCGAGCGCTGCTCCGAGGCCCATACTGCTCTGGGCGCGGGCTATGAGATCGTGGTGAACCTGCAAGGGGATGCGCCACTGACACCACATTGGTTTGTCGAAGACCTGATCGCCGGTCTGCGCGCCGCGCCCGACGTCGGGGTCGCAACGCCAGTTCTGCGTTGTGACGGAGATGCTTTGAACAGTCTGCTGAACGATCGCAAAAACGGGCGGGTCGGCGGCACAACAGCCGTATTTGCCACCGATCACAGCGCAATGTATTTCTCGAAAGAAGTCGTGCCTTTTACTGCCGAAACTTTTGCTGGCCCCGAACCGACACCGGTGTTTCACCATGTCGGCGTCTACGCCTATCGCCCCGATGCGCTGTCAGCCTATCCAACCTGGCCAGTGGGACCTTTGGAGCAATTGGAAGGGCTGGAACAGCTGCGCTTCATGGAAAATGGTCGCAAGGTTCTGTGCGTTGAGGTGGAGGCGAAGGGCCGCCAATTCTGGGAATTGAACAACCCACAAGATGTGCCGAAACTCGAAGAGATGATGGCCGCGATGGGGTTGGATTGACCCAATTTTCCCTGAACCCCTGTCAAAACAACGCCTAACCGGGCGTGGCATCACAATTTGGGACGATCTATGAAAAATATTCTTGTCACTGGCGGTGCCGGGTACATTGGATCTCATGCCTGTAAGGCGCTTTCTCAAGCCGGTTACACGCCTGTGACCTTCGACAATCTCGTTACCGGCTGGCAGGACGCGGTGAAGTTTGGCCCGTTCGAACAGGGCGATCTGCTGGATCGCGCTCGACTGGATGAGGTGTTCGCCAAATACGAACCCGTGGCCGTAATGCACTTTGCTGCCCTCAGCCAAGTGGGTGAGGCCATGTCCGAGCCCGGCAAATACTGGTCCAACAACGTGACCGGTTCGCTGAATTTGATCGAAGCCACAGTGGCCGCCGGATGTGAGAACTTTGTATTCTCGTCCACCTGCGCCACCTATGGCGAGCATGACAATGTGGTGCTGGACGAAGACACGCCGCAACTGCCGCTGAACGCTTACGGCGCCTCAAAGCGTGCCATCGAAGACATCCTGCGCGATTTCAAGGCCGCGCACGGGCTGAACCACGTGATCTTTCGGTATTTCAACGTGGCCGGTGCCGACCCTGATGGCGAGGTGGGCGAGTTCCACCGCCCGGAAACCCACCTTGTGCCGCTGATGCTGGACACCATCGACGGCAAGCGCGACGGGTTGACCGTTTTTGGGACGGACTACGAAACACCAGACGGCACCTGCATCCGCGATTATGTGCATGTTTGCGATCTGGTCGATGCCCACGTTTTGGGATTGAACTGGTTGGAACAAGGCAAAGACAGCCGCGTCTTCAACCTGGGCACTGGATCGGGGTTTTCGGTGATGGAGGTCATCAGCCACTCCAATGCCGTCACCAACCGCGACGTGCCTTATGCAATCGGACCGCGCCGGGCTGGGGATTGCACAAAGTTGGTCTCTGGTTCTGTGCGCGCTGACGAGGAACTTGGATGGTCGCCCAAAAGGTCCACATTAGAGACGATGATTGCCGATGCGTGGCGCTGGCATCAGAACGGCCATTACGAAAAATGAGCCTATTGTGACTGGTACAGGGGAAGAAACGCTTCCGCCCATCTCATGGGTGCAAATGTACAAGTTGCGGCTGAAACGGCAGCGATTGTTGTGGCGGTCCTTTCGCAGCCGCCATCAATTGTCCAGTTTGAGCGATCGCACGGCGAACATCAAACCCGGTGGTATTCTAGCCTTCACCACGCTGCGCAATGAAATCACCCGCCTGCCCTGGTTCCTGCGCCATTATCGCGCATTGGGGGTTGATCACTTTCTGATCGTCGACAACGACAGCGACGATGGCTCGGTACCCTTTCTCAAGGAACAGCCGGACGTGTCACTGTGGCAGACCCGGGACAGCTATCGCACGTCGCGCTATGGGCTGGATTGGCTGACTTGGTTGCAAATGCGCTATCGGCACCACCACTGGACTCTGATGGTCGATGCGGATGAGTTGTTGATTTACCCCGATCATGACACCCGGCCCCTACCGGACCTGACGAAATGGTTAGATGATCAGGGACGTGTGGCATTCGGCGCGCTGATGCTGGATCTTTACCCTAAAGGCCCGCTGGGGGAACAAGGCTATGATCCTGAAACCGACCCGACCGAGGTGGTGAGTTGGTTTGATGCCGCCCCCTACCGGGCACAACGGCAAAGCCCGCTGGGCAACCTTTGGGTGCAGGGCGGCGCGCGCGAGCGTATGTTCTTTGCCGACGCCCCACGCCGATCTCCGACGCTGAACAAAATCCCGTTGGTCCGGTGGTCGCGGCGCTACGCCTATGTGAATTCGTGCCATTCCGCATTGCCACGACATCTGAACGCCAGTTACGGAGGGCCCGGCGGCACAGCACCATCTGGTGTTTTGTTACACACCAAATTCCTGCCCGAAGTTGTGGAAAAATCAAAGATCGAGAAAGAGCGCCGGCAACACTTTCACGATCCCGAACAGTTTGCAGACTACTATGACGGCATCACGGATCGCCCCGTCATGTGGGCGCCAGAGTCCAAGCGATACACCGGTTGGAACTCATTGCAGCAACTGGGTCTGATGGGAACAATTGACTGGGAAAGCCACAACTCAAACTAACGGTTTTTAAAGTCGTTGCTTCGAAATATGGAAAAATGGCATAAAACGGCAATTGTCCGGTACCACTCTGGCTTGTAAAGGCTCCGGGCACGCTCGCGTAAATAACAAAGGTTGGGCAGTCGCGTGGGCCTATTGGATTCATACCGGATGAGATTGCGGCGTAAGCGCCGTATATTGCGTTGCCTTCGAAAGCGGCGCGATCTTAATCCCGTTTCCGTAAATACAAATTCGATAACACGGAAAGACGTCCTGCTAGTCAGCGTCATACGGAATGAGAAAATTCGCCTGCCGTATTTTCTGACCTACTACCGGCAGCTGGGCATCAACCATTTTCTGTTCGTTGATAACGCCAGCAATGACGGATCACTGGAATATCTGGCGGGTCAACCCGATGTGTCGGTCTGGCGCGCTGATGCAAGCTATAGGCGTGCGTCGTTTGGGGTGGACTGGACAAACTACCTGTTACGCAAATATGCACACCGCCACTGGGTTCTAACAGTCGACCCGGACGAGTTCTTTATCTACCCGTTCTGCGACACACGGCCTATCCGTGCCTTAACCGACTGGCTGGACGGCTGCTCTGTTCGCAGCTTCAGCGCAATGCTGATCGACATGTATCCCGAAGGGCCGGTCGAAGACGCCATCTATTCCGAGGGGCAAAACCCGTTCGAAATCGCCAAATGGTTTGATGCAGGAAACTATACTATCACAAAGAACCCGACCTACGGAAATCTCTGGATTCAAGGCGGACCTCGCGCGCGTGTGTTCTTTAAGGACACGCCGAAAAAAGCGCCTGCGCTGAACAAGATTCCGTTGGTGAAATGGGACAAGCGCTATGTCTATGTCAGCTCGACCCATGCGCTGCTGCCACGCGGATTGAACCAGGTGTTTGATGAATGGGGTGGCGAAAAAGCAAGCGGCGCGTTGTTGCACGCCAAACTCATCAGCACACTGGGCGAGAAGGCCCAGGAAGAGATGGAGCGCGGCCAGCATTACCGCAGCTCTGGGGAATATCGCGCCTATGCCGAACATTTGGCGGACATGCCCGAGTTCTGGTGCGACAAGTCCGAAGCTTATATCAACTGGCGACAACTTGAGATTTTAGGCCTCATGTCAAAAGGAAACTGGGCATGAGCAATCTGGGCATCATTATGCTGGTTCACACCGCGCTGAACCGTGCCGGGCAAGTGGCCCGCCACTGGACGTCTTCGGGGTGCCCGGTGGTGATCCATGTGGACCGCAAGGTGCCAAACAAGGTCTATGCGGAATTCGTAGCCGCCTGTGCGAATGACCCGCTGATCCGGTTTTCTGACCGTCATGTCTGCAACTGGGGTGGGTGGGGCATCGTTGCCGCCTCGCAATCTGCCGCCGCACTGATGCTTGAGACATTTCCCGATGTCCGCCATGTTTTCCTGACTTCGGGGTCCTGTATTCCTTTGCGGCCAGTGGATGAACTGGTCAATTACCTCTCGGACAGGCCGCGCGTGGATTTCATCGAAAGCGCCACTACCTCTGATGTGAGCTGGACCATCGGAGGCTTGGATCAGGAACGCTTTACCCTGAGATTTCCGTTCTCGTGGCGCAAGAACCGCAAACTGTTTGACGCCTATGTGAAACTGCAACGCGCGTTGCGCATTCGACGCCACATACCCGAAGGGCTTGTGCCGCATATGGGTAGCCAGTGGTGGTGTCTGACCCGCCAAACCCTGTCGGCTATATTGCAGGATCCAAAGCGCGAGACCTATGATCGGTATTTTCGGCGCGTCTGGATACCTGACGAAAGCTACTTCCAGACGCTGGCGCGCCTGTATTCCACCCATATCGAAAGCCGGTCTCTGACCCTATCCAAATTCGACTATCAGGGTCGTCCGCATATTTTCTATGACGACCACCTGCAGCTACTGCGCAGGTCCGATTGTTTTGTTGCCCGTAAAGCCTGGCCCAACGCGGATCGCCTGTATCAGGCCTTTCTGACCGATCAGGCCGGCGCCATGAAACCCACAGAGCCCAACCCAAGCAAAATTGACCGGGTGTTTTCCAAAGCGGTCGAACGGCGCACACGTGGGCGCGACGGGTTGTACATGCAAAGCCGGTTTCCAAGGCACGGCAACGAAAACGGGCTGACATCCTCTCCGTATTCGGTTTTTCAGGGCTTTGCCGAAGTGTTCGAAGATTTTGAACCCTGGTTGAGCAACATCACCGGCGCGCGTGTCCACGGGCATCTGTTTGACCCGAAGCGCGCAGAATTCGCCGGCGGAGAAACCATCGTCAACGGCGGCCTCAGCGATTGCGCAAAGCTGCGGGACTACAACCCAACGGCTTTCCTTTCGAACCTGATATGGAACACGCGTGGCGAAAAACAGTGTTTTCAGTTCGGCCCCGCTGACACGCAAGAGATCAACTGGCTCTTGGCTCGGGACAAGAATGCGCTGATTTCCGTCATAACCGGGGCCTGGGCGATCCCGCTGTTTCGATCAAACCAGAACTTTGCCGATATCCGCGCCGAAGCCGCGCGGTTGCAGCAGATCGAAACCAAGCAACTGGAAATCCTGTCTTCTGTCTGGACCAAGGCGCGGGTTCGCAGGTGGACGCTGGCAGAATTCGTTGAATCTCCGGTCGAGCCTTTGCAGACCGTGGTCGAGGATACCGGAACCACCCAAACCAGCCACCTGACCGAAGCGCCAAAAATGGTGGATCTGTCCGGGTTTGGCCAGTTCCTGCAAAACCTGAAGAACCAGGGCATGCACCCTTATCTGATGGGCGATTTCCCACCGGACGACAGCTTTACGGGCCGGGTCCGGCCATATCGAAAACCCTATCTGGTGCAGTAAAGATAAATGACGCCCCAATTTGACTATTTTATCATTCTTGCAGCCATGCGGACCGGTTCCAACTTGCTAGAGGCGAACCTGAACGCCATCGAAGGAGTCACCAGCCATGGCGAGGCGTTCAATCCCCATTTCATCGGGCGTCTGAAATCCGACACTCTGCTGGGCATCTCGGTGGAAGAGAGGGATCGTGACCCTTCCACATTGCTTGAGGCAATCCGGCAGGCACCAGGGGAACTGAACGGGTTTCGCCTTTTTCAGGGACATGATCCACGTGTGTTAGAGCCAGCTTTGGGCGATCCGCGCTGCGCCAAGATCATTCTGACCCGAAACCCTCTGGACAGCTTCATCTCATTGAAGATTGCGCGCGAAACCAAGCAGTGGCAGCTGAAAAACATCAAGCGTCGCCGTGAAGCACAGGTTGAGTTCGATGCCGAAGCGTTCATGAAATACCTGAACCGGCAGCATGAGTATCACCTGATGCTGTCGCAGCGTTTGCAGCAAAGCGGCCAGACCCCATTTTACATTGCTTATGAAGACCTGAACCAGGTGCACCTTCTGAATGGTCTTGCCGCCTGGTTGGGTGTGTCAGGCAGGCTGTCGGCGATCGACGAAACACTCAAACCGCAAAACCCCGAGCCGGCGCTGGCGAAAGTGACGAACCCCGATGAGATGGAGCAGGCGTTGTCACAGATCGACAGCTTTAACCTGCACAGCACTCCGAATTTTGAACCACGCCGACGTCCATTGGTGGCGAATTACGTTGCCGCACCAAAGACGCCGCTGATGTACATGCCGATCCGCGGGGGAATGGAAAGCCCGGTAGCAAGGTGGATGGCCGCGCTGGACCATGTTGATGTTGAACAATTGCTGACCAATCAGAACAGGAAACAGACGCGTCAGTGGTTTCTTTCCAATCCCGGGCATCGAAAGTTCGCCGTGCTACAACACCCATTGGCGCGCGCGCATCGCGCTTTTTGCAGACATATCCTCAACACGGGTTCCGACGCGTATCCGAAAATCCGACACGTCCTGCGCAACCGGTTAAAGATTCCGATCCCTGGGCAATTGCGCGATGGCAATTACCCGGTTGAGCAGCATTACGAGGCGTTTTCAGCGTTCCTGACATTCCTGCGTCAAAACCTTGCCCAACAGACCGCCATACGCGTGGATGCGGCATGGTGCAGTCAGTCGCAGGCCCTTGAGGGGATGGCTTCCTTCGCATTGCCCGACCTGGTCCTAAGGGAGGATGAAGTCACAACCGCCCTGCCCGATCTGGCGCGCCGGATGGGGCATAGCACACCGCCTTTACCCGACCTAAGCGAACCGGATACTCCGTTCTCGCTGGCCGAGATTTATGACGGCAAACTGGAAACGCTGGCCGCCCAGGCGTACCAGCGTGACTATATGCAGTTCGGATTTGGGCCCTGGAAACCGATTAGGGACGCAGAGTAATCAGCGTTCCCCGATTTACCATTGAATAGATCTCTTCGATCTCGTCATTCTTGACGGCGATGCAGCCCGCAGTCCAATCCGACGTCTTTTTAGCGCGTTTACGCTCTTTGCGACGGTTCGGCTGTCCGTGGATAAAGATATCGCCGCCCGGATCGACACCCATGGCCTTCGCTTTCGCGACATCTTCAGAATTCGGGTACGAGATCCCCAGCGACAGATGATAGCGGCTATTGGGATTGTGCCGATCAATCAGGTAGCTGCCTTCCGGCGTACGCCCGTCGCCTCGCTTTGCTTTGGTGCCGTTGGGTGCAAATCCAAGATCAACTCTATATTCTTTCAGGATCTTATCATTGTGCAGAAGATATAGTTTCCGCGTTCCCTTGTTGATGACCAGAGAGGTCACTTCGGGTCCGTTGTAAGTTAGAATTCTGGGTTTGGCCGAGGCACAAGCTGAGAGGCTCAGCGTTGCCATTGCACCCAATCCAAATGCTCGACGATCCATGTTCACTGCCTGCTGCTCTTTTTTTCTGTATTATGCCAGAAAATGTGAAAACTGAAATCACTTTTTGATGTTTTGCTGCTCTGTCAGGCGCCGCTCGATGCTTTCAAGCCGCTCCAGCACTTCGTCACGATAGGCATCGGTTTTGACTTCGTCCTCGGCATGGTGCGCGTCTTGCATCGAATTCACGATCAGACCGACCAGCAAGTTTACCACCGCAAAAGTGGTCACCATGATGAACGGCACAAAGAACAGCCAGGCGTAAGGATAGATCTCCATCACCGGGCGCACGATCCCCATGGACCAGCTTTCCAGCGTCATGATCTGGAAAAGCGTATAGGCTGAAAGGCCCAGATCGCCGAACCAGTCCGGGAAAGTCTGCGAGAACAGTTTGGTTGAAATCACCGCACCGATGTAAAACAGGATCGCCATAAGAAGGAACACGCTGGCCATGCCCGGCAAGGCCGAAATGAACCCTTCAACCACGCGGCGCAGGCGTGGCGCGACCGAGATGACACGCAGAACCCGCAGAATCCGCAAGGCCCGCAGCACCGACAGGCCGGACCCACCCGGTACAAGAGCGATGCCGACAATCACAAAATCAAAGACATTCCAGCCGTTGGTGAAAAACCTGCGCCCTGTGGCCAGCAGTTTAATCGCAATTTCAACAACGAAAATGGTCAGGCAAAGGCTGTCCAGTGTCACGATCAATGGACCTGCAGCTTCCATAAGGGTCGGTGATGTCTCCATCCCAAGCAGCACCGCGTTGAAGATGATGACACCGGTAATGAACTTCCCGAAAGCTGGTGCTTCGATAAGGGTCAGCAGGCGTTGAGTGATCGCCATTCGGGTGGTCTCCTGTAAGTCTTAGGGGTTCAGGGTGAACCGTGCCGCAAGTTCGGTGTGTGACGACCATCGAAATTGATCAACGACCTGTACCCATTCAAGTGTGTAGCCCGCATTAACAAGAATTTTCGCATCGCGGGCGAAGGTCACCGGGTTGCAGGACACATAGGCAATCACCGGGCGCAGGGCTTGCGCCAGTTCGGTCACTTGCGCCTCGGCCCCGGCGCGTGGCGGGTCGATCACCACAGCGTCAAAAGACTTTAGCTCATCCGGCATCAGCGGTCGCCGAAATAGGTCTCGTGCCTCGGTCGTTATCCGTTTGAGGCCCTGCGCCCTGCGCCACCCCTGATCCAGCGCCTGCGTCATCGCAGCTTCGCCCTCGACGGCGTGAACCTCGGTCCCCTCTGCCATGGGCAAAGAGAATGTGCCGCTGCCAGCAAACAGATCCACAATGCGCTTGGAACCACCCACAGCTTCGGAAACGGCCTTTAACAGAGCCTGTTCTCCGTCTTTTGTCGCCTGCAGAAACGCGCCGGGCGGCGGAACAACATTTGCCTGACCAAACCGCTGAACGGGTGGCTGGCGCATGGCAATTACTTCACCATCCCAGCTGAGCCGGGCAAGACCGTGTTTCTCGGTCGCTTGTGCCAAAGCCAGCTCTAGCGGGCCGTCCAGCGGTTTGCCGCCTTTGACCGCCACATCAAGCCCGGCTTCGGACAAGGTTAGCGTCACCGCCAACACGCCTTTACGGCTGCCACCCAGAATCGCCAGTGCTTTGGCCACCGGAATGGCCGCGATCAGGGCCGGGTCGAGCAACTGGCAATCCGGGATCTCGGTGATCGTGTCTGACGCGCGGCCATGGAACCCGGCCAGAGTGCCCTTTTTGGTCCGTCGTACCGCGATCGTCGCGCGACGGCGGGACCGTTCTGGTGACGTATGGATCGGGCGCATCGGCGCCTCCAACCCCTGCGCCGCCAGCGCGGTGCGCACCACCTCGACCTTCCAATCCGCAACGAATCCATCTGCGGCGTGCTGCAACTGGCATCCACCACAGGACTTGTAGTGACGACACGGTGCCTTGACCCGCTGGTCCGAAGGCGTTTCGACACGGAAATCTGTCAGGAATTGATCCAGCAGCGTGCCGCTGACGACCTCACCCGGCAAGGTACGCGGAGCGTAAACGGGGCCATCAGCGATGCCGTCGCCTTGATGACCAAGGCGGGTAATGGTGTAAGTTTGCGTCATGAGGGCCTGATACCGGGGCTTGGCCGGCAACAAAACCCTTATTCTGCAGCTTCAGCCTGAATGAACCCGCCTGACTGACGATGCCAGAACCGGGCATATAGCCCGCCCTGATCCAACAACGCGTCATGTGTGCCGGTTTCCACGATACGCCCTTGGTCCAGGACAATAATCCGGTCCATCTCGCTGAGTGTGGACAACCGATGCGCGATAGCCAGAACCGTCTTGCCTTGCATCACCCGATGCAAAGCCGTCTGGATCGAGGCCTCAACCTCGGAATCCAGTGCCGAGGTCGCCTCGTCCAGCACCAATATAGGCGCATCCTTGAGGATGGCGCGCGCCAACGCGATCCGCTGACGCTGACCACCGCTAAGCTTCACTCCCCGCTCACCCAGATGCGCGTCATAGCCGGTGCGGCCGTGGGCATCCTGAAGACTAAGGATGAATTCATGTGCCTCAGCCTTTTTGGCCGCCTCAATCATTTCCTCTTCCGAGGCGTCAGGGCGACCATAAAGAATGTTCTCACGCGCCGACCGGTTGAACATCGCGGTTTCCTGCGTGACCATGCCGATCTGACGGCGCAAGCTGTCCTGCGTTACTCCGGATACGTCCTGACCATCTATCAGGATCGTGCCCTTTTCACCGTCGTACAGGCGCAACAGCAGCGAAACCAAGGTTGATTTCCCTGCCCCCGAAGCGCCGACAATGCCCAGTTTCTCGCCGGGGTGCACGGTCATGTTCAGGCCTGATACACCGCCAACATCCCGACCGTAGGCAAAGCTGACATGGTCAAAGGTGATCTGGCCTTCGGGTACGGACAACTCCGCCGCGCCCGTTTGATCCTCAACCCGTTCGCGTTTGGCCAGCGTATTCATGCCGTTCTCGATCTCGCCAACATTTGCGTAAAGACCCATGAGGGTGAAACTTACCCAGCCGGTCATCTGGGCAATGCGGATGGAAATGGCACCTGCGGCCACAATGTCACCGGCTGTCGCAGACCCCGCTTGCCACAGCCACAGCGTTGCACCTATCAGCAAAACCGGCAGAACCCCGGCCAACAGCATCAAGATAAAGCGGAAACTGGCCGACAGGCTTCCGAACGCCAACATCTTTTCTCGCAGATCAACCATGGAATTCCGCGCAGCATGATCTTCGAATTCCGAATGGGCGAACAGTTTAACGGTTTTGATATTGGTGATCGTGTCGACGACTTGCCCGGACACCATCGCGCGAGCGCCTGCCCGCGCCGCTGAGCGTTTACGGATGCGCGGCAGATACCAACGGACAAGCAGGAAATACACAACCAGCCAAGCCGCAAATGGCAGCATAACCAGCGGATGAATAGACCCTAACAAAAGCAATGAGCCCGCCAGCGAGGCCAAGGCAAACACGATCGCACTGATCGTCTCGGACACGACCGACGCCATCGCGTTGGATGTTTGCATCTGCTTTTGCGCGATCCGTCCGGCAAAATCGTCGTCGAAATATGTGACCGACTGGCCCAGTGTCCACCGGTTCAGCTTAGCCAGAACCAACGGCGTGATGTTGGGCATGACGATATAGTTGTTGGTCAGCGACGAAAGCCCGAACAGGGCCGGGCGCAGTAGCATGAAAAACGCAACGACCCCAAGGATCATCCAGACGTTGTTGGCGGTCAAAAAGTTCCCAGGCCCGCTTCTGGTTGCTGCGTCAATGACCAGGCCCAGCATCCACGCAGTGCCCGCCTCCATCGCACCCGCAGTAGCCGAGAAAAACGCCGCGACGAAGATCATTGGCCATGCGCCCGACAGGCACCAGCGAATGAACGCCCCCAGCGTTTGCGGCGGGGGCGTTTCGATGTTTTTGAACGGGTTTATGAGGTCGGCAATCCTCATTCAGCGGCCTCCGGATTCAGGAAGCCCCCAGATTGCCGCGCCCAGAACTGGGCGTAAAGCCCACCTTGCGCCAGCAGTTCCGAATGCCCGCCCTGTTCAACGATCCGACCACCATCCATGACCAGAATACGGTCCATCTGCGCGATGGTGCTCAGCCGGTGGGCGATGGCGATCACGGTTTTTCCTTGCATCATACCGTAGAGAGTTTCCTGAATTGACGCTTCGACCTCGGAATCTAGAGCGGATGTCGCCTCGTCCAACAGCAAAATAGGAGCATCCTTCAGGATCACCCGCGCCAGCGTCACGCGCTGCCGCTGACCGCCGGACAGTTTCACACCCCGCTCGCCCACATGCGCATCATACCCCGTGCGCCCTTCTGGGTCTTGCAGATCAAGGATAAACTCGTGCGCCTCAGCCTGTTTGGCGGCGGCGATCATCTGTTCTTCGGTGGCATCGGGGCGACCATAGAGGATGTTGTCACGCACCGACCGATGCAACAGGGCGCTGTCCTGCTGAACCATACCGATATGGCTGCGCAAACTGTCCTGCGTGACCCTGGAAATGTCCTGACCGTCAATCAGGATCGCGCCCTGTTCAACGTCGTAAAACCGCAAAAGCAACTTAACTAGGGTCGATTTTCCCGCACCGGACCGCCCGATCAGACCGATCTTTTCGCCCGGATTGAGGGTCAGATTGATGTGATCCAGCCCGCCGGTCTTGCGACCGTAATGGTGTGACAAATCACGGATGTCGATCTGGCCCTTGCTCAGCTGCAAGAGCTTGGCATCCGGCACATCTAACAGGTCAACGGGCTGGGCAATTGTTTGCATGCCCTCGGCCACGACACCAAGCTGACGGAAGAAGCTGGTCAGCGCCCACATGATCCATCCAGTCATCGCGTTCAGTCGCAGGGTCAAAGCAGTCGCCGCCGCAACGACACCCACAGATGCACTCCCTTGCATCCACAGGGAAATGGCCCAACCAACAACGCCGACGATCAGCAAACCGTTCAGAGCGACCAGTACCGCATCCATTATGGTGAAAATCCGCATTTCGACCTGAAAGGTACGACGCGTTTCTTCAATGGCTTCGCGGGCATAGTCCAACTCTTGTTCGTTATGGGCGAACATCTTGACCGAATGGATGTTGGTATAGCTGTCCACCACCCGACCCGTCACAGCCGAGCGCGCATCGGACGCAGCCTGCGAAGCCGGACCGACCCTTTTCACCGTCCAGCGCACCAGAACGGCGTAAAGCGCAAACCAGATCAGCAGCGGCAACAGCAACCGTGGATCCGCCGCCATCAACAGGATCGCCGCGCCAATCAGATAGGCTATCGAAAATGAGATGGCGTCAAACACCTGAAACACGGCCTCGCCTGCAGCAGGCGGCGTTTGCATGATCCGATTGGCAATGCGACCGGCAAAATCATTCTCGAACCAACCGACGGATTGGCGCAGAACGTGTTTGTGGGCGCGCCAGCGGATCAGGGTGCCAAAATTCGGCAGAATCGTGTTGTTTAACAACAGCACATCCACGACATGCAGCATCGGGCGCAGCAACAGCACAAACGCTGCCACCAAGATAAATTCGGTGCCGTGGTTCTGCCAGACCTCGGCCGGAGGGCCCGACAGCAGGTCAACCACTCGGCCCATGTAGTAAATCAGGCCAACTTCAACTGCCGCAACAACGACAGAGATTAAACCAGCCCAGAAGAACACCCGCATGAAAGGTTGCGAGTAATCCAGCATGAATGGCCACAACCGCGTCGGCGGCGTGTCGGTTTCCTTGTAGGCAACAAAAGGGTCAACGAGGTTTTCGAAATAGCGAAACATGGAGAGTGCTCCGGTTGAGCAAAAAGTAAGTCATGCGAAGAAAGATGGCGCCAGAACACCACCCCTACGGGTCAAAGTGTTCCAGCCTTAGCTGTCCCAGATCCCGTAATACATTCGCATCCCTCCATTCATGTGACAGGGGCAAATAATCATAAACTCTTTTACTTGTCATCCCCTTTTGAGACTTCCTTTATCCGCCAAGCAGATCTTCGCGGCCCAGTGTGAACCCCGAGGCGATCCACTTCGCCTCAAGATCGGCCAGTTTCTTGCCCAGCGCAGGACCGGTGAACTCGGGGATCAGATCGGTTGCCTTAATCGGGAAGGTCGCGCCCGCACCAACGTGGAGATCGTACGTTATTGAGTCTAACCAAGGCATTTCCAAAAAAGCACATCGCAACAGCGCTTCGTGCAGCCCGTCTGTTTCACCGTACCGAAATCCCAATTCGGCAAAGCTGGCCGGGCTGGACGCCTCATCCCGCATTCGGGTCAGGCGCTGCAATTGCGCGCGGCTCAGGCGCAGGGTTTTTGCGACTTCCGGCGGCGCAATCGCCGCCAGTCGCCGCACCGGTTCCGGATCAGCGCCTGCCTGCTGTTCCAATGCAATCAACGGGGCCAATGCACGATCATCAGCACCCGGCAATAGCTGCACCAGTACTCCGGCGCTGCGCATTGCGGCGACGGACGGCGCGGGGTCTGGTGCGCCCAGAAGCTTCAAAAGCTCAGCACCCACGCGTTCGCGGGACAAGCCGGCCAGACCTTCCAAGTTGGACGCAATGGCAGCCAGAGCGTCGGGATCGAACCCTGCCTCGACATCGCCATACCAGGCGTGAAACCGGAAATAGCGCAGCGAACGCAGATAATCCTCGCGAATGCGGTTCGCGGCAGTGCCGATGAACCGGACGCGGCGCGCTTGCAGGTTTGGCAAACCGTTTAGAGGGTCCAAAATTGTCCCGTCGGGCCGTGCATATATCGCGTTCATCGTGAAATCGCGACGTGCGGCATCCTCTTCGACCTTGTCCGAAAAGGCGACGACGGCGCGACGGCCATCCGTTTCAACATCACGGCGAAAGGTAGTGATCTCATGCGGGATACCCTGACTAACCACGGTGATTGTGCCGTGATCAATCCCTGTGGGTATAGCCTTAAGCCCAGCATTCTGAGCCAGCTCGGCCACTTTTTCAGGCCGCGCATCTGTGGCGATGTCGATATCCGATACCGGAGCGCCTAACAGCGCGTTGCGCACGCATCCACCCACAAACAAGGCTTGGTATCCGGCATCGGTCAGGACAGCACAAACCCGTTGCGTTGCAGGTTCCGTCACCCAGTCTTCTGAAATTTGCGTCATTCGTTGATCCGTGATGCCAATCCCCGCAGAATTCGGGCTGTTGCGCCCCAGATGTAATAAGGGCCGAATGGTACCGTGAAGTAATACCGCCTTTGTCCGCGCCAGCGGCGCGATTCAACGATATAATTCGCAGGGTTGAGCACATGTGCAAGTGGAACTGAAAACACCTCGGCCACTTCGCCCGGCTCAGGCACGGGTTGGAAAGGTTTCCGCAGGATCGCCACCACAGGTGTGACGGTGAATGAGGTCACTGTTTCATGCGTCGGTAGGTGGCCAAGAATTTCCGGCATTTCCTGCGGCAGTCCGATCTCTTCGCGCGCCTCACGCAGTGCGGTGGCGGTTACGTCCGCATCGCCGTTATCCTGCTTACCACCTGGGAACGCTATCTGCCCCGGGTGATGCTTAAGCGCCGAGGATCGCTTGGTCAAAATCAAGCGCGGGGCACCATCTGCTACTGAAATCGGAACCAAAACACCGGCAGGGCGCAGTTTGCGACCCTCAGGCAGGGCAAAATCGGGATTCAGGTCAAAATCACTTGACCCGTTGCCGGGGCGGCCCAAGGCCGCCCGCAGCTGATCTGTTGGATCAGGCGTTGTCAGCATCAAATCCGACCGTAGCAGGATCCAGCACGTAATGTGCACCGCAGAACTGACAATCAGCCGTCACGTCGCCTTCGGGCGTGGTCATTTTTTCGATGTCCTTGGCCGAATAGATCGACAGGCTCTGTCGAACACGGTCTTCTGAACAGGTACAGCCAAATTGCACTGACTGCGCATCGTATACCCGCGGCTGTTCCTCGTGAAACAGCCGGACCAACAGATCCGTAGGTGCAATCGACGGACCGATCAGTTCCAAATCGTCGACCGTATCCAGCAGGATGTTGACGCGGCCCCAGTTTTCACCTTCTTCACCATCGACAAGGTCATCCGCCGTCAGGATGTTTCCGTCGCCCTCACTGGATGCCACGAAGGGCGAAGCCTTAGGCATGTGCTGCAGCATGACACCACCGGCGCGCCAATGTTCGCCAACGCCGGGTTCGGTCGATTTGCCAAAGCTCAGCGAAAACCGGGTCGGTAACTGTTCCGACTGGGCGAAATACGCCTCGGCACAGGCGCTCAGCGACCCACCGGCCAAAGGGGTGATTCCCTGATACGGCTGGGTCCCCTCACCCTGATCGATCATGATGGCAAAATACCCCTCGCCCACTTGATCGAACGGCGCACCATCAGTCAGACGGTCGCGGTCAAAGCTGGCATAGGCGCGAATGCGGGCCGGCTCCCCCTCTTGCTGAGGCGCATAATAGTCGGTCGCAATCATGCGCACCGGACCTTTAGACTGAACCTGCAGGGACAGCTTCCAGCGCAGCGCAACTGTCTGGCCGATCAATGCGGTCAGCAGGGCCATCTCGGCCACCAGAGCCTCGACCTTTTCTGGATAGTCATGCTGGCTCAGGATGCCATCAAGCACACCATCCAGACGGGCCACGCGGCCGCGCATATCCGATACATCAAGTTGAAAGGGCAGGACGGTGTCGTCCCACGCGATTTTTGTTCCAAGAGACATGGGGTTTCCTTACACGCCACAGGTTGGCATACCGCCAGCATATAGGTCGAACTATTCGGGTTTTAAGGGGCCATACATGATCAGACGGTTTGGTGAAACCCCTCAGGCCGGGCGAACATATACACGCCGGGTGGGTGTTTATGCGTTGCTGCCCCGAGGCCGCAGCCTTTTGCTGACCTGTCAGACAGAACCCGGACCCGATCTGCAATTGCCCGGTGGCGGAATTGATCCGGGCGAATCACCCATCACTGCCCTGCACCGAGAAGTGTTCGAGGAAACCGGCTGGTTGATCGCGTCGCCCCGCCGCATCGGCGCTTTTCGTCGGTTCACTTATATGCCCGAATACGATTTGTGGGCGGAAAAGCTGTGCCATATCTATCGCGCGCGTCCCATCCAGCGCATGGGTCCACCGTCTGAGCCGTTCCATGAAGCCATATGGATGGACACCGCCGATGCGGTCCAATTGCTGGGCAATGACGGAGATCGCCACTTTGCCGGACTGCATGAACAGCGGCTTTAGTGTCCATTGTATTCAAAGAAAACAGCCGAAACATCATCATCCATACCTCGGCCAGGCGCTATCGCCTGTGTCAGCCGCCAGAACATATCGTCCAGGAACTCCGTCCCGTTTCGGTCCGGCCCGCAATCCAGCGCCATCTGTCGCAAGCCATCCTCGTCCAGCAGGCCACCGTCGGCGAGGCTGCATTCTGTGAACCCATCGGAATACAGCAATAGCCTGTCGCCGGGTTGCATGTAGAACTCGGTCCGCTGAAACGTGACGTCCGGCAGCAATCCAATAGGCAACCCGCCCTCGCCCAGAAATTCCGTTCTGCCGTCCTGACATAACAACAGCGGATGAGGGTGCCCGGCCTGCACCATTTTCACATGCCCGTTGCGCAGATCTACGATGGCATAGACCATCGTGAAATACTCTTCGATCCCCGTATCCGCCATCAGTCGCGAGTTCGGGGTTTCGGCAACTTCTTTCGGCGGTAGCAGAGCATAAAATTTGTCGAACCGCCGCGCCATCGCCACGTTCTGGTCGAAATGATTGCTGGACAGATAGCCCCCCAAGCGTGCAGTCATCATCGCAGACGTGATGCCATGCCCGGACACATCGATACTGTGGAACCCAAGCCTGTTCACACCCGGAGAGAACATCCCCACCAGATCGCCGCCGATATGACCGCAGGGTTTCAGCAACATGCTGACCCGGGACTTGCCGAAATCGCGCGTCAGCTCGGGTACCAGCGATTCCTGTATCTTGCGTGCCTGGATCAGGTCCTTGTCGATTGCGTCATGGGCGACACGCAGCTCCTCAAGCGCGGTTTCGATCAACTGATTTTTCTTGGACAACTCGCGCTGCATATCCAGAATACGCGCACCGGCTGATATACGCGCCCGCAGTTCATCCGCCTCAAGCGGTTTGATCAGAAAACCATCCGCACCGGCATCCAGACCGCGCGCCACTTCTTGCTTTTCGCTTTTGGAGGTCAGAAGGATAAAATAGCTGTATTGCTTGTTGTCCAAGGCGCGGAACGCTTTGCAGAAATCCAGCCCGCTCATCCCCGGCATAACCCAATCGCTGAGGACAAGATCCGGCGGGTCCGCCGCGCACATTTCAATCGCAACGTCGCCGCTGTCGGCCTCAAGCACGTCGAAGCCCCATTTTTTTGAGCGAGGCGACCAGAATACGGCGCTGCAGGCGGCTGTCATCGACAACAAGCACCTTTTGGATCACACCAAAATCCAGATCTGATCCACTGTCTGCCTGACTGACCCTTGTCACCTTAACCCTCTACCCAGCGGCGCTTATCGGAATGGGAAGACCCTATCGCGCCGCAGTTTAACAATGGGTGAAAGCCGAAATTCATTCCGCTTAACCTGCTCTTTACCGGTTCCGCGGTACCAAATCCCCGGGGCAGATAAAGCGAGGATGGTATGATCAACTGGTCCAGGGTCCGGCAACTAAGGGACGAGGTTGGCGCCAATGAGTTTGATGAAGTGGTGCAGATCTTCCTTGATGAGGTGAACGAAGCCCTTACCCGGCTTCGGAACGACACCGCCCGCACCGAGCTTGAACAAAACTTGCATTTCGTAAAAGGTAGCGCGCTGAGCCTTGGATTCGAGGTTGTGGCCAAGCTGTGTCAGGACGGGGAACGACAATCGGCACAAGGGGACAGCCAGGCGGTCGACTTTGCCAATATCCTCAGCATTTTTGAACGCTCAACCGCCGAATTTAAGGCGGGGCTCGGCAGTCTTTAGCGAATGTCAGCGTGGCTTCTTCCTGTTCGCGACGCTACATTTCCCGGCAATTCCAGAAACCGAAATGAAGATTGAACAGGCCGGAGAGACACACAAATTGATCGTGGCTTCAGATCACGAACTGCGCCAGCGTTTCGTCTTCGGTGATGTCGGTATAGGTAAAACCCGCATCATCAAGATGTGCAAACAGGCGCACAAAATTCTCAGGCTTTCGCGTTTCGATACCGATCAGCACCGACCCGAAATTGCGCGCCGACTTTTTCATGTATTCAAAGCGGGCAATATCGTCCTCAGGACCTAGAATGCCCAGAAATTCCTTCAATGCGCCTGGACGTTGTGGCAGGCGGAGGATGAAGTATTTTTTGACGCCCGAATACCTCTGCGCCCGTTCCTTAACCTCGGGCAAGCGTTCGAAATCGAAATTGCCGCCTGAGGTGACGCACACCACGGTCTTACCCCGGATAAAGCTTTGCACGTCGCCCACAGCCTCAACCGCCATGGCCCCCGCTGGTTCCAGCACGATGCCCTCGACGTTCAGCATTTCGATCATGGTGGTACAGATGCGATCTTCGGACAGAACCAAAACGTCGGACAAATGGCGAGATTTCAACAGCTCAAACGGCTTTTCACCGATCCGACCTACTGCCGCACCGTCGACAAATGTATCTACGTGATCCAGAGCCACCGGATGGCCCGCCGCCAAAGCCGCGCGCAGACAAGCGCCACCCGCCGGCTCCACGAACAGACAATGCGTCCGGTCCCCGAACCATGTGGCCACGCCAGACGACATACCGCCGCCACCCACTGGCAAGATGACATGATCGGGAACCTGTCCAAGCTGTTCCTCAATCTCAACCGCTAAGGACGCTTGACCTTCGATCACGTCCTCATCATCAAAGGGCGACAGAAAGTACCCACCTTGCTGGACGCACCAGTCTTGCGCGGCGGCCAGCGTGTCGTCGAAATAGTCTCCGGTCAGGTGGATCTCGATATTGTCGCCGCCGAAAATCCGGGTCTTCTGGATTTTCTGCTGCGGTGTGGTTACAGGCATGAAAATGACACCGCGTACGTTCAGATGTTTGCACATATAGGCAACACCCTGCGCATGATTGCCCGCACTGGCGCAGACGAACAGATCCTGCCCTTGCTGCTTGCGCATGGCATTGAACGCGCCGCGGATCTTGTAAGACCGCACCGGGCTGAGATCCTCACGCTTAAGCCAGATATCGGCGCCATAGCGGTCGGACAGGTGGGCATTCCGTTGCAACGGCGTTGCCGGAAAAACAGAACGCATCACCTGTTCGGCGGCGCGGGCGCGGGTCATGAAATCGGTCATGAACGTTTCAGTGCCGCATCACCGCCGAAAGGGCAAGGAGTACATATGTGTACGGGCGCGCTCAGGTGAGTTTCCGCTTTTCGATGAAGATTCCGTACATGGTAGTCAGGATGCTGACGTTGATCATCGGGAGAACCAGAGTTCCAAACAACACCGTCAACAAGATTCCCAGCACCGGAATGATCGCCAGAGCCGTAAAAACAAGCTGCACAAGAAATTGGAACAGGAACGAAACAACAAGCAGCACCAATATCGAGCCTGCAATACCCTGCGTTTTGGTCCATGCTTCGCCGAGTGTGATGGGGTCCCCAATGGCGGCTGCAGGCAGGATAATCGACAGCCGGTAGAAGCACACCAACAGAAAGACCACGTAAACCAAAAACAGGATGATCGACAAACCTGCGAGGCTTTCACCAAGCAATGCAAAGACCAGCCCCATCGGCATCCACGCGACTACCATCAGTATTCCCAACATCAAGGCGCGTCCCAGATAGGCGAGAATTCTATCGAACCGAAAGGATGGGAAGATACCAGTGGGATATTCTTCGAGCAGGATATAGCGGTGCCAAGAAACCGCGATCCAGAAGATTGTGACAAGAAGCACGGCGATCAGGCCGATAACGAATAGAAAAATACCGCCTACCGACGCTCCCGGTGGCAATTCTCCTGCGCCTTCGTCTAAAGCTTCCAACGGAATGCCTGACACCATGAACAGCGCTACGATCAGCGCTGTTGCGATCAAGGCAGGACCTACAGTGATCTGCAGCACCTGTTTGATATTTCCAAATACCATCCGCACGGAATGGACAAAAATCTGCCAACCCAACATCTTTGAACCGCCCTCTCAACCAATCCTTGTTCTCTATCCGACCGTTTCACCCCAATTCAGACCCTGCGTCAACGCAGATAACTTGCCCCCGCTCACAAAACCCGTTAGGGGCCAATCGTCTTATGAATAAGGGGAAGTCAGATGTCCGCGCCCAAGAAAGTTGTTCTAGCCTATTCCGGTGGCCTTGATACTTCGATCATCCTGAAATGGCTGCAGACCGAGTATGGTTGTGAGGTCGTAACCTTCACTGCCGATCTGGGTCAGGGTGAGGAACTTGAGCCAGCGCGCCAAAAGGCCGAGATGCTGGGAATCAAGCCCGAGAATATCTTTATTGAGGATGTCCGCGAGGAATTCGTCCGCGATTTTGTCTTCCCCATGTTCCGCGCCAATGCGCAGTATGAGGGCCTGTATCTGCTGGGCACCTCGATCGCGCGCCCGCTGATTTCGAAACGTCTGGTTGAGATTGCTGAAGCCACCGGTGCCGACGCGGTTGCCCACGGCGCAACCGGCAAGGGCAATGATCAGGTGCGGTTCGAACTGGCGGCTTACGCGCTGAACCCCGACATCAAGGTGATCGCGCCCTGGCGCGAATGGGACCTGACCAGCCGGACCAAGCTGTTGGAATTTGCCGAAGCAAACCAGATCCCGATTGCCAAGGACAAACGCGGCGAGGCACCCTTCTCTGTCGATGCCAACCTGCTGCACACCTCGTCCGAGGGTAAGGTTCTGGAAGACCCCGCCGATATGGCGCCCGACTATGTCTATCAGCGCACGGTTCACCCCGAAGATGCGCCGAACGAGCCCGAATTCATCGAGATCGGTTTCGAAAAAGGTGACGCGGTCAGCATCAATGGCGAAGCGATGAGCCCGGCAACCATTCTGACCAAGCTGAACGAATATGGCGGCAAACACGGCATCGGGCGTCTCGATCTGGTCGAGGGTCGCTTTGTTGGCATGAAATCGCGCGGCATCTATGAAACACCTGGCGGCACCGTCCTGCTGGAAGCACACCGTGGCATCGAATCCATCACTATGGACCGTGGCGCGATGCACCTGAAAGACCAGTTGATGCCGCAATATGCGGAAGCAATCTATAACGGCTTCTGGTACTCACCCGAACGCGAAATGCTGCAAGCCGCGATCGACAAGTCGCAGGAACACGTCACCGGTACCGTCCGCGTCAAACTGTACAAAGGTCTGGCCTCGACCGTTGGCCGCTGGTCGGATCACTCGCTGTATTCTGAGGAACACGTGACCTTTGAAGACGATGCCGGGGCATATGATCAGAAAGACGCGGCTGGCTTCATCCAGTTGAACGCGTTGCGTCTGAAACTGCTGGCCTCGCGCGAGAAGCGTCTGTCCAAATAATTCATGCCATCGCTGCAACGACGAACCCGGTGCCCGAAAGGATGCCGGGTTTTTCTTTGTCTTCGCTGACCAGTCAGTTCCAGTAGCGTCACCCTTGCCTGCTTTGCCTGTTTGTCTTTACGCAAAGGTCAACAGGAAAGGGTACACCATGCTTCAGGACATCGCTGACGGAATTCAAAAAGGCCTGAATGGCAAGTCATTTGACGGCTCTCTCAAGTTCGATTGCGGTGATGACGGGGTGATCGTGCTGATCGACAATCAGGCGACGACGCAAGATCAGGATGCAGACTGCACGATCCGAATTTCGCAGGAAAACCTGACCAAGCTACTGACCGGCAAGCTGAACCCGATGACCGGTGTGGCATTGGGCAAGCTCAAGATCTCGGGCAATATGGGTGTGGCGATGAAACTGGGACAGTTGCTGGGGTAAGCGCCGATAAACTCGTCTCACCAGCGCGTGACAAACCATGTCAGCGGATTGCAACGGCAGAAAAGTCGGGGCAGCCTGATCTCAGAAGGAGATCTGCCATGACCCGGACCGCATACCTCTGTTTCGTTAAACCGTCGCTTCTGTTTGTCCTGATCACTCTGGCCGCGATGCTGCGCGCCCTGCCCGCACCAGCTGCCGGCACCGAAACCTTGACTGTCGCCGGAGGGTGTTTCTGGTGTGTTGAATCCGATTTTGAATCGGTTCCCGGCGTGATTGGCGCCGTATCCGGCTTTACCGGCGGTAAGACAGCCAATCCGACTTATGACCAAGTGACGAAAGGTGGCACCGGACATTACGAGGCTGTTCAGATCACCTTCGACTCTGCGCGGGTTTCTCGTGAAACGCTGCTGAGCATGTTCTTCCGTTCCGTTGATCCAACCGATGCAGGCGGCCAGTTCTGTGATCGCGGCAACAGCTATCGCACTGCTGTATTTGTCTCTAACACAGGCGAAAAGGCGTTAGCGCAGAAAGCCAAAGCCAATGCGCAGCAAGCGCTGGGTCAAACCGTAGTCACGCCCATCTTAAACGCGGGCACCTTTTACCCGGCCGAAGCGTACCATCAGGATTACTACAAGGGCGACAAGCTGGTGCTCACCCGCTTTGGTCCGAAACGCCAGAAAAACGCATACAAAGCCTACCGCAAAGCCTGCGGTCGGGATGCGCGCGTCAAACAGCTTTGGGGTAGCAACGCACCTTTCGCCGGGTCCTAACCGAACCGGGCCTCCAGCACCTCTTTGAGGTCGGGAATAACATCCGCCGTACCGTGCCGCGTGACCATCAGGGCCGCGGCACGATTTGCTTGTGCAATCGCCTGCGGCATCGGCAACCCGCGGTCCATTCCGGCCAGAACGTAACCGGTAAAGGTATCCCCTGCGCCGGTCGTGTCCACGGCTTTCACTTTGTGTGCCGAAATCTCAAGTGCCTCACCATCCTTGGGTAGGTAGCGCGCGCCTTTAGACCCCAACGTGACCAGTACATGCTTAACAGGCAATTCGGCGACGGATTGGCCTGTACTTTCGCGCAGCTGCTCTGCTTCGACCTCATTCAGGATCAGGAAGTCCAGATAAGGCAGCACCGCCTGCACGGCATCAGCCTGAAACGGCGCGGCGGCATAGCAGACGGTCAGTCCAAGATCACGGCCCATGCGGGCGGCCTCGACCTGGGCGTTGGTCTCGTTCTGCATGACCAGCAGATCACCGGGACCAGCCTGCGATAAGGCCTGTCCCAGCTGATCCTGCTCGATGGCGTGGTTCGCGCCGGGATACAGAATGATCTGGTTCTCACCCTGCTCGTCCACCGCAATGATCGCGTGACCTGTGGGCACTTCGACCTCGGCAATGAACCGGGTGTCGACGCCATATTCGGTCATGCGATCCAGGGCCCAGCGCCCGTCCGGCCCAATGCCACCGATATGCGCCACGCGCGATCCGGCACGCGCCGCTGCAACGGACATGTTGGCCCCTTTGCCACCCAGAAACCGCTCCAAGTTCGAAGCGGCCAGGGTTTCACCGGCAGTGGGCAGATGCGGCAGGGCATAGACCATGTCCGCATTGATCGAGCCTAGGTTCCAGATCGTCACGGTTTATCCAATATCGCAAGAGGCCAGAATGGCCATGTTCAGAATGTCATTTGCTGTCGAGCCAGTCGAACAGATCTGAATCGGCTTGTCGACACCGGTCAGGATCGGGCCAATGACGTTCGCGCCACCCATCTCTTGCATCAGCTTGGTCGAGATCGAGGCCGAATGCCGCGCGGGTACAATCAGGATATTGGCTGGGCCCGTCAGACGCGAGAAGGGATAAGCCTCTTGCTGTTCCACGTTCAGCGCCACATCCACGGTCATTTCGCCATCATATTCGAAATCGACGCCGCGCTTATCCAGAATCTCGGGCGCTACGTGCATTTTCTCAGCCCGCTCAGATACCGGATAGCCGAAGGTGGAAAAGCTGACAAAGGCAACGCGTGGGTCCAGCCCCAAATGCCGCGCGACCGAGGCCGAGCGTTCGGCGATATTGGCCAGATCATGCTCATCCGGCCATTCATGGACCAGCGTGTCACCAATCAAAACGATCTTACCCTTGTGCAACAGCGCCGTCACACCAACGGCCCCATGTTCGGCATCAGCGTCAAACACATGATTGATGCGTTCCAGCACATGTGCCGATTTCCGCGTTGCACCGGTGACCATGCCATCGGCGTGGCCATGCGCCAGCATCAAGCAAGAGAACACATGGCGATCCCGCGCGGCCAGACGATGGATATCCTTGCGATCAAAGCCACTGCGCTGCAGACGCTTGTAAAGGAAATCCTTATAGGCTTCGAGATGCGTGGTTGTGGAGGCGTTAATCACCTCCAGCTCGCGCACCGCGTCCTCCAGACCGGCGGCTTCCAGCTTTTCCTTCACATCGTCAGGGCGACCAACAACAAGCGCCTTGCCAAAACCCGATCGCTGATACATCACCGCCGCGCGCAAGACGCGTGGATCGTCGCCTTCGGCAAAGATCATCCGGCTTTGCGCTTGACGTGCACGGGCGTTCAGGCCGCGCAGGATGCTGGCGGTCGGGTCCATGCGGGATTTCAGGCTCAGCTCATAGGCGTCCATGTCGATGATCGGGCGGCGGGCTGCCCCAGTGTCCATCCCGGCCCTTGCCACGGCAGGTGGAATACGGTGGATCAGGCGTGGGTCAAACGGCGTCGGAATAATATAATCCCGGCCAAAGGTCAGAGATTTTCCGTAGGCCATTGCAACCTCATCCGGCACATCCTCGCGCGCCAGATTGGCCAGCGCATGGGCACAGGCGATCTTCATCTCGTCATTGATAGCGCGGGCGTGAATGTCCAGCGCGCCGCGGAACAGGTAAGGGAAACCTAGAACGTTGTTGACCTGGTTCGGATAATCGCTGCGCCCGGTGGCGACGATGGCATCAACGCGAACCTCATGCGCCTCTTCCGGCGTGATCTCCGGGTCCGGGTTTGCCATGGCGAAAATCACGGGATTGTCCGCCATGCTGGCGACCATATCCTGTGTCACCGCGCCTTTGACTGACACGCCAAGGAACACGTCCGCGCCCTTCATCGCCTCTTCCAAATTGCGCAACTCGGTGGTGATCGCGTGGGCAGATTTCCACTGGTTCATGCCCTCGGTCCGGCCCTGATAGATCACGCCCTTGGTGTCGCAGACGATGCAGTTCTCGTGTTTTGCGCCCATCGACTTGAGCAGCTCGATACAGGCGATACCCGCCGCACCCGCGCCGTTTAGCACGATTTTCACGTCTTCGATCTTTTTGCCCGAGATACGCAGCGCGTTCAGCAGACCCGCCGCACAGATCACCGCCGTGCCGTGTTGGTCGTCGTGGAAGACTGGGATGTCCATCTCTTCCTTCAGGCGCTGCTCGATGATGAAACACTCGGGCGCCTTGATGTCTTCCAGGTTGATACCGCCAAAGGTCGGCCCCATCAGGCGTACGGCGCGGCAGAATTCGTCAGGGTCTTCGGTATCAAGTTCGATATCGATCGAGTTCACATCGGCGAACCGTTTGAACAGGACAGATTTCCCCTCCATCACCGGCTTCGAACCCAACGCGCCAAGATTACCAAGGCCCAGAACGGCAGTACCGTTTGAGATCACCGCAACCAGATTGCCCTTGTTGGTATAGTCGTAAGCAGTCTCTGGGTTTTCGGCGATAGCTTCACATGGAACAGCGACACCAGGGCTATAAGCCAGCGACAGATCGCGTTGCGTCGTCATGGGAACGGTGGCCTGAACCTCCCACTTGCCGGGTGTCGGGTCGAGGTGAAAGGCCAGCGCCTCTTCTTTGGTGATCTTCGCTTTGGGCATGTGATGGGTCGTTTCTTTACATCTGCGGGACTTTTGCCTCATAGCGCAGGCAGGCGCGCGCCTCAACGAGAATACTTTTCACCTTTCGTCGAGATGGGTGGATTTGTAAGGTCGCGACCGGAATACGCCAAAAGGGGTCAGCCTTGTCCACAGTCACGCCGATGATGGCGCAATATCTCGAAATCAAAGAGGCGCATGCCGATGCCTTGCTGTTTTACCGCATGGGCGACTTTTACGAGATGTTCTTTCAGGACGCCGTCAACGCCGCCGAAGCGCTGGACATCGCCTTGACCAAACGCGGAAAGCATAACGACACCGACATTCCGATGTGCGGCGTACCGGTCCATGCGGCCGAGGGGTATCTGCTGACGCTGATCCGGAAAGGGTTTCGCGTGGCCGTCTGCGAACAGATGGAAAGCCCGGCTGAAGCGAAAAAAAGAGGCTCTAAATCGGTCGTAAAGCGCGATGTTGTGCGCCTCGTAACACCTGGCACTTTGACCGAAGATGCCCTGCTTGAGGCTCGCCGCCACAACTTCTTGGCCGCCTATGCCAAGGTTCGCGATGAGGCCGCGCTGGCTTGGGCCGATATCTCAACTGGCGCGTTTCACGTTATGCCTTTGACCTCAGTGCGCCTCAGTCCCGAACTGGCCCGGCTGGCTCCATCCGAGTTGATCGTGGCCGATGGTGTGCAGGACAAACTGAACGAACCCGTTATGGATCTGGGTATCTCGCTGACCCCAATTGGGCGTGCCAGCTTCGACAGCACTGCGGCGGAAAAGCGCATCTGCGGGCTGTTTCACGTGGGCGCACTGGACGCGTTCGGCAGTTTTGGCCGCGCCGAAATCTCGGCCATGGGTGCGCTGATCGACTATCTGGAAATCACGCAAAAAGGCAAACTGCCGCTTCTGCAAACCCCGTTGAAAGAAACCAAGGACCGCGTCGTTCAGATCGACGCTGCCACACGGCGCAATCTGGAACTGACCCGATCCCTGTCCGGTGGCCGCGCTGGTTCGCTGCTATCTGTGATGGATCGTACTGTCACACCGGGTGGCGCAAGGCTGTTGGACCAACGGCTTTCGAGCCCATCCCGCAATCTGGACGTCATCCACGGGCGGCTGGATGCTGTAACTTTTGCGGCCGACGATGGCCTGATCACATCAGACCTGCGGGAGGCTTTGCGCAAAACCCCGGATCTGGATCGGGCGCTGTCCCGCCTGTCACTGGACCGCGGTGGCCCGCGGGATCTGACCGCCATTCGCAACGGCCTGACACAGGCCGCCGCAATCGCTGAACTCTGCGCGGGTCAAGACCTGCCGGTTGTCCTAGCCACCGCCCTGCTAAATCTGGTCGGATTTGACGACCTACTGAACCTGCTTGACGAAGCGCTTGTGGCCGAACCCCCATTGCTGGCCCGGGACGGCGGGTTCATCGCCCCGGGTTATGATGCCGAACTGGACGAAGCCCGCACCCTACGCGACGAAGGTCGTTCCGTCATTGCCGGGTTTCAGCAGAAATATGCGGAACACACCGGCATCACGTCACTGAAGATCAAGCATAACAATGTGCTGGGCTATTTCATCGAAACAACGGCCACCCATGCCGAGAAAATGCTGAGTCCTCCATTTTCTGAGACCTATATCCACCGCCAAACAACCGCCAACCAAGTCCGGTTCACGACCGTGGAGCTGTCCGAGATCGAGACCCGCATTCTAAACGCCGGAAACTTGGCGCTTGAGATAGAAAAGCGGCTCTATTTAAAGCTTTCTGTCGAAATTCTGGATAAGGCCGCACGGCTCAATCAAGCCGCGCGCGGTTTGGCTGAACTGGATCTGACTACTGCTCTGGCCGATCTGGCACGTGGTGAGAATTGGTGCCGCCCACAGGTTGATGCCTCGCGCGCGTTCGATGTTCAGGGCGGAAGACATCCGGTGGTCGAACAGGCATTGCGCCAGCAAAACGGTGACGCCTTCGTTGCCAATGATTGCGATCTCAGTGCTGATAAAGGCGCGGCGATCTGGCTGCTGACAGGTCCCAACATGGCCGGTAAATCGACCTTCCTACGCCAGAATGCCCTGATTGCCCTGCTTGCCCAGATGGGCAGTTACGTGCCTGCGGAAAAGGCGCATGTCGGGCTAGTCAGCCAACTGTTCAGCCGCGTCGGAGCTTCGGATGATTTGGCCCGCGGACGCTCGACCTTTATGGTCGAAATGGTCGAAACCGCCGCCATCCTCAATCAGGCTGATGACCGCGCTCTTGTTATTCTTGATGAAATAGGTCGCGGCACGGCCACTTATGATGGCCTGTCCATCGCCTGGGCCACGCTGGAACATCTGCACGCCTCCAACAAATGCCGCGCCCTGTTCGCAACCCATTACCATGAACTCACCGCACTTGCCGGCAAACTGGAAGGCGTGGAAAACGCCACCGTTGCTGTCAAAGAATGGGAAGGCGAGGTGATCTTCCTGCACGAAGTCCACAAAGGCGCGGCTGACAGGTCCTATGGTGTGCAGGTCGCCCAATTGGCAGGACTGCCCGCCTCGGTCGTTGAACGTGCCCGTATCGTTCTGGATCAACTTGAAAAAACCGAACGCGAAGGGGGGAAGCAAAAGACCCTGATCGACGATCTACCTTTGTTTTCAGCCGCCCCGCCACCGCCAGCGCCCAAAGCTTCTCTGGTAACCGGCATGCTGGACGATATTCTGCCGGATGAGCTTACCCCGCGAGAAGCACTCGACCTGATCTACAAACTGAAAGAGGCGGCCAAAACCTGACCGCCCCTTCATCTTTTCAAAAATACTCTCGCCCAAGGCTTGGCTTCAACGAAGCCAATTAACTTGCCGGAGTAGACGATACCCCAACCTGCGCCGGCCGCAGCAGGCGATCATGCAACATGAAGCCTTCTGCGGACACCTGTATTATGTCACCTGCACGGGTACCCGGCACCGGGGCCTCGAACATCGCTTCATGCACGTTGGGATCAAACCGGTCGCCAACTTCGGGCGTGATCACTTCCATCCCATGCTTTTGGAACACGTCCTTCAGCGCACGCATGGTCAGTTCCACGCCTTCCAGAAGGGGTCCTGCCACTTCTTTCTGCTCATCGGTCGCGACTTCAAGCGCACGTTTCATGTTGTCGTAAACCGGCAGCATGTCGCGGGCCAGTTTCGATCCGCCATATTGTTCCGCATCGCGGCGCGCCCGGTCACCCCGCTTGCGCGCGTTTTCCGCATCCGCCAGCGCGCGCATGAACTTGTCTTTGAAATCATCCCGCTCAGCACGCAGCGCATCAAGTTCCAGCGCTTCTTCACTGATCTCAGCAAATTCCTCGGCCAGCTCTTCCGCCTCGGCGGCTGCAATATCGTCTAGAAATTCTTCGTTCTTGGGCTCTGCCATCTCTTACCCTCTAGCTCCGGTCGGAAATCAGTTTGCCGACCAGTTGCGCCGTATAGTCCACGATCGGCACGATCCGCCCATAATTCAGACGAGTGGGTCCGATGACCCCAACCGCACCAATTATCTTTCGATCAGCGTTCATATATGGAGACACCACCAAAGAGGAACCCGAAAGTGAGAAAAGTTTGTTCTCAGAGCCGATAAAAATGCGCACACCCTCGCCTTCTTCGGTCAATTCGAGGAATTCAGCAATGTCTTGCTTTCGCTCCAGGTCGTCAAACAACGTTCGGATTCGGTCCAATTCCTCGGCTTCGCCAGGCTCCCCCAGCAGATTCGCCCGCCCGCGCACGATCAAACGGGCCGAGTCTGTCCCGTCCCCATCCCAGGCCGCCATGCCGCTGTCGACCATCTCGCGCGCTAATACATCAATTTCCTGCCTGCGCGCGGTAATCTGGGTTTGCATCTGACGCAGCACTTCGCTGAGCGTTCGTCCTTCGATCAGGGAATTCAAAAAGTTCGCCGCCTCGCGCATCGAACTGGGTGTTTGACCCGGCGGAGGCGTAAATAGCCGGTTTTCCACATGCCCATCCGCGAAGACCAGAACCACCAAAGCCCGGTCATGGGCCAGCGAGACGAACTCAATATGCTTGATCTCGGACTCTTGCTTGGGGGTCAGAACCAGCGATGCGCCATGTGTCACGTGTGACAAGGCCGAACCAACTCGGTCCAGCATCCCGCCCACGTCACCCGCGTTAGAGCCTAGTGTTTCATCCAACTTCTGCCGATCGTCTACACCAAGATCACCCACTTCCAGCAACCCATCGACGAACATCCGCAGACCCATCTGCGTGGGCACACGGCCTGCACTGACATGCGGGCTGTCGAGAAGACCCAAAAATTCGAGATCCTGCATAACATTGCGTACGGTGGCGGCGCTGACCTTTTCCGACAATGTGCGGGTCAGAGAGCGGCTTCCGACCGGTTCGCCGCTGTCCAGATAGCTCTCGACGATCAACCGGAACACCTCGCGTGACCGGTCATTCATTTCGTCCAGAACTCTACTTGCTTTGCTCATCGGCAATCCTCTGCTGGATCGGCATTAAATCGCAGACATCTGAAAGGTCAATCGGGGTTGCATCCTAAGGCACCGGGACGTTATCCCCAACCCAGCAAACAAAGGATTTTCCATGCGACCCTCAGGACGAGATTTAAGCGAAATGCGCGCCGTTTCAATCGAAACGGGGTTTACCAAACATGCCGAAGGTTCCTGCCTGATCAAAATAGGCGATACCCATGTCCTGTGCACCGCCACGATTGAGGATCGCGTGCCACCGTTCATCAAAGGCTCGGGCCTGGGATGGGTTACTGCCGAATACGGTATGTTGCCCCGCGCAACAAACACCCGCATGCGGCGCGAGGCGGCCAGTGGCAAGCAAGGCGGCCGTACCGTAGAAATTCAACGCCTGATCGGTCGTTCGCTACGCGCAGGCGTGGATCGGGTTGCGTTAGGTGAGCGTCAGATCACCGTGGACTGCGATGTTATCCAGGCTGATGGCGGCACCCGCTGCGCCTCGATCACCGGTGGCTGGGTGGCGCTGCGTCTGGCCGTGAACAAACTGATGAAAGCCGGTGACGTCATTTCCGACCCGCTGGTCGATCCCGTCGCAGCCGTATCCTGCGGCATCTACGCGGGCCAACCTGTCCTGGATCTGGACTATCCCGAAGACAGCGAAGCCGGCGTTGACGGTAACTTCATCATGACCGGATCCGGCAAATTGATCGAAGTGCAGATGAGCGCCGAGGGCTCTGTTTTCAGCCGTGATCAAATGAACCAGCTGATTGATCTGGCAGAAGAAGGCGTGAGTGAGTTGGTTGCGGCCCAGAAGGCAGCCACCGCATGACCCGCAAGTTCGACGGCGAAAGGCTGCTGGTGGCTACGCACAACAAAGGCAAGCTTGAGGAGATGACCCATCTCCTTGAGGCCTTCGGCGTGAAGGTTGTTGGCGCGGCAGAGATGAACCTGCCGGAACCTGAAGAAACCGAAGATACGTTCGTCGGTAACGCCCGGATCAAGGCCCATGCGGCGGCACAAGCTACCGGCCTGCCTGCCCTGTCGGACGATTCCGGGATCACCATTGACGCGCTGGACGGTGCACCCGGTGTCTATACCGCCGATTGGGCAGAAACCGGCAATGGCCGCGATTTCCTGATGGCGATGACCCGCGCACATGATGAGCTCGAGGCCGCACAGGCGCCTCATCCACGCACAGCACAATTTCGCTGCACGCTGGTTCTGGCCTGGCCCGATGGTCATGACGAAGTGTTTGAGGGCGTCATGCCCGGTCAGCTTGTCTGGCCCATCCGTGGGGAAAACGGCTTCGGTTATGACCCGATGTTCCAACCGGACGGGCACGATGTGACCTGTGCGGAAATGGTTCCGGCGGAAAAACACAAAATCAGCCATCGCGGACGCGCCGTAAATGCCTTTGTTCAAGGCTGTTTCGGTGGATGACTGGCGGCATGGAGGTTTCGGCCTCTATGTGCACTGGCCTTTTTGCGAGGCTAAGTGCCCCTATTGCGATTTCAACAGCCATGTTTCGAAAAATATTGATCAAAAACAATGGCTTAAAGCATATTTAGCTGAACTGCACCGCTCGGCATCTGAAACCCCAGATCGGGTTTTAAGCACGATCTTCTTTGGTGGCGGCACGCCGTCCCTTATGGCACCAGAAACGGTGGCAGCCATTATCGACGAGGCGCGCAAGCTTTGGCGCCCTGCAAATGACATGGAAGTCACGCTTGAGGCCAACCCCGGATCGGTCGAGGCAGGCCGGTTTGCCGCCTATCGCGATGCAGGCGTGAACCGAGTTTCCATGGGCGTTCAGGCCCTGAATGACGAGGACCTGCGCCGATTGGGTCGTATCCACACGGTCTCCGAGGCCCGCGCCGCATTTGATATCGCCCGCGACTGCTTTGACCGCGTCAGCTTTGACATGATTTACGCACGTCAGCATCAAACCCCGAAGGCCTGGCAAGCAGAACTGACCGAGGCGCTGTCGATGGCCATCGATCACCTCTCGCTCTATCAATTGACGATTGAGGAAGGCACCGCCTTTGGGGACCGGTATGCAGTTGGTAAGCTGCGTGGACTGCCCAAGGATGACCACGCCGCCGACATGTATCTGGCCACACAAGAGATCTGCGAAGCCCACGGCCTGCCCGCCTATGAGGTTTCTAACCATGCCCGTCCGGGGGCAGAATCCCGGCACAACTTGATCTATTGGCGTTACGGAGATTACGTCGGTGTCGGACCCGGCGCGCACGGGCGTATTACGCTGGACGGCCAGAAGATAGCGACAGAGACCTATCTGTCACCCAACGCCTGGCTCAGTGCTGTTGAAAAAGGAAACGGCGAGAAAGAAAGATCATTGCTATCTACGCAAGATCAGGCAAGTGAATACCTTATGATGGGTATGAGAATTTCTGAAGGACTAGATGTTGATCGTTTCAATGCACTTTCCGATCTTACACTGCCAGAAAACAAACTGAGAGACCTGGAAGAGCTTGGTATGATACACCGATCAAACGGCCGATTGATCGCCACCAAAGATGGTCGCGCAGTCCTGAATGCGGTCATTCGAGAGTTATTGGGATAAACGATGCAGTACCTCTGGGCCGCAATGGGATTGATCTGCGTCGGGTTGGCTGTTGTCGGCATTGTGTTGCCGCTGCTGCCGACGGTCCCGTTTCTTTTGCTGGCCGCGTTCTTTTTTGCCCGATCTTCCTCCCGACTGCACACTTGGCTGGTCAGTCATGGAACCTTCGGGCCGATGATCTTGGATTGGCAACGCTCGGGCGCCATTCGTCCGGCCGCAAAAAAGGCGGCCACCCTGTCGGTTGCCGCCGTTTTTGGATTGTCTGTCGTTCTTGCGCTTCCAAGCCACGTCCTGATCATTCAGGCAGTTGTCCTTAGCGGGGTTATGATTTTTATCTGGACCCGCCCTAACGGCTGAGCTTGGCGCAAAGATCGTCCAATTGATCAAGGTTTTCGTAGGTCAGCACGACCTGCCCCGTTTCCGATCCCGCTTTGTGGTTGATGGCTACTTTCATCGCCAGAATGGCCGAAAGATCCTTCTCCAACGCGCGCGTATCCGCATCCTTGCCAGCATTCAGATTTCTGGACCGCGGCGCCGCCTGAGGAGCATCCCCCTGCTGTTGTTTTTTCACCAGCGCTTCAGTCGCACGCACGCTCAGCCCGTCCTTGACGACGATCTTCGCCAGCTCAGAGGGGTCTTCAGCTGTGATCAGCGCCCGGGCATGACCGGCAGACAGTTTTCCTTCAACAACAAGCTTCTGAACGTCCATCGGCAACGACAGCAAACGCAAAAGGTTCGCAATATGGCTGCGGCTTTTACCCAACGCTTCGGCCAGCTTTTCCTGTGTATGGCCAAAACGATCCATCAACTGCTTGTAACCCGCAGCCTCTTCGACAGCATTCAGGTCTGCGCGTTGAATATTCTCGATAATGGCGACTTCCAGAACTTCGGTGTCGTCAAAATCCCGCACGATAACCGGGATATCATGCAGCTGCGCCATCTGAGCCGCACGCCAGCGGCGTTCGCCTGCCACGATTTCATAGTCGCCGCCGCGAACCTCACGCACGATCAGCGGCTGAATGATGCCCTTTTCCTTGACCGAGGCCGCAAGCTCATCCAATCGCTCTTGCTGAAAGGTTCTGCGTGGCTGGTTCGGGTTCGCTCGCAGTTTTTCAATCGGAACTTTCATATCCGGACGACGCGGGTCTGTGGGCATAAGCCCCCCGGTATCCTGCGTCACATCCGCCATCAAAGCGGAAAGTCCCCGGCCCAAACCTCTGGGTTTTGTTTTTTTGGCGGCCACGGTGCCCTCCTCACTGTCGCTTAGGCGGCGACTTTCTTGTTCTTGTGCATGACTTCCCGGGCCAGGTGCCGGTAAGCCATCGCCCCCAGTGATCCCGAGTCGTATTGCAAAACGGGCAACGCGTAAGACGGAGCCTCGCTGACCCGCACATTTCTGGGTATCTTGGTTTTAAATACCATCTCACCCAGATTGTCACGCGCGTCTTTTTCGACCTGGCGGGACAAGTTGTTGCGGTTGTCATACATGGTCAACACAACACCTTCGATTCTGAGGTCCGGATTCGCAGTCTGGCGCACCTCTCGGATAGTCAGCATCAATTGCGATAATCCTTCCAACGCAAAGAACTCACTCTGCAATGGCACCAGGACAGAATGTGCAGCGACCATAGCGTTGACGGTCAGAAGGTTTAACGAAGGCGGGCAGTCGATTAGCACAAAATCCAGGTCAAACTTGTCGATTGCGGTTTGACGCAGTGCGTCATGCAACAGATAGCTGCGTTTTTCATTGGATATCAGCTCAATATCCGCCGAGCTTAGATCAACCGTCGCCGGGACAACAAACAACCCCTCGATTTCGGTTTCCTGAACGACCGCCTCTAAAGGCGCGTCATCCAGTATCAGGTCATATGTCGTCCAATCCCGATCTTCGACCCCCAACCCGGTAGACGCGTTCCCCTGAGGATCAAGATCGACAACCAGCACTTTGCATCCAGCCTCGGCCAGGCCGGCCGCAAGGTTGATCGCTGTTGTGGTTTTCCCAACCCCGCCCTTCTGATTGGCTACCGCAATAATCCGGGGCCCTGAGGGACGAGACAAATCAACCACGTGATACTCCTTTGATTTTAAGGATAACGGCCTGAGGCTCAGTTAAACTTGTAATCGGGTCAACGTCGAAATTCCATTCTTCCTGCGCCTCTTCCAGCTCTTTTTTCCACCTTTCGCCTTTCGGCAACAGCGCCAGCCCCTTTTTGCTCAAATGTCTGTCGCAAAAGGACAATAGTGTAGGAAGATCGGCAAGAGCTCGCGCAGAAAGGATATCAGCGCTCAACGGTTCAACCACTTCGATTCGCTTGGAAACAACAGTGCATTTCGCGCCGCACTCGCGTGCAACGTTGCGCAGAAAGGCGGACTTTCGTTGGTCACTTTCAATAAAGGTGAACTGGGCATCTGGTGCGTCTTCAATGGCCATTACGGCACAAACCATCCCGGGGAATCCGCCTCCGCTACCCAAATCCACCCAGTTTTCGAATGGGCCTGCGCTTCTATAAACTTGTACGGAATCCTTTATGTGTCGAACCCAGATGTCATCCAAGCTTTTCCGTGAAACGAGATTAATCTTCGGGTTCCACCGCTTCACAAGCTCTACATAGGTTGTGAGGCGCTCGAATGTTTCACGTGAAACATCCAAATCATCAATAGCGGCCCCATTCATACCTTACGGACCTTCTGATCGCGACGAAGCTTAGCCAATAACAACGTCAGTGCCGCAGGGGTAACTCCTTCGACACGCCCCGCCTGTGCAATGTTCTCCGGCTTTGCATTTGAAAGCTTTTGCTTCATTTCAGAAGATAGCCCTTCCATCGCAAAATAGTCGAAACCCCGTGGAATCTCATATGATTCATCGCGTTTCATCGCCTCAACATCTTTTTGTTGCCGGGCAATGTAGTTTGCGTACAAAGCGTCCCGCTCTACTTGCAGACGGATCTCCTCCTCAACACTCTCAATCTCGGGCATCAGAGGAACAAGATCACCAAAGTGAACATCCGGGAACGCCAGAATAGCCATCCCGTCCCTGCGGTTTCCATCTTGATTGACATTGATACCAGCTGCTCGAACTTCTTTTGGAGTAAAGGTTTTTTCCGTCAGTTGGGACTTTGCGGCGGACAGCCTCTCGATTTTATTGGTAAACACTCTCTTCCGATCACCGCCAATACAGCCGATATCCAACCCAATTGGCGTAAGGCGCTGGTCTGCGTTATCCGCACGTAGTGATAAACGGAATTCTGCGCGTGACGTGAACATGCGATAAGGTTCCACAACACCGCGCGTTGTCAGGTCGTCGATCATCACGCCAAAATAGCTGTCAGCACGCGTAAAATGCAGTGGCTCCCGGCCAAGCACCTTTAGCGCAGCATTCAACCCCGCAACCAAGCCTTGCGCAGCTGCCTCCTCATATCCTGTGGTTCCGTTTATTTGCCCTGCTAGATATAGTCCTTCGACATCTGGTAGCGCGAGAGTCGATGTCAAAACACGCGGATCCACATAGTCATACTCAATCGCATAACCAGGCTGCAGGATCTCTGCCGCCTCAAGACCTTTGATTGAACGCACATACTCAAGCTGCACGTCCTGAGGTAAAGAGGTCGAAATCCCGTTCGGATAGATCGTGTGATCATCGACACCTTCGGGCTCCAGAAAAATCTGATGTGATTCCTTATCAGCAAAACGTACGATCTTATCCTCGATGGATGGGCAATACCTGGGGCCCACCCCATCAATATGCCCGCCATACATCGCCGATCGAGATAAGTTTTTTTCAATAATTTCGTGCGTCCGCGCGTTTGTATGCGTGATTCCGCAGGAAATCTGTGGGGCAATCACCTTTGTTGACAAGAATGAAAACAAGGTTGGGTCATCATCCCCGTCTTGCTGTTCCAGATCACTCCAATCAATCGTCCGACCATCCAGCCTCGGCGGTGTTCCTGTTTTCAAACGCCCCAGGGGTAGCTCGAAACTGTCGAGCCGTTCTGCCAATTTGACTGACGGGCGATCACCCATACGACCGCCGGGCCGAGATACATCACCAATATGAATGACACCGCGCAAGAAGGTTCCGGACGTCAGGATAACCGTTTTACTCTTGATTTCAGAACCGTCGGCCAGTTTCACACCTGAAACTTGGTTCCCGTCCATCAGGAAATCGACAACTTCCCCGGTAACGACGAAAAGATCTGTCTGTTTTTCCGTCTCTTTCTGCATGGCCGCGCGGTACAGCCCACGATCTGCCTGTGTTCTGGGACCTTGAACGGCTGGTCCTTTGCGTCGATTAAGCAAGCGGAATTGAATGCCGGCCTGATCGGCAACACGCCCCATGACACCATCCAGGGCATCAATTTCACGGACTAAATGGCCTTTACCCAGCCCACCAATTGCCGGGTTACAAGACATGACGCCTATATCTGACGCGGACAATGTGACCAGTGCTGTCTTGACACCCATACGCGCTGCCGCATGAGCTGCCTCTGTACCCGCATGGCCAGCGCCAATTACTATCACGTCGAAATCTGAATGTTTCACGTGAAACACTCCTTACTTACCCAGGCAGAAACTCGAGAAGATCTCATCCAAAAGGTCTTCAACACCGATTCTGCCAACCAAGGTTTCAAGTGCACGGATTGCCGTGCGTAATTCTTCTGCTGCGACATCATACAAGTCAGGACCTGATTCCAGAACCGCCATAGCAGAACTCAGGGATTCCCGCGATTTGATCAAGGCAACCCGGTGCCTTTCCCGCGTCGCAATACCACTGCTTGTAGTTCGGGTACTAAGTACATCCGAAATCTGGGAAATGAGTTGATCAATACCCTGCCCGGTTTTTCCGGATATTCCACCTTCGGATGGATCTCGAAGATCAGATTTCGGCAAAACCTGTATATCGCCATTCATCATCTGAACACCCAGGTCCTTCGGGTCATCTGTCAGAAACACACGCAAATCAGCTAAATCGGCGCGCTTTCTTGCCAGTTCGATTCCCAAGCTTTCGACGTGATCCTCAGTTTCCCGCAATCCTGCGGTGTCCAGCAATGTGACCGGAAGTCCTGCAAGATCCATTCGAACCTCGATCACATCGCGAGTAGTTCCGGCATATTCCGAAGTAATCGCTGCCTCTCGCCCTGCCAGAGCATTTAGCAAAGTTGATTTTCCGGCATTCGGAAGACCAACAATCGCGACTTCAAACCCTGTTCGAATGCGCTCTGCAATCTGTACGCCATCTGCTTCACGTTGCAGATCAGCCATGACACCCGTCACAAGGGATTTAACCTCGGGTGTAACATCTGTTGGAATGTCCTCATCCGCGAAATCAATGACGGCTTCCAGCAAGGATGCAGCACGGATCAGATCGCGTCGCCACCGTTCCGCCAGTACACCCAAATCACCAGCCAGAATAGTTTGCGCTTGTTTGCGTTGCTCCTCGGTTTCCGCATCAATCAGATCAGCAAGACCTTCGACCTGAGTCAGGTCCATCTTACCGTTTTCCAGCGCGCGTCGGGTGAACTCACCAGGCTCCGCCAGCCGCAGCCCGTCCATGTCGGACAGGCACCGCATCACTGCGTTCACCGAAGCGGTGCTGCCATGGATCTGCAGTTCGGCCACGTCTTCGCCGGTAAAACTGGCCGGGGCTTGAAAGGTCAGAACCAGCCCGTCATCCAACCGCGCGCCATCGGTGGCGTACAGCGAACGGACCCGCATGCCACGAGACGGCAGCGGGCTTCCGGTTAAGCTGGCAGCTGCGGAATGCGCGTGTGGTCCCGAGAGGCGGATGACCGCCACCCCGGCTTTGCCTTGCGCGCTGGCCAAGGCGAATATCGTATCCATTCGAAGGCCTCGCGTCGTTTAAGACCGGTGTCAGGTGTTCATCGAATCGAAGAACTCACCGTTCGTCTTGGTCTGTTTCAACTTGGACAACAGGAACTCGACTGCGTCGGTTGTGCCCATCGGGTTGAGGATACGACGCAAGACGAATGTCTTGGCCAGATCGCCCTTGTCGACCAGCAGATCCTCTTTCCGGGTGCCGGATTTGAGGATGTCGATGGCCGGGAACACGCGCTTATCTGCGATCTTGCGATCCAGAACGATTTCCGAGTTACCGGTGCCTTTGAATTCTTCGAAGATAACTTCGTCCATCCGACTGCCGGTGTCGATCAGCGCGGTGGCAATGATGGTCAGCGAGCCACCCTCTTCGATATTCCGCGCGGCACCAAAGAACCGCTTGGGACGCTGCAGAGCATTCGCATCCACACCACCGGTCAGAACTTTGCCCGACGATGGCACCACAGTGTTGAATGCTCTACCAAGTCTTGTGATCGAGTCGAGAAGAATAACAACATCTCGTTTATGTTCGACCAAACGTTTGGCTTTTTCGATCACCATCTCGGACACGGCCACGTGGCGCGTTGCGGGTTCGTCGAAGGTTGAAGATACAACCTCACCCTTCACCGAACGCTGCATGTCGGTAACTTCTTCAGGGCGTTCGTCGATCAGCAGAACGATCAGATAGCACTCTGGGTGGTTCTGTTCGATCGAATGCGCGATGTTCTGCAGGATCACTGTTTTACCGGTCCGCGGCGGCGCCACAATCAGCGATCGCTGGCCTTTACCGATCGGGGCCACCAGATCGATCACACGCGCCGACTTGTCCTTGATGGTGGGATCCTCGATCTCCATCTTCAGGCGTTCATCGGGATAGAGTGGCGTCAGATTGTCAAACGCAATCTTGTGTCTGGCTTTTTCCGGTTCTTCAAAGTTGATCTTGGTGACCTTGATCAGCGCAAAGTAACGCTCATTGTCATCAGGCGCTTTGATATCCCCTTCGACCGTATCACCGGTGCGCAAGGAATGCTGGCGGATCATGTCGGGCGAGACATAGATATCATCCGGACCTGGCAAATAGTTTGCCTCGGGCGAGCGCAGAAAGCCAAAGCCGTCTTGCAGCACTTCCAGCACGCCGTCGCCGCCAACGGTCCAGCCTTCATCCGCGCGTTCGCGCAGAATCTGGAACATCATTTCGCCTTTCCGCATGGTCGAGGCGTTTTCGATCTCCAGCTCTTCGGCCATCGCCAGAAGGTCTTTGGGGCTTTTGGCCTTCAGGTCGGCCAGATTCAGGGATTCAGTGGACATGATATATACCTTCGCCGCTGACATTGCGGCACGAAGTGGAATTTCAGTACGGAAGATACGCCGCCCGGACGGGCGTGTTGATCCCTACATAAGCGCGCGGGCCGTCGGAGTCAAACAGGCCTTCAGAACTTCACAACGACCGCCAGAACGATGATAACCATCAGAACGGTGGGAACCTCATTCATCATGCGAAACTGCCGCCCAGTGAGCTTATTTCGGCCTTCCAGGAAATCCCTACGTCTCGCCATCAACCAATGATGGAACCAGGTCATACCAATTACAGCAACACCCTTGATCCAAGGCCAGGACCAATCCCACCCGACGATGCCGGGCGTGAACACCATGATCAACCCGCAGAGCCACGCTACATACATCGCAGGGCGCATGATCACACGCAGCAGCTTCTCTTCCATCTCAAAGAAGATGGTTTCTGCGCCTTCGACCTTTTGGGCTTTCTCAACGTGATAGACGTATAGTCTGGGCAAATAGAACAAACCTGCCATCCATGAGATCACAGCCATGATGTGCAATGACTTCACCCACGGGTAAATCGTGAAAAGAAGATCGGTCATTCTGGCTCCGGACGTTGGTTGGAACCCTCCCTAATAAAAAAATAGGAAAAGAAAAAGGATGATGGTTTTGTAGGGTGACTAAATTCCGTGGATTACTTTTTTACGCAAGTGTTTTCCCCAGGTGGATAGAATTGTGCCGCGAATAGATGATTCTGTTGATTTCAATTTTTTTAATTTAAATTCAGTATCTTACACCAAAATCATTCAAATTTATCTGGGGATAACTCGTTGGGTAAGACAGGAAATCCCAGTTTTCCCGCGAAGCAAAGTTATCCTTGTCCCAAAAGGACGGTCTTCGAACGACTCAGGGAAGTTTCAGGCGAAATTCCCGGGGTTGCGTGTCAACCGGAAAACCATACAAACCATCCTAGAACGCTCAACGATTTGCTCAGGGGTTTTCCACATGTCTGTCCCCATCATCCTTGCCTCGGGGTCATCTATCCGTGCGCAGCTTTTGCGCAATGCGGGCGTGCCGTTCACGGTGGAAACCGCGCGCGTGGATGAGGATACTGCCAAACGCGCCCTGTTGGCCGAAGACGCTCCCCCTCGGGATATCGCAGACACTTTGGCCGAAATGAAGGCCCGCAAGGTTAGCGACAAGAACCCGGACGCGATGGTTCTGGGCTGTGATCAGGTGTTGGAATTCGATGGCCAGCTTTTGTCGAAACCAGAAACGCCCCATGACGCGCTGGCGCAGTTGAAGGCAATGCGGGGCAAGCGGCATATGCTGTTGTCTGCGGCCGTGATCTATCAGAATGGTGAACCGATCTGGCGCTATGTTGGTCAGGTACGTCTGCGCATGCGCATGAGTTCCGATGCCTATCTGCGTGACTACATAAACCGCAACTGGGACAGTATTCGTCATGCGGTCGGGGCTTATAAGCTTGAGGAAGAAGGTGTGCGCCTTTTCGCGACCATTGACGGCGACTATTTTAATGTTTTGGGTATGCCCTTGTTGGAGTTGCTGAATTTTCTGGCTGTTAAAGGGGTGATTGATCAATGACGGATAACCAAATTCCATTGGCCGGCGTAATTGGGCATCCGATTGGACATTCAAAATCCCCTAAACTGCATGGACATTGGCTAAAGACTTATGGGCTGCCCGGGCACTATATCCCTATGGACGTCGCACCCGAGGATTTGGAGAGTGTTCTGCGGACCCTGCCCAAAGCCGGGTTTGTCGGCGCAAATGTAACCGTCCCCCATAAAGAAGCCGCCTTGCAGATCGCGGATCACGTGTCAGATCGGGCGGCAAAGGTTGGTGCGGCGAATACACTTGTCTTTCAGCCTGATGGCTCGATTCATGCAGATAACACCGACGGCTACGGATTTATGGAAAATCTGCTTGCAGGGGCGCCCGACTGGAACCCGCAGGACGGGCCAGCCGTGGTTTTTGGCGCGGGCGGGGCTGCGCGCGCCGTTTTGCAGGCCCTGGTAGAGGCTGGAGTGCCCGAGATTATGCTGACCAACCGCACGCGTGCCCGGGCCGACCAATTGAAAGAAGAATTTGGACCGCGCATAACCGTGGTTGATTGGGTCAAGGCCGGCAATGTGATCGAGAATGCGGAGCTGGTGGTGAACACCACATCGCTGGGTATGCAGGGACAGCCCGAATTGCGTGTGCCGCTGGATGGGTTGCAGCCGGGCGCTGTGGTTACTGATCTAGTCTACGTCCCTCTGAAAACCAGGCTTCTGCAAGCGGCCGAAGAGGCCGGGTGCACAACCGTCGACGGTCTGGGCATGTTGTTGCACCAGGCGGTTCCAGGTTTTGAGCGTTGGTATGACAAACGGCCCGAGGTAACGGATGAGTTGCGCGCCACGGTGGTGGGATGAGCTTTGCTCTTGGCCTGACAGGCTCGATCGGAATGGGCAAAAGCACCACGGCGCAAATGTTCGTGGACGAAGGCTGTGCGCTGTGGGATGCGGATGCAGCTGTGCATCGGCTGTATTCAGCGGGCGGCGCTGCGGTAGAACCGATGCGCGATGCGTTTCCTGAGGCAATTGTTGATGGCGCGGTCAGCCGGGATGCCTTGAAGCAAGCCATATCCTTGGATCCGGCGGCATTGAAAGTGATCGAAAGCATCGTTCACCCTTTGGTGGCCGCCGACCGGGCGGGTTTTCGGGATAGCGCCACGGCGGACATTCTGGTTTTCGACATCCCCTTGTTGTTTGAAACAGGCGGCAATGCGGCGATGGATGCGGTTGCTTGTGTTCAGGTCCCGGCGGACGAGCAAAAGCGACGTGTGATGGAGCGCGGAACGATGACTGAGGCGCAGTTCGAACAGATCCGCGCCAAGCAGATGCCCAATGACGAAAAATGCGCGCGGTCGGACTTTGTGATCGTGACGGACACACTGGACCACGCCCGCGCACAGGTGCAGGATGTGGTCAGACAGATACGGGCGAGGATAGCTAATGCGTGAAATTGTACTCGATACCGAAACCACGGGGTTTGATCCCGAAAGCGGCGACCGGATCGTAGAAATAGGCGCGGTCGAACTGTGGAACCATATGGCCACGGGTGAGACCTATCACGTCTACATCAACCCCGAGCGTTCGATGCCCGAAGAGGCATTTGGCGTGCACGGTATCGGCCCCGACCTGCTGGACACTCCGCGCCCCCCGGAAAAGGGCGAGGTCACGCTGAAAGACAAGCCGGTTTTTGCCAAGGTTGGTCAGGGGTTTTTGGACTTCGTCCGGGATTCCAAGCTGGTCATCCACAACGCCTCGTTCGACATGAAATTCCTGAATGCGGAACTCAGATGGATGGGATTGCCCCAGCTGCCGATGGATCAGGCAATGGACACGTTGGCAATTGCGCGCAAACGGTTTCCCGGCTCACCCGCGTCTCTGGATGCATTGTGCCGTCGGTTCAACATCGACAATACGAACCGGGTGCTGCACGGGGCGCTGCTCGACTCGGAAATTCTGGCCGAGGTTTACCTGGAACTGATTGGCGGGCGACAGCCAGACTTTGGCCTGTCCACCAGCGCGGCTACTGCCGGTGGCGGAGGGAGCGATTGGCGGCCAACATCGCGCCCGACGCCGCTGGCGTCGAAAATCACCGCGGAAGAACGCGCGGCACATGAAACATTTGTGGAGAAGCTGGGCGAAAACGCCCTGTGGACCCGCGCCTGAGCCCCTGCCCGGCGCGGGTCGTACCGATTAGGCTTCGGTTTTTTCGGTTTCGGCCTGACGGCGCATCAGCTCGTTGCGGTACAGCGCAACAAAGTCGATATTGTCCAGGTTGACCGGCGGGAAACCACCGTCACGGGTGATGTCGCTGACAATGCGGCGCAGGAACGGGAACAGCATGCGCGGGCATTCGATCATCAGGAATGGGTGCAACTGGTCTTCTGCCACGCCTTCGATGTGGAACAGGCCGCAATAATCAAGTTCGCACAGGAACAGAACGTCTCCCATGCCCTTAGCTTTGGAGGTCAGGTTCAGTTTGACGGCAACTTCGTACTGATGCTCGGTCGGGCGCTTTTTGGCGTCCAGGTTCACCTGAACGGCAATCTCGGGCTGAACGTCACCAGACACGCCTTTTTGCGCCATCACGTTTTCAAAAGACATATCGCGAATGAACTGTCCCAGAACGCGCATCTGGATCTGAGGGGCGGTCTGTGCCGCGGTGTTTTCTGCAGGGCTTTCGTCAGCCATGGATCTACTCCGAAAATGAAATTTGCCACTGCTTAGCAAGTTGGGCGCGGCACCTCAATGCTGGGGTGGACCTTCGACCCATTTGGATGGCTTTGAGGGGTTCTGACGCGGGCGAACCTCAGTAAAATCTCCGTCGATCACGTCATCCTGATCAAACTGGGTGGGACCAGTGCGGAACTGTGCGCCGGTGCCCATCTGGAAATGCGTGATGGTCGCCTTGGATTTCAGGTATTTGAATACGGCCACTCGAATACCCGGAACAAGCAGTGCAAAGCCAACGGCATCGGTGAAAAATCCCGGCGTCAGCAGCAAAACACCAGACATCAAGATCATCGCGCCATGGGCCAAAGGCTCGGTCGGGTCATCCAGTTCAGAAAAGGATCGCTGCAAATTGACCAGTGCCATGCGACCTTGTGTCCTGACCATAAAGGTGCCGATAACGGCCGTCAGAACGACGATCGCCAGCGTAGGCCACAGTCCGATCAGGCCGCCGACCTGTATGAACAGGGCGATCTCGATGATGGGCACCAACAAAAATGCCAAGAACAGGTACATCTGCGTTATCCTTTCCCTTAGGCCGGGCTGTGGACTTGCCACGATCTGTCACCTACATAGTGGCATGAGGCCGCGTATACAAAGTCGCGGTCTGAAAAGAGGATGAAATGAACGAACCGATGATCCAGTTGCTGGTCCTGGCCGGAATTGCCGTTTTCCTGATCCTGCGCCTGAAAAGCGTGTTGGGTACACGTGAGGGTTTTGAGAAACCCCCTGTTCAAAAGCAACCCGAGGCGGACAAGTCGCGTCGCGGCTTCGAGGTGATCGAAGGCGGGCCGGATCATGACATCACAGATCATGTCGCCGAAGACAGCGAACAGGCGAAAACGCTTGCCGCGATGAAGCGGGTCGAGCCCGAATTCTCTGTTGGTGAATTCGTGCAAGGTGCCCGCGGAGCCTATGAGATGATCGTCATGGGGTTCGAAAAGGGCAATCTGGATGAAATCCAGCCCTTCCTGTCCGAAGAGGTGTTTGACACATTTGTTTCAGTCGTGGCGGCCCGTGAAGATCAGGGCCTGACCATCGAGGCCGAATTTATCGGCGTGCGCGAAACCGCGCTGGCGGATGCGACCTTCGACAAAGACACAAACCAGGCGGAAATCACCATGCGGTTTGTGGGTGAGCTGACCTCGGTCGTGCGTGATCGTGGCGGTGATATCATCGAAGGCAACCCAAACACTATTAAACGCCAAAAGGACAGCTGGACCTTTGCCCGTGTCATGGGCGCTGATGATCCAAACTGGCTGCTTGTTGCCACGGACGCATGATTGGCGCGCTCCGGTCGCTATTTCTGGTGGCAGTTATGACCACTGCCGCCAGCGCTGAACCGACGCGATCAATTCTTTCCTTTGACGATCTGGATGGATGGGCTGCCGACGATCACGGGGCGGCCCTTTCGGTATTTCTGAACACCTGCGGCGATCTGGACGATCCGGATTGGCAGGCATTGTGCCGCGTCGCCCAAACCTACGACGCAGACGCGGCGCGGTCGTTCTTTGAGTTGTTCTTTCGTCCAGTTCTGGTCGAGGACGGAGAAGAGGCCCTGTTCACCGGTTATTTCGAACCTGAACTGGACGGGTCCAAAACCCGGACCGACCGGTTCAAATATCCGATTTACAAAATGCCACCAGAGGCGCGGGCCGAAGGGCTTTGGCTCAGCCGCCGTGAAATCCTGACGGGCGACGCGATGCAAGGCCGCGGCCTTGAGATCGCCTGGGTGGATGATCCGGTTGAGCTGTTCTTTCTGCAAATTCAGGGCTCGGGGCGTGTTCGCCTGCCAGACGGCAGTGCCTTGCGCGTCGGCTACGGCGGTGCAAACGGTCACCCCTATCGTTCCATCGGGACTGAGCTGATTCGTCAGGGGGCGCTGGGTGCGCATGAGGTTAGTGCTCAGATGATCCGCGCATGGGTCCGCAAAAATCCTGAAGCCGGGGCCGAGTTGCTGTTTCACAACCCCTCCTACGTGTTCTTCCGCGAGGTTTCGCGCGTCGCGCCCGAGCTTGGGCCGTTGGGTGCCATGAACCGGTCGGTCACCACGATGCGCAGTATTGCAGCTGATCCGGCTCATACGCCGCTGGGTGCCCCTGTTTGGGTGGAAAAGGACGGCAAGACCCCGTTGCGAAAGTTGATGATTGCGCAGGACACCGGTGCCGCCATCAAAGGGGCGCAGCGCGCGGATATCTTCTTTGGCACAGGGGACGAGGCGGGAAAAGCTGCCGGGCGCCTCAGGGATCCGGGGCGGATGGTTCTGTTGCTGCCGATCCAGCGGGCCTATGCCCTGTTACCGGATGAATTCTGATGTCCCGACGCAAATTGACGGCAGACGAGGTCGAGCTGTGGCGCAAGGTTGCCAAACAGGCTGAGCGGCTGCATCCTGAAATTCCACAATCGGTACACCCGGTCACACTGCCCAAACCCAAGCCGAACAAACACCCAAAACCCCGGTTTGAGGCATTCGAGGTCGGACAAAACGCGCCCGGTAAACCCGTGCGAAATGCGCTGAAGCCCTCGATCAGTGAAAGTTTGCGTACCAGCCCGGTGCAAATGGACACCAAGGCATTTGGTCGTATGAAACGCGGCAAGATCAAGCCTGAAGGGAAACTGGACCTGCATGGCATGCGCATGGACACTGCGTATCCGGCGCTGACCCGGTTTATTCTGACGGCCCAGGCGTCAGGTAAGCGCCTTGTTCTGGTTGTCACCGGAAAGGGCAAGGACAGGGATGAACCCGGCCCAATCCCAACTCCACGCGGCGTATTGCGCAATCAGGTGCCGCAATGGTTGGCGTTGCCGCCGCTTGCACAGGCCGTTTTGCAAGTGACCCCGGCCCACATCAGCCACGGCGGCGAAGGGGCCTACTACGTCTATCTGCGCCGGACGCGTTAAAGCGAGCGCACAGCGCGCGTAATTCCGACTTTAGCCGACAGGCATACAAGAATGAAAACACCGCCGATCCACAGGAACTGTGTGCTCAGTGGTATACCGGCGTCGATCAATATCCCGGTAAGGCCAGGGCCGATTGCTGATCCCAAAACCATAACTGCTGTGGCCATCGCCTTGATCGCCCCAATGTGCCGAGTGCCGTAGAATTCCGCCCAAAAGGCGCTTGGTAGCGTGTTGTTTGCTCCAACCGTCAGGCCCAGAAAGATCATTGCAATCAGGGCCCCGCCGATCGAGTTTGTCATTCCTGCGATCACAAAACCAATTGCGATCGGGATTTGGTAAAAAGGCATCAGCCTCGCGGTGCCCCATTTGTCCAGCGCCCAGCCAGCCGCAAACATCCCAATCAAGGACACGCCGGTGAAAACCGGAAACAGGGCGACCAGTTCGATATGCTGCCAGCCCTTGACTTGGGCAAGATGCACCTGATGGAAGAAAAACGCGGTGATAAAGGCCGATGGGGCCAGTATAGTCGGGGCTATGAACCAGAACAGAGGATGAAACAGCGCGTCTTTCCGGGTCCAATGGTGGCCCTGCATCCCTGTTGCTGAATACGCATCCGCCAGACTCTGCGGCGTGCGCTCCTGACGCAAAAGCCGCGTTAGAACGGGTATCCCCGTCAGGACGATCGCTGCAGATATCACCCACAGCCATCGCCAGTCCAGAAAGGCCATCGCGGCCACAAATGCCAGCGGCAGCAGTGCTTCACCAATCGCGTAGCCGACCGATGCAATCGACAGGGCTTTGCCACGTGTAACGATGAACCATCGCGCCATGGCGACCTGTGCCAGATGGACACTCATCCCCTGCCCGAACAGGCGCAATAAAAAAACCACCAGCGGCAACAGGACAAGCCAACTGTTCACGGCCATGGCCATGGCAGCAACCGCCAGGCCCAATAATACAGCTGGCCCCAAAACCCGGACACGGAAAATATCCGTAAGCCCACCGGCCCAGATCATCACAACGGCTGATACGGTGGTGCCCAGTGAATACAGACCACCCCAAGCGCCGTGACCAAGACCGAACTCTGCGCGGATGTTTCCGGCAAAGATCGAGATAAAGAAGGTCTGCCCAAAGCTGGACAGAAAGGTCAGCAAAACTCCCGCGCCCAACCAGGTGGCATTGTCCCGCAGATACAGACGCAGGCTGAACTGCGTCACGGAGAGCTGACCTGCGCCTGTCCTGTTTCGGTTAGAACAATTTCGGTCGCACCGTCTGGATTGCGTTGGCTGGGCGGAACCAGAATGTCGATGCCCGGTCGATCTTCGCGCCCAAATGTATTGTTTACGCGTCGCAACGAACTGAGGATCGACAAGAGTGCCGGAGAGGTGGCGGCAACGAAATGCGAAGACTCGGCGTCTTTGTTGAACGCAGTTGTATCAATCACGTTTATCGGGAACTCTTCGAGTGTTTCCAGCGAACTGATCCTGCCCAATCTCTCGCCCTCATCCGTTCCGCGAAGGCGAGCGGAGATATTCAAAATTTTGTCTTTTTGCGAAACCATAACCAGGAAAGGATCTGGTGGGTTCTTAATACGCTTCATCTGCGACCGAAACACGTCGACATCCAGATCAGGGGAAATCAAGATGACCCCTTCGATGTTCCTGTTGGCCCAGCCCGGTTCTTGTAGTTCAGCCTGTCGCATCATCTCCATTGACAGGGCACCACCCATTGAATGCGCGACCAGAATAATGCGTTTGACACCCATTGATTTCAGGTCACGGATCGTCTGCTCCAACCCGTCGCGGGCAAACAACATGCTGTCGAGATCGTAGGCATATCCATACCCGGTCGCGCGGCTAGGCCAGGAGTAAACCAGCGTGGAGCCGGGAAGACCAATGTCATGGGTCAGCTGGGCCGCGCGGAAAATCGTCTCGGTTTGGGTCGAGTTGTAGCCGTGTACAAAAATCGTAACATCGTCTTCGCCGCGCAAATGTTCGCGTAAACCCTTTGGCCCGCCCAGTTCGGTCACATTTGTAAGAACAAATTCTTTTTTCGGGTTCGGGTTCGCATAAGAGAATTTCAATGTTCCCGGTGTGTGTGATGGCGGGATCGACACTGTTGTTTCCAAAAACTTCAGCGCTTCCCCACGCTTGAATCCATAAGTTCCGTCTGCTTCACGCGCTCGCGTCGTGGCTGCGAATATCTTTTCAGGCGTTCCGACAGTTACGGCCGATGGAACAATCTCGGTTACTGTCCGATCGACACACGCACTTAGCGGCAGGGACGTAATCAGAATTATTAAATAGCGCAGCACTGGTCAGCCCTCTGGGTGAATTGCGACTACGCTATCTCATTCTGGCCCGGCGTCCAGCGGCACAACGCTGCCAAAGCGGCAAAAACCGGCTGGCGATGTTACAGAACGTAACGGCTGAGGTCAGTGGATTTGGTCAATTCGCCCAGATTGTCGTCCACGAATTGGGCATCAACCGTGATCGAGATTCCGGCCTGATCGGGCGCGGTAAAGGACAGTTCTTCGAACACGCGCTCCATCACCGTGTACAAACGACGCGCACCGATGTTTTCGACGCTTTGGTTCACATCAGCTGCGATACGCGCAAGGGCCGCGATACCGTCATCGGTAAAGCTGACCGTGACCTCTTCGGTGCCCATCAAAGCGGTGTATTGACGGGTCAGGGCGTTGTCGGTTTCGGTCAGGATGCGCACGAAGTCTTCTTCGGTCAGCGCGCGCAATTCCACGCGGATCGGCAGGCGGCCCTGAAGCTCCGGCAACAGGTCCGAAGGTTTGGCGATGTGGAAGGCACCCGACGCGATGAACAGGATATGGTCGGTTTTGACCGGGCCGTGCTTGGTGGATACCGTCGTGCCTTCGATCAAAGGCAGCAGGTCGCGCTGTACCCCTTCGCGACTGACATCGCCGCCCCGCGCGTCAGTGCGGGCACAAACCTTGTCGATCTCATCCAGGAACACGATGCCGTTCTGTTCAACGGATTCCAGCGCGATGCGGTTAACGATCTCATCATCTAGCAGCTTGTCGGCCTCTTCCCCGATCAGTGCTTCATAGCTTTCCGAGACGGTCATTTTACGTTTCACGGTACGCCCGCCAAAGGCCTTGCCGAATATATCGCCCAGATTCATCATCCCCATCTGGCTACCGGGCTGGCCGGGAATGTCGAACATAGGCATCGGGTTCGACGAGTCGGACAGCTCCAGTTCGATCTCCGTATCATCCAGCTCGCCCGCTTTCAGCTTTTTGCGGAACATCTCGCGCGTGCCTTCGCGGGCGTCAGTACCGGCGATGGCCTCGATCACGCGGTCTTCGGCGGCTTGATGCGCCTTGGCTTTGACATCCTCGCGCATATATTCGCGGGTTTGCAGGATGGCGGCGTCCGCCAGATCGCGCACGATCTGTTCCACGTCACGACCGACATAACCCACTTCGGTAAACTTGGTGGCTTCGACCTTGATAAAGGGCGCGCGGGCCAGTTTCGCCAGGCGGCGGCTGATCTCGGTCTTGCCGACACCGGTGGGGCCGATCATCAGGATGTTTTTCGGATAGACCTCGTCCCGGATGTCGTCGGCCAACTGCTTGCGCCGCCAGCGGTTGCGCAGCGCAACGGCCACGGCCCGTTTGGCATCCTTCTGCCCGATGATGAAACGGTCCAGTTCCGAGACGATTTCGCGCGGGGTCAGGTCGGTCATGTGAGTTCTATCCAATTGTTTCGCACCGGAACCTAATCATAAGCCACAAAAACACAAGCTGATCACGAAAAACTCACGCCAACACACGGTCTGCACACGGAAAATCGTGGTGATGTGAATCGCCAGACAGAAAATAGCTGCGCATAGTCTGCGGCGACGGGCAAGTTCGCCTGCACTTTGAAATGGAGACCCACATCATGATGACTCGTCGTTCGCTCTTTTTGAATGCCGCTGCTACGGGCGCCGCTCTGACACTGGCCAGCGCCAATGTCGCTGCCGCCGGCGGTGCCAAGAAAAAGGGCACATTCGAGGGCCGCTCGAAACATATCACCACCGGTTCGGTCAAAGTGGTCAAAGACGGTGAGCGCTATATCGTTGAGCTGGGTGATGACTTTTCGCTGGATAACGGTCCGGACCCGCGCGTGGCCTTCGGCAAGGATGGCACCTATGACCCGAACTCGAAACTGGGGGCGTTGCTGAACCTGAAAGGCAAGCAGTCATATGCGGTACCGCCGACCATGGATATCTCGGGCTATAACGAAGTTTACATCTGGTGTGACGTTGCCGGCGTTCCGCTGGGCGTTGCAGCGCTTTCGTAACCCAACGACGAATTGCGCCCGGAGGCCGGTAAATTACCGGCCTCTGACAAGGCGTTAGGTGCCATAGCGCCTGTCTGTTACACTCACCTCAAGGAACCAGTTCCAAGGTGTGTATCATGACGAAGATTGCCAAGATTACTTTGTTGTTCGTGGTATTTGTGGATCTGATCGGACAAGGGCTGGTCTTTCCCATCATCAACTCTTTGATCATGGAAACAAAATCCGGGTTCCTGCCGGAAAGCACATCTATGGGCCAGCGCCATTTCTACTATGGGTTGGTGATCGGGTGTTTCTTTCTGTCCTGGTTTTTGGGTGTGGTCTATGTCTCGAAAGTGTCGGACTCCATCGGGCGTAAGAATGCTTTGTTGGTGTGTTTAGGTGGGGCGCTGGCCGGTTATGCCATCACCATCACGGCACTTTACCTTAACAGTTTGCTTCTGCTGATCGTTGGTCGGTCGATCACCGGCTTTACGGCGGGTAATCAGCCCATTGCACAAGCGGCGATGATTGACGGCAGCACCGATGCCGCCGACCGCGACCGAAACATGGGGTATATCATCACCGGCGTCAGCTTTGGTCTGGTCGGCGGCCCGATTATCGGGGCTGTTCTGTCCGACGCGGCGATACTGGGCAGCTATGCCACGCTCAAGATGCCGTTCTACGGCGCGTTTGTTCTGGTGATGATCGCCATCTTCCTGGTGAGCGTTTACTTCAAGGACACCCGCACCGAGCGGGCTGCGTTTGTCTTTCGCCCGCGCGATATCACCGACAGCCTGATCGCGGTGCGTGAACACCCGTTGGTTTTAAAAATCCTGCCCGTCTATGCGCTGTTCATGATTGCGAATGTCACGTTCTATGTATTCGTCGATAATTTCCTGACCAGCGCATGGGGCTACGGCGTGATCGGTGGCAGCATGGCAATGGTGGTCATCGGTTTTGCGTTGGCGTTTTCCAGCACATTCCTTGTAAAACCGGCGCAAGAGAGGTTCAGCAAGCATTCCATCATCCACACCTCATTGGTGGTGATGGTGATCTGCGGCTTTGGCTTCGCCTTCAGCCCCAGCGGAGTATTGAGCTACGTTCCGGTCTTCTTCTTCTATTTCTTCTTTGGCGTCGCCTACCCGACCCTGCTGGGTCTGTTTTCGTCCAGCGTTGGCGAAGCGGATCAAGGTTGGGTCATGGGCGTTACAACGGCGGTCTTCTGCCTTGCCGGCGGTGTCATGTCTCTGGTCGGCGGCGGATTGATGAGTATCGACATCCGCCTACCCTATTACATCGTCATCGCAACCGCCCTGCTTGGGCTGGTCGGTATGTACCGGCGCTGGAAAGGTAAAGAGATCTCGGCGCTGTTGGCCTAGATCGTTTCAACCGTCAGATTGCCATTGGTATAGACGCAGATGTCAGCGGCAATCGCCATAGCTTCACGCGCGACCTCTTCGGCGGGTTTATCGCTGCCCATCATTGCTCGCGCAGCGGCCAGGGCAAAGTTTCCACCTGATCCGATGGCGGCCACGTTGTGTTCGGGTTCTAGCACATCCCCCGCCCCGGTGATAACCAACAGGTCTTTGCCGTCGGTGACGATCAGCATTGCCTCAAGCTTTTGCAGGTACTTGTCGGTGCGCCAGTCCTTGGCCAACTCGACCGAGGCACGGGCCAGTTGACCGGGTGTCGCTTCCAGTTTCGCCTCAAGCCGTTCAAGCAGCGTAAATGCATCAGCGGTCGAACCGGCAAATCCGGCGACAACTTCAAACCCGCCCGGCGACAAGCGGCGCACTTTGCGCGCAGTGCCTTTGATCACGGTCTGGCCCAGGCTGACCTGTCCGTCCCCGGCAATAACGACTTGCCCGCCTTTTTTGACACCAATGATCGTGGTCCCGTGCCATCCGGGAAAATCGCTGTCCGCCATGAAAGCCTCCGTGTTCTCAGTCGCTATATATGGGCCGGGCGCGGGATCGGCGCAACCCGTTGCACAACTGCCCAAAAGATATGCACAAAACGCAAACCGGGGTTACCAGACCAGCAATTGTGAGTCCTCGCGCTTGGGACTACATGAGGCTCACAACCGACAACGGGTCGGCTGTTTCAGATAAAAGGACTGGGAACATGGCAACAACTGCAAACATCCATGCCCCACTCGGAGCAGCTACCATCCTGCACGTAGTGGATGCATTCATCAATGTCTTCGAATCCGCTGTTGAGTGGAACGAAAGCCGCAAGACACGCAAGATCCTGTCGGGTCTGACCAACGCACAGCTGGAAGACATCGGTCTGGTGCGTGCGGACATCGCAAAAATCTGATCCTGCAATCAGAACCAGAATTTGAAGCAGCCGCCCGGGTATCCGAGCGGCTTTTTCTTTGTCAGCTTTGCACGTATTTACCAGCCTGATCCGGCAAATACGCCTCGATCGCGGCAGTGGCGATGACATGGCGCGTGCCAGCGGCGTCATCCACAACATCCAACCCACCCTTGACGGCCCGCACTTCGGCGCGGCCCCTTGGCAGATCGGCGGCGACCTTGTCACAGTCAACCTCATCGGGTTGTTGAACGGCGATGGTCACCTGAACCCGCATCTCCGTGTGGTCGATGCCCAGCTTGGAAAACAGCGTGATCGACGAATGATGCAGCGCGTCCTGCACGGCGCGACAGGCGGCTTTGGTGTAATCCTGACCGTACAGATCGTTGCTGGTGCCCATTTCCAGAATAATACGCTTCTCGGTCATTGGACGTGCTCCATATCGAATGAGACGATGACCGCCGCGTTGGCGATCACGGTGCGGCCATCGATGTGGGGTTTATCAATATCCAATCCGCCCTCGGTCACAGTGATGTTGGGCTGGCCATAGGGAAAGATCGCCTTCAGCGCATCAGTATCGACCAGGTCGGGCTGCTGCACACCCACCTCGGCGTCAATTATCATCGCCTCTTTCGGAAACCCGAACAACTCGGCCATGTTCACCGAGTTATGCCACAGCGCATCCTTGATCGCCCGCAGCGCGGCTTCGGTATAATCCTCGCGCCGCAGGGATGTGCCCATCCCGAATTCCACCAGAACCCGTGTTTTCGCCATTTGATTTCCCTGTATTGATGGCCCAATTGAGCCAATCACAAAAAAGGGCGCCCAAATTCGGACGCCCTTGATCAATACCGATCACATCGGATCAGATGGATTCGTCGATCCAGCTTTGCAGTGCGGCTTTGGGGGCCGCACCGGCGCGGTTCGACACAACCTGACCGTCCTTGAAGATGAACAGAGCAGGAATGCCACGCACACCCATGGCGGCAGCGGCGTTCGGGTTGCTGTCCACGTCTACCTTGGCAATTTTGATTTTGCCGCCGTATTCGTTGGCCAGTTCTTCCAGAGCGGGGCCGATTTGTTTACAGGGGCCACACCATTCGGCCCAGAAATCCACCACAACGGGGACATCAGAGTTTTTGACTTCGGCGTCAAAGGTATCGTCGGTAACGGCAACGGTCGACATATTCTGTCTCCTGAATGGGGTATCTCGGGAACAGAACGTAGGGGCCGGGCAATCCAAGGTCAAGATATCTGGGTGCGCGACAGGGCGTGCGTCACAAGATCGTGTGGCAGCCACATCAGATCTGCTTTTCTGGTCCATAGGATCGCGGTGCGGATTTCGTGGTTCGGATAGACCTGCGACAAGGCGTTGGCATACGCCCCCATCTGTCGCAAAAGCCCCTCAGGGCATGTCTCTGCACTGTTGGGAACCGTTGCATTTGTTTTGAAATCAATGACCTGAACCTCGGTATCGGTGACGATCAATCGGTCGATCACCCCGTGCATGCGGCGTCCGTTCAGGTCGGCTGTCACGGGCACCTCAGCCAAGGCGCCGGCGGCAAAGACAGGCCGAAGATGCGCCGCAGTCAAAACGTCGCATGCCTCATCCATCAGCTCTTGCCGTTCCGCGTCCTGCATATCGGGCAGAACCCGCGCGCAAAGCTGCGGCCAGTCTTCCCGCGTGACCGAAGGCAAGTGTTCCAGCAGCAGGTGCAATCGTGTGCCGCGCAACTTTGCCACTTCTTCGTCGTGACCTGCATCGCCGGGCAAAGCCTTGGCGCCGCCCAGATCTGAAGGGCTGAGTGTTTCCGCTTCGGGCTCCGGTGGTGTGGCGGGAGACAGGAACGGGGCTGGCAGGTCCGTCACGGCAGTTGAGGTCTTTGCGGACTCAATAATCGGCGATGCGTTCCAATCACCATGTGACAATCGCAGGGTTTCTGAGCCGGGCAGTGCCACCGCCCCTGCCCGTTCCATCGCGGCTTGAACCATCTGATACCAGCTGGTCCCATCCTTACCGACATCGCCGGCAGCCGCCACGATTAACCACTTTTCAGCTCGTGTTAGAGCCACATAAAGCAAGCGAAGACGCTCATTTTCTTCCCGCGCTCGGGCTTCGTCGCGCGCGCACGCAATCAATGCCGGAGAAGCATCTGCCGGAACTTTCCAAAGCGGTGTGCCTTCGGCCACCATGATCTCGGCATCGCGCGGAGCTTGCCGTTTGCCCGTATCCGGCAGGATCACAATCGGAGCCTCCAACCCCTTGGAACCATGCACCGTCATCACCCTGATCATGTTTCCGACGCCGCTCATCTGCCGTTTGATTTCCAGATCATCGGTCTGCATCCACACCAGAAATCCAGTCAGGCTTGGGATATCCGTGCGCTCGTACGCCAATGCCTGCGACAACAGCGCGTTGATCCCGTCTTCCGCCTCGGCTCCCAGCCTGCCCAGCAGTTTACGACGGCCATCATGGCGGGTCAGGATGCGTTCTATCAGGTCGTAGGGGCGCAGAAAGTCGATCTGCCCGCGCAAGTCGTGCAGAACGGCCAGTGTTTCAGGGTACTCTTCGGCGCGTTGACGCAAAGCCGCCCAAAGGAACTGTTCTTTGCGCCGATGTGCCAAGTCGAACAATTTTTGTTCGCCCCACCCGAACAGCGGCGATTTCAGAACTGTGGCAAGCGACAGGCTATCCTCGGGCGAGGCAAGAAAGCTCAGCAGCGCGGCCAGGTCTTTGACCGCCAATTCCGCGCCGACCTTAAGCCGGTCTGCCCCGGCTATCGGCAGATCAGCGGCTTTGCAGGCGCGGATGATCTCGGCAAACAGGTCCGAGCGGCGCTGAACGAGGATCAGGAAATCCCCCGGTTGAACCTTCCGCCGTACAAATGTGCCAGGCGTTTCGCCATCCTCGGGGATCGTCTCACTCTGTTCGATCATTGCCTTGATCGACTGCGCCACCTTCTCGGCCAGAATGACGGTGTGATGCCGCGCGCCGGGCCGATCTACCGGATCGGTCCAGTCGGTATCTTCATCGTCTTCGACCTTTTCGACCACGGGCCACAGGTCCACCCGGCCCGGCAGATCCGCCTTGAACGCGCGGTGCTGGCTTTCCTTATGAAATCCGGCTTCCGCTCGGTTTTCGAACAGGATGTCGACCAAAGACAAGATCGCGCTGGAGGATCGGAATGAGTATTCTAACGTGGAATCCCACAGTTTAGAGCCTGATTCCAAGAGTTTTCGCCCAAACTCCGCCTGCATCAGATCGAATGCCTGCGGATCGGCACCCTGAAACGAATAGATCGACTGTTTTTTGTCACCGACCACGAAAATAGTGCGTTCTACGCCAGATCGGGCCCCCTCGCCGCTTGTGAATTCCTGTGCCAGTTTTTCGACCACATCCCATTGATCGGGGCTGGTGTCCTGCGCCTCATCCACCAGAATGTGGTCGATACCGCCATCCAGACGGTACAACACCCATTCGGCCACAGCCGGGTCGTTCAGCACTTGCCGCGCGCGTAGGATCAGGTCGTCAAAGTCCAACCAGCCGCGTAGTTGCTTGCGCCGCTCATATTCCGGCAAAAACGCCGCAGCGAAGCGGTGCAGCACCATTGTCTTGCGCGCGGCCACCAGGGCCAGCCGATTTTCGCGCGCGGCCTCGACCCGCAGCATCAACGCTTCGAGCTGGGGCATCTGGCCCACCAGCACGTCTTCTCGCAGAGCTTTGGTGGGGAAACTGTTGATTTTTGCCGTAAAGGGTTCTTTGGCGGATTTTCCGGTCAGAAATACACTTTCCAGAATTGGCAGGCTGCTGACGCGAACCTCGGTAAACGCTGCCAGCTTATCGGCCGCCTTGGCGTTATTGCCGCCGCTTTCAGAAAGCGCCGGCAGGATCGACCGGATCAATTCCACTTCGCCGCCCAAAAACACACATCCTATCAAAGCGTCTTCATCGAATCCGTTGGCCAGTTCAAACTGCTGCAGCACATCGGCCCATTCCAGCGGCTGCGCAAACAGGTTGCGTTTCCGGGTGATGGCCGCGGTGAGTTTGTCGAACCCAGTATCGGTGACAAACCGCGCGACGTCTTCGATCAAATTGGCTTGGGGACCTGCGGCGAAATCTTCGACAATCTCTTCACGCAAAAGGGCCGCCGCGCGGTCCTCCATCTCTGAAAATTGCGGGCTGACCCCGGCTTCAAGCGGGAAACGCCGTAGCAGTGAAGCGCAGAACGAGTGGATCGTCTGGATCTTCAGGCCACCGGGTGTTTCGATGGCGCGCGCAAACAACGTTCTGGCCTGTGCCAGCCGTTCGGGGTCGATAACACCCGGAACACCCAGATCGGTCAGTTGGGAAAGAAGGCCGACATCATCTTTCATTGCCCATTGTCCGAGGCGATCAAACAACCGGTTTTGCATCTCGCTGGCGGCGGCCTTGGTGTATGTCAGACAAAGGATATGCTGTGGCTGCACGCCGCCCAACAACAGACGCGCCACCCGATCAGTCAGAACCCGCGTTTTCCCCGAACCTGCATTGGCCGCCAACCAGGTCGAGGCGTCGGGCCGCGCGGCCTGTACCTGCCGCTCGGTTGCGTCGTTGCGAGCGCTCATGTCAGGTCCTCTGGCGTTGTGTCATCAGTGCGGTCCCATTCCCCGAACCGCGCCAGTTGATCGTAGTCACCCACATCCGAATCCTTGTGCAACATTCGACGGGATGAAAACCCTTGATCAGGCTCTAAATAGGCAGAAACTAACTCTTTGAGCTCGGCCAGAACCTTGTCTGGCGGCTCTTTCGCCAGCGGTGCGGGTACTTCTTTGTAAGTGCCGCCCATACCAATGAAAATCGCCTCGGCCACGGGAGAAGGGTCGAAACCGTCGATACCGCCCTCTTCGGCCATCGCGGCTTCGATAAGCAACTGTTTGTCGAACTTGGATTGCTGGCTTTCCGTTGGGGGCGCCCCTGTCTTGTAGTCAACTATCCGTAATGCACCGCGCTTGTTGCGATCTATCCTGTCGGCACGGCCCGCAATGGTGAAATCCAGAGGCGACAGCACAAGTTTCACCGCCGCCTCGAAGGCGACTGGCCCCCCGTCCCCTCGCCGCGCGATTTCGGCGGCCAGAAAATCATCCGCGATGCGTTCCAACCGCGCCAGCCACAATTTACGCGCTGTGGGCCACGCAACATGTTGATCCAACAAGGTTTCCGCGCGTTTCAAAAAGTTTTCGCGGGTCAACAAGGCGGTGTCCAGAACACTGTCTTTGACGAAATGTTCCAGAATTTCGTGAATCACGATCCCGCGCAACAAGGCATCCGGCGCTTGCACCAAAGGGTCCAGCGGTTTCAGGCGCAGCACATGTTTGGCGAAAATCGCATAAGGATCGCGGATCAGCCGTTTGATTTCCGTCACGCTCAGCCGATTTGGGCGCGATGCCACTGGCGGCCGCGGAGATGGGCGCGTTGCCGGTTCGATATGCGGCGCGACTTCAAGCTGTTCCGCCCATTGCAGCCATTGCCGGCCTTTGTTGCGCATTTCTGACAGTGCCTCACGCCCGCCCTGCCCCGGCAAGCCGTGCAGCAGGTTCGTAAGGCGGTTCAGCCAGCGTGATGGAACGGTTTCTGCGTCATCGGACCGCTTGGCACGGGTCAGCCAGACCTCGGGCGCGCCGATGGCTTGTTGAAAGTCATGTGCCGACAAGCCGATCCGCCGTTCGGGCAGCAAAAGTCCGGCCTTGTCGCGCATCTGGCGGTTCAGCCAGGGGTCTGGCGCGGCGGCCTCGGGCCAGCTGCCTTCATTTAGGCCGCCCAAGATAAGCAAATCTGCCCCTTGCACGCGCGCCTCGAGCGTGCCCCAGATCATGATGTGTGGATGCGGGGCGTCGCGATCCCGGACCTCCTCGCCCGCGAGCAAAGCACCCAACAGGTCGGCGAAATCATGGGCGGTCATCGGGCCGCCGTGTTGCGCCTCTTTTTCCAGTGCGCTCAGGACGCCTTGCGCCTTTTGGCCTGCGTTCTTGTCCCAGAGCGTGCCTGTTTCCCCTGACGCGCCCGCCGAAATCGCCTCGGCCAAGATGCGCAGCCTGGCAACCCAATCCGTCAATGGGAGTTGGCCCGCGATCTGTTGATCGCAGAAATGGGAGTTTAGCCAACGTACCCAGCCCTCGGGAACTTCTTTGCGGATTGCAAAAGCGGTTAGGCTGGCGCTGTCCGGGAAAGGCGGGCCATGTCGGCGCAAATCTAGTTCAAGGTCCCGCGTATGCAGCAAATGCGCGCCGCGCTCGTCACCATCATGACACAGCGGGTGTTTCAGAAGGGTCAGCAATGCCTCGCCATCCAGACGCCGTGCGAAAAGCCCCGCCACGTGACGCAGAAACCGGCCGGGCGGCGATAGTTGCAGCGGTAGACCAGCGCTGTCATCGGGAAGGATGTTCCAGCGATCTAAAGCAGCGCTGACTTGGCGGGTCAGCATCCTGTCAGGTGTGATTAGCGCGGCAGATTGGCCGGTTTCGGCTGCCTGGCGAAGGCGCAGTGCGATGGCCAGGGCCTCGGACCTGGGCGATTGCGCCTCGACCAGTGTCACGTCCTTTGTGGCGCCATCCAGATCGGTCAGTTGCGGGCCTTCGGACATCCAGGCATCCGTGATCGGCGCTGGGCGTAAAGCCAGCGAAACCAAGCGGTTGCGAGCAGGCGAGGGTGGTTGATCACCCGTCCAAGGCATGACCTGATCCGGCTCTAAGCCAAGCTGAGACATCAGTTTGCGGAACCGGTACTGCGGGTGATCTTCCGATGTCAGCGCATCGTCCAACCCGCGCCAAACGCGGTCGGGCTGATCGAAATCGTAACCCGGCAGAATCAATGCGCCTTGCGGCAGACGCGCAATCGCCTCCATCAGCATCAGGGTGGTTCCGCGTGACCCGGTTGACCCGGCAAGGATAACCGGATGCTGCGGCGGAGCGACTTGCCAACGTTCTATCAGGTTTTCCACCACAAGCCGCTGCCGGGCCTGAACATCCAGCGCATCTGGGCCTGAATCTATGATTTGATCGGCAATTCCGATGAACTTTTGCGCCCTTTCCCAATGCCCGGACATGTCACTGACATCCAAATTCCGGATCGCGTCGGGCGAAACACCTTCGCCCTGCATCTCATCAATCAACGCGGCTAGGCTGTCGGACAAGTCAAAAAGTGAAGACCGTGCAGCCAGATCAGGCTGTTGTTCCAACAGCTTAGCGATCAACTGCGTCAACTCTAACCTGCGCCGCAGCGGTGGAATCGCCGGAGGTATCTGCGCAAGATCGACGCTTTCCCCCAGATCGGTAACCAGTGAAAGATGCGGCAATAGGCACGCCGGGCCTTGGTCAAACAGGTCGCGGACGCGCCGGGCCATACGCCTTGTATTGACGACCAGTTGAACGCGCGCCAGCATCTCGGGCGGATGCGCTGCACTACGATCTTGCAGCCCCTGAACCAGCATTTTTGGGAAGTCCGAACCGGGCGGAACGGCAAAAACGCGCGGAGCTGGGCTGGGTTCAAACATCGGCAATCAACCCCTCGGCTAGTGCAATCCCTTCGGGGTGGCCGACATCGCACCAGCGACCGGGATAGGTGAGGGCAAACAGACGATCCTGCCGCTGCAACTGGTCCCATAGCACGTTAAGTGAGAACGCTTTCTCAGGGATATCCATCAACCCTTCGGATTTCATGATCTGCGCACCGCCATAGATCAAACTGCCGCCGCGCACGATCCGTCCGTTCTCATCTGCTGTGAAATCGCCTTTGCCGGTGTGCCCGACAGTGTGATCCACCGGTACACACATCAACAGCGCGTCCATGTGATCGGGATTCCACGCCTCGCGGAGCATCGTCAAAGGGTTCGGTCCTGACCAGATCGCGTCTGGGTTCAGGGTGTAAACCGGGTGCGATCCAAGCAGGGGCAAAGCGGCGCGTATTCCGCCGCCAGTCTCAAGAATTTCCGGCTTTTCATGGGAAAGCAGAACACCTTTTGGGACTAGATGAGCTTCAAGCTGATCTGGCAGATAATGTAGGTTGGCCACGATACGCTTGGGTTGCAGGGCATTCACCAAATCCAACGCGTGATCAATCAGAGGCCGGCCAGCGACCTTGATCAGTGGTTTGGGTCGATTTTCGGTCAACGCGCCCATACGGGTGCCAAACCCGGCTGCAAACAGCATGACGGCTTCGGGGTCTTGGGTCATTTCTGTCGAAGCCTGTCCAGATTTTCAGGGGTGGGTGCGGGCAAGGCCTCGCGCAACAGATTGGCGATGGTTACCAGTGCGGGATGCTCCAGATCCCGCATCAGGTGGGTCCAGGTTGCCGGGATCAGATCGACATAGCTGGGCTTGCCGTATTCGGTTGCCAGCCGGGCAAAGACGCCCAGAATGCGCAGATTTCGCTGAGCACCCAACACCGCATAGGCGGTGCGGAAGTCATGATCATTCACCCCAGTCGCCACGATATAGCGATTCACCATTTGCATCTCGGTTCCGAGTGACACATCGCGACGCACATCCTGCAACAAAGATACCAGATCATAGGCCGGATGGCCCAGCATGGCGGTTTGAAAGTCCAACAGACCAGCGCGCTGAACCCCGTCGCGATCCGGCAACCAGATCAAGTTTTCGGCGTGGTAGTCGCGCAGCACAACAACTTTGGACCCCGAAGTTTCCCGGTGCAGAATGTCCGAGAACCGGTTTTCGAAACGGTTACGCGCATCGGCGTCGTGCGTGCCCTGCACGGCCTGCGCGTATTTAGTAAAGGACAACGCGGCCAGCTCGGTCATCAAACTCGGATCATAGGATCGCAAAGAAAGGCTTGGCGCGTTGTACAGGTCGATCAGAACATCCGTTGCGACCTCATAAAGCGCACGCTCCATGCTGGGGGTCTGCGCAAGAACGCGCGCGAAGAGGTCATCTCCAAGGTCTTCGAGCAGAAGAAAGCCGTAATGCGTGTCCTCGGCATAAATCTCGGGCGCGCTCAGACCAAGGGACCGCAGGTATTTGGCCATGCGGGCAAAATCTTCGACATTTTCCGCCTTGCCCGGGGGTGAATCCATTAACACCGCCGTCTTGCCGGTTTCCGGATCGGTCAGCCGCTCGTACTGACGGTTCGAGGCATCCCCAGCCAGCGGCGCGTGCTTTGCATTTGACCATTTGGTCTGCGCGATCAACGCTTCGGCCAATACCGCGCGGTTTGTCATGCGGGAATCCTTAGTTTCACGGGCCATTTCGGGTCTGACCAGCGAAGGGTCAGATGGCGTGCTTCTGTCATGTTAGGGTCTGTTTCGAAGGATATCTTCACCGCAGACTCCGGTGTCAGCGGGCCCAATTTATCCGGCCATTCAATCAGGCAGATTGCGTTTTCAAAAGCCTCGGTCAGGCCCAGTTCCTCAACCTCTTCAACCGCGCTCAGGCGGTACAGGTCACAGTGCCAGATTTCCCCGGCCGGCGTGTCATAAGCTTGAACCAACGTGAAAGTCGGCGAAGGCACATCTTCGGGCTCGACCGTCAGCGATTGGATCAGGCTGCGGGCAAAATGGGTCTTACCGCTGCCGATCTCGCCCTCAAGCAACAAGATGTCCCCGGGTCTCAGTTCTGCGCCGACACGGGCCGCGAATTCCGCTGTATCCTCGGGCGAATTCAAAATGATCGTGCAGGGCGAATTGGTCATGGCGCCACAATGGCCTTGCGCCCGGTTGGCTGCAACCCGGTTCAGGCGCTGATTTGCTGCGCCTCTTGCCGCATCAGCGCATCCCGATCCACCGAGAAACGAACAATGGTGGCCCCGTTCTGCATCGGGCTGACCGTGCACAACACTTGATTACCGTTTCGCAGATAGATCACGCCTGACCATTCCGCGCGATTTTCCCGCGCCTCCACAAAATCGCGAATTTCGCCAAGGATCGGCGTTGCAGTGCAATTCTCCTGCCAGCTTTTGGTCACTTCAAGGACGGAGTCCGCGTCAAAGCCTGTGTCGCCTGTATCACCCCAAAGCTGTTGGTAGGCGAAATTGGTGAAAGCCAGTGTACCATCGTCACTGAAGACCGCGATGGCGTCGGCCAGTTTGTCCAGAATGGATTGCATCAAATCCATTTCTGACCGGAATCGACGGGTCAGAGTGATCTCGGCAGTGATGTCCTCGAACAGAAAAGCAACCGCTCCGTCCGGGTGCGGGCGTCCACTGACCGAGTAAACCGAGCCCGAGGGCAGGGACCAAGTTTCTTGATAGTTCCCGTCTTCTGCCGCTTCGAGAAGGTCATTCATCTGACTGCGCCAGCTTCTATAATTCTTGGGTTCCGGCATCATATGCCGATCCCGCAGGCGATCGAAAAAGCTGGACAGGCTGGGGCGGCAGCTTAGGAAATCCGGGGGCAGGGTGGTCAGGTCGATCAGGGCTGGGTTGAACAACGCCAGCTGGCGGTTGCGGTCAAAAATAGCCAGCCCGATGGGCAATTGCGCGAAGGTCTTGGTCATGGTCTGAACGAATTTGCGCTGCACCACCTCCGCCTCTACGATTGCGTTGATGTCCACGGCATAAGACAAGTGCCCTTCGGGGTGATCTACCAACGTCAGATCGAACCACAGCTTGTTTTCACTGAACTCGGAGGAAATTGAGACCCGCGCCTTTGCACTTAGCCGTTGGTCGGCATCGGGGACTGGAAACAATGGTGCGGTCAGGTCCGTGTCCTGATCCCGTACTTTGCGCACCAGCGAAACATAAGCAGCATTGCACCAGCGCACATCACCCTGATGATCCAACAGCCAGACAGGGTAGGGCGCTTTTTCCATGGCAAGGCGGTTTGGATCATTTGATGCGATTTGAGTTATCGAGGGGCAATCGGTACGGTCGCGCAGCTGAACGCGTACAATTCCGTCTATCCATTCGCACAGAACATCGCGTTCAACCGTGCAATCGATGGCCGGGATGACCAGGTTGCCTTCACGCCGGACCTGATCAGGTGTTTCGGGGAACGTTGGAAAATCCCTGTGCAGCAGCCGGCACAGATCGGCCCAGTCGCGGACCTGCTCGAACCCTTCCAACGCGATGTCCGAGTGACTGATAAGCCGGTCACCATCAAACAGGAATGCCGCATCAAACAAGGAGGCAGGTGAGGACAGCCCAAAGTTGTCCCCCCGTTCCCGCCTGCGGGGCAACAGCCACTGCACGGCAAGACTTGCTGAAACAAGGCCGATGATGGCCAGAATGATCCAGTCGACCATGCGCCCTCCGGTGCGCGAAACCAAGAAGCGGTACTATGCGCCTTAATAGTTAACGGAGTCTTAACCAATGTTCGCCCGTGTCAGGTCAGGTTTGGAACCGTTGGTTTACACCTGAAGGCACAGGCGTATCGCCGGTTTGCGCATCCACAAGGTTACGCGGCCAGCTCACCTTGACGATCGCACCCCGGCGTTCGGGGTTATCCGACAGGGTTTGGTATGGGTCCGATCCGTTGGCGAAATCCAGCTCTGCTCCGCTGCGTTCAAGCAGCGTTTTGGCAATGAAAAGACCCAGACCCATGCCTTCATATTCCGGACGGGTCCTTTTATCGGTCTCACTGCGGCGGCGACGCATGAAGGGATCGCCGATCCGGCCGATCATCTGCGACGGATATCCACGACCGTCATCCATGATGCTGACGGTGATCTGTTTGGTGGACCATTCCGCCTCGACCCAGACATTTCCGCGCGAAAAATCCACCGCGTTCTGGATCAGGTTGCGCAGGCCGTGAATGATCTCGGGCTTGCGCAGGATCGAGGGCTGCTGCACATCGCCATCCTCGGCCGGGCCTTCGAAGAAATGAACGGTCTTGCCTCGGTTGATATGCGGCTCGGCAGCTTCATGCACCACGGTAGAAAGCGGGGCTTGACGCAGATGCAGGTCGTCTTTGCCCGCCCGGCCCATGTCTCGCAGGATATCGCGGCAACGGTTCGCCTGTTCGCGGATCAGGGCGGCGTCCTCGATAAGGTCGGGCCGGTCATCCAACTCCTCAATCAACTCGGAGCTCGCCAGTTTGATCGTTGCCAGCGGCGTGCCCAGCTCATGCGCGGCGGCGGCGACCACGCCGCCTAGATCGGTCAGCTTCTGTTCGCGTGCAAGCGCCATATGGGTGGCGGCCAGCGCTTCGGACATAGATTGTACCTCTGAGCTGACGCGATGCGAATACGCGCCCAGAAAGACAATTGCGATGACGATTGCGGCCCAGTTTCCGAACAGTAGAATATCTGGGATGTCCAGTTCTGCCCCCAATGCGGTGCGCAAAGGCAGGTGGAATTCGGCCAGAAGTGTTGTCAAGGCAATGGCAACGCCGCCGATTATCAGGGTTGACCGGGTGCTCATGACGCTCGCGGAAATCGTGACAGGCCCCACCAGCAACAGCGCAAACGGGTTGTTCAGCCCGCCTGTAAGGTACAGCAAAATGGTCAGCTGCAGCAGGTCGAACAGCACCATCAGGAAGTTCTCGAACTCGGACAGGCGCTTGTTGCGGGGAAACAGCAGAATTGCAGTCAGATTCCCCATGACCGAGACGCCAATCGCCAGATAGCAAAGCGTTGCGTCAAGCTGGATGTCATAAGTTTGCTGCGCGACGGTGATCGCCGTGATCTGGCCGAAAATAGCCACCCAGCGCAACAGGATCAGGGTGCGCAGCCGAATCCAGCTGCTGCGTTCCTGACCGCGCCATAATGTGATGTTGGAAATTGCCATCGGTCGATTATGTCCTGTTGCATCGGCTGAACTTCTTGATAGGTGTCCCGGCCGAAACGATCAACAACCCCTCTTATGTCAGGATTGATGTCATGGTCCGTCTTTATGCCATCCTCGCAACCGTTGTTCTTGCCGTGGGCCTGGGGGCCATGTGGCTGCTGACGCGCGGTGCCGGATCAGATGACAAGTTCGCACAATGCCGGACCAGTCAGATTGCTGGCGGAACGGCGGCCATCGGCGGGCCATTTGAACTGCTCAACGGCAAGGGCGAAACGGTCACCGACACCGATGTGATCACCGAGCCGACGCTGGTCTATTTCGGCTATACCTTCTGCCCCGACGTCTGCCCGTTCGATATGTCCCGCAATGCCGAGGCCGTGGACATTCTGGCTGAGCGTGGCCAGTCAGTGACGCCCTTGTTTATTTCAATTGACCCGGATCGCGATACGACCGAAGTGATGGCCGATTATGCCTTTAACTTGGGCGGCAAGACCATCGCGCTGACCGGCACGCCCGAGCAGGTCAAGGCCGCCAGCAAGGCCTACAAAACTTACTACAAGGCCCATGACAAAAGCGATGAGTACTATCTGGTAGACCACTCGACCTTTACCTATCTTGTCACGCCCGAGGATGGGTTCATCGAATTCTTCAACCGGGACGACACCGCCGAGCAGATGGCCGACAAGGTTGGGTGTTTCCTCGACAAAATCTAGAAAACGACGGGTTGTTTGACCTTTGGGATGGCGCTGCTATTACTCATGGTTAAGCCAAAGGCGTGAAATAGCGGAAAGAACAGAATATGGCGGACAGCTCTGACCTCGACATCGGCCCCGATAAAACGCTGCTTTTGGTGGACGATGACGAACCGTTTCTGAGACGTCTGGCAAAAGCGATGGAGAAACGCGGGTTCGAGGTTGAAACCGCAGGTTCCGTCGCCGCAGGCCGCGCCATTTCCACCGCCCGTCCGCCCGCCTATGCGGTCGTTGACCTGCGACTTGAAGATGGCAACGGTCTGGATGTCGTTGAAGTGCTGCGCGAAAAACGTCCTGACAGCCGGGTTGTGGTCCTGACCGGATACGGTGCGATTGCCACCGCCGTTGCTGCGGTCAAGATCGGCGCCACGGATTACCTGTCGAAACCCGCCGACGCCACGGACATCACCAATGCGCTACTGGCCAAGGGCGACGAACTGCCCCCACCACCAGAAAACCCCATGAGTGCGGACCGCGTCCGTTGGGAGCATATCCAGCGGGTCTATGAGCTGTGCGACCGGAACGTTTCTGAGACCGCACGGCGCCTGAACATGCACCGCCGGACATTGCAGCGGATTTTGGCGAAGCGCAGCCCACGTTAAATCTCTTCTGGTCGGACCAAAGCGGACCTTTGCTTCGTTCTGGACGTGGAGACAGAAACAAGCGCACTATTTCTGGGGTATCGGCAAGGGTGCTGATGCCCTTTCTCTTGTTTGCTGCGGAACGAGGAGTCTCTAAAAATGTCTGCACTAACCTTTTCACACATCGGAGTAACCGTTCCAGACCTGGAAAAAGCGGTGGAATTCTATTCTAAGGCATTTGGACTTTATGTGCTTATGGAGCCCACCGAAGTGCTGCATGACGATAGTGCCATAGGTCAGATGTGTGACGATGTTTTTGGAGAAGGCTGGGGTTCATTTCGGATTGCTCATCTTTCGATGGGGGATGGTATAGGTATTGAACTCTTCGAGTTTCCAAACACGATCGAAGAAGAGAGGCCGTTCGAATATTGGCGTCGCGGGTTGTTCCATTTCTGTGTTCAGGATGACAACCTTGAAGAACGGGTCAAGATCATCGAAGAGCTTGGTGGAAAACAGCGAATGAAGCAGGTTCGCAAATACTACCCAGGCGACAAACCCTATCGCATGGTCTACATGGAAGATCCGTTTGGAAACGTATTTGAGCTATACAGTCATTCTTATGAACTAACCTATTCGGCCGGGGCATACGCGTGACTTGTTTGTTGGCAGACCACCAATCTGGTAGTTTCCGTGTTAAATAATTTGAAATAGTGATATGTGAATGCCGTCCAATTGCGGAGGATGGCATGAACAATCTCACGACTGCATTTCGAAGGGCTCTGTCAAACTACGCCAAATTCAATGGGCGTTCTTCGCGACCGACATTTTGGTGGTGGGTTCTGGCCGTTCTTCTCGTTCTTCTGGTGACGCGAATAATTGATGGCGCTTTGATCACTCCGATGCTCGGATTTGGGGTGTTTGAGCCGAACGCCGGACAACCGCTTTCCGTTTTGGTTTCGCTTGGGCTTTTGCTTCCCAATCTGGCAATTGGAGCCAGACGTTTGCACGACATCGGACGAACTGGTTGGTGGCTGTTGATTGGCTTGATTCCGATAATCGGAACTCTGGTCCTGTTGTACTTCTACATTCAGCCAAGTGAGAGTGGTTCAAACCAGTTTGGAGAACCCGACGTCTTCCCCTGATTTGAGGGATGAAAGTCGTCGTTTCAGGCTACGGTTTCAACAGCAGTTCTTCGTGCCGCTCAGTGTATGCCTGCAGCACCTCTGTCTACGGGCGCAACGTGATCCCCAACCCCTCCATCACCGCTTTGTCCGGCCGCCCAAAATCCTTGAATGCCCTGGCCCAGGAAAAGTCTGCAATAGTACGCCGGTCCTGACAGTTTAGTGACTTGATACCAGTTCCACTTTGCCCGAGGTTCGGGCAGGGAATTCATCTTTCGTCACAATGGAGTAAATCAATGATCGGCTATGTGACCATCGGCGTTTCGGATTTGGAGCGCGCCAAAAGTTTTTATACGACACTGTTTGCCGACAAGGGTGCAAAGGTTGTGATCGACGCTGGGCGCATCGCTTTCATCGGCAATGACCCTTCATCGCCAATGCTCGCCGTTTGTACACCCTACGATGGCGAAGCCTGCGAGACCGGTAATGGTGGAATGATTGCTTTTGCAGCAGACTCCAAGGATGAGGCTAAGGCGCTTTACGAGAAGGCAATCAGCCTTGGTGCTACAGATGAAGGAGAACCTGGCCAGCGCGTTCCTGATCGGTTCTACGGCGCTTATGCTCGCGATCTGGACGGAAACAAACTGTGTTTTTACGTCTTCGGCTAAAGCTGCGTCAGCAGAGCCATGTGACGTTCCATATACGCCCGCCGCACCTCAACCGGCGGGCGTAGCGTGATCGCCAACCCCTCCATCACCGCCTTATCTGGCCGACCGAAGAACTTCGTCGCCTCGGACTCGGAAAACCCGGCGATCTGTGTGGCCTCCATCCATGCGCTGATCTTGTCGGCCTTTTTGATCTGCCGTTTCACTGTTTTCGGCACCTCCGCCGGCAGGCCGAACCGAATGTGGATGGCCGCAGCCAGCCGATCATCCAGCGCGCCGTAATCCGGGCCGACGGCGGATTTAACGGGCGAGATCATATCTCCGATCACATATTCCGGCGCATCGTGTAACAGCGCGGCCAATCGCCATTTTACCGGGGCTTTGGGGACAATCCGGCCGAAAAGCTCTTCAACCAGAAGGGAGTGCTCGGCCACGGAATAGGCAAAATCACCTGCTGTCTGACCGTTCCAGCGGGCCACAAAGGCCAGACCGTGCGCGATATCTTCGATCTCGATATCCACCGGTGTCGGGTCCAGCAGATCGAGCCTGCGACCGGACAGCATTCGTTGCCATGCTCGTGCTTGTGTTGCCATTATGCCATGCCTTGTGAAGTAGGACACGTTGAGTTCGCGTTTTTATGTTATGATGTACCTGTCTGGATCACAGGCTGCCAACAAATTCTTGAGCTTTCGTGCTTTGAACCTGCACGATTTGATCCCGACATATGGACTGAGGGGGGCGTACTCCTTTCAGTTGTGCCCCTCTCGTACTGAAACGCGTATCGAAAGGAGCATGTTATGTTCAAACGCCTATTTGCTATAACCCTGACCTTCGGCATGGCAGCCACAGCGCCGCCCGCTTTTGCTAAAAGCTGTGCACAGCGCGAACACGTGGTTGCCAAACTGCAAAGCAGCTATTCAGAAGAGCTGGTCTTTGGCGGATTGCAGAAAACACGCGGCGCTAGCGCGGTGATGGAGGTTTGGACCTCGAAGGAAACCGGAAGCTATACAGTTCTGGTGACCCAGGCGAACGGCATTAGTTGTATTGTCGCCGTTGGCACGGATTTTTTTGAAGCGATACCCAAGATAGAGCTTAAGGGTGAACCAAGTTGATTTGAGCCACAGGTTCACCCAGTTTTCGGCCATTTGCGTTGCCACTTGCCCCAAGGAATGCTAGGGGCTGCCCGGACTGTGATTTACCGGAAAATGGAGCACCTGATGGCCGGGGACTATATCGTTAAAGACATTTCATTGGCTGGGTTTGGCCGCAAAGAGCTGGACATTGCCGAAACCGAGATGCCGGGCCTGATGTCCCTGCGTTCCGAATATGGCGAAAGCAAACCTCTGGCGGGTGCTCGTATCGTCGGTTCGCTGCACATGACCATCCAGACGGCTGTTCTGATCGAAACACTGGTCGCGCTGGGCGCGGACGTGCGCTGGGCATCGTGCAACATCTTCTCGACGCAGGACCATGCGGCGGCTGCAATTGCCGAGGCTGGCATTCCTGTATTCGCCATCAAGGGCCAGACGCTGGAAGAGCATTGGGATTATCTGGATAAATCCTTCCTGTTCGACGATGGCCCAAACATGATCCTGGACGATGGCGGCGACGCGACCTTGTACATTCTGCTGGGCGCACGTGCCGAAGCGGGTGAGGACATCATTGCTGTTCCGACGTCCGAAGAAGAAGAAGTCATCAAAGCGCAGATCGCCAAACGCATGGCAGCATCCCTGGGCTGGTTCACCAAGATGCGCGACCAGATTCAGGGCGTGTCCGAGGAAACCACCACCGGCGTGAACCGCCTGTATCAACTGGTGAAAGACGGCCAACTGCCGTTCCCGGCGATCAATGTGAACGACTCGGTCACCAAGTCGAAGTTTGACAACAAATACGGCTGCAAGGAATCGCTGGTTGACGGCATCCGCCGCGCCACTGACACCATGATGGCTGGCAAGGTTGCCGTGGTTTGCGGTTACGGTGACGTTGGCAAAGGCTCGGCCGCGTCGCTGCGCGGTGCTGGTGCCCGTGTGAAAGTGACCGAAGTTGACCCGATTTGCGCCCTGCAGGCCGCGATGGACGGTTTCGAAGTCACGTTGCTGGAAGACGAAGTCGCATCGGCCGACATCTTTATAACCACCACCGGCAACAAGGACGTGATCCGCATCGAGCATATGCGCGAGATGAAGGACATGGCCATCGTCGGCAATATTGGTCACTTCGACAACGAAATTCAGGTGGCCAGCCTGAAGAACCACAAGTGGACCAATATCAAGGAACAGGTGGACATGATCGAACTGCCCTCGGGCAATCGCATCATCCTGCTGTCCGAAGGCCGCCTGCTGAACCTCGGCAATGCGACCGGTCACCCGTCTTTTGTGATGTCGGCCTCGTTCACCAACCAGGTTCTGGCGCAGATCGAGCTGTTCACCAAGGGTGATCAGTACAACAACGACGTCTACATCCTGCCCAAGCATCTGGATGAGAAGGTCGCGCGTTTGCATCTGGATCGCATCGGCGTGAAGCTGACCAAGATGGATAACGAGCAGGCATCTTACATTGGCGTGAAGCCCGAAGGCCCCTACAAGCCGGAACACTACCGTTATTGAGTGCGAAAGAACGCATGAGCAAACACACTGGACGCCGCCGATTCCTGTTATCGGCGGCGTCTTTTGTTTTTAGTATCACCGTTGTAGCCATCCTGTTCGGAGGCGGCGGATGGTGGTTGCTGGCGCATCCGGAAACACCCGTGCCATCGCATTGGAACCCTTTGCGAGAGCTGAAAATCACCGCGCCGGTCACGCCAATTACCCGGTTTCAGCTTAATCGTGCGCTGGCGAATGAAGTACAGTGCCGCGCCGCCTTGGCCGACGCCGGCGCAAAATTTGAAGCGATGGATGATCTGATCGTGGATGAGAATTGCGGCATCACCGGGCGCGGTCTGTTGTCTGCGCTGGTGACATCGGGTGTAAATGCAGTTGAAACCAGTTGCGCGACCACTCTGCGGCTGGCCATGTGGGAACATCATGTCGTTCAACCCACTGCGAGAGATCTTTTGGGCACGCAGGTCAGCCGATTGCGGCATGTAGGCAGTTACAATTGCCGCCAGATGCGTACCGCTCAGGGTCAGAGCAGTGGTTGGAGCAGCCATGCCAAGGCGGATTCCATTGATATTGTTGGTTTGCAATTCGCCGATGGGCGCAGTCTGACATTGCTATCCGATTGGGGCGCCGAAGGACCTGAGGGTCAATTTCTGCACCAGATCTGGCGCGGCGCATGTGATTGGTTTCGTGTGGTATTGGGTCCTGATTTCAATCACTTGCACGCGGACCACTTTCATCTGCAGGGTCCCGGTTGGGGTTATTGCCGATAGGTCACCTTGACGGGTATTTAACGCAGGGACGGAAAGAAATCTCCGCGTCCTTGTGGTGTGAAATCCAGAATATTCCACAGGGGCCACGCCGCATCACATGCCGCGGATGCCAGTCACTGGGTTCGAAGAACAACTCGGAACTCCAGAAATGGCTTATGCCGTCCGCATCGCGCTGAAAGACGTTCAGGATCGGCAGTTGGCTTCCATCCTCGGCCTCGGCCAGATAGTCGCGCTGATAGTCTGTGCCCAATGCAGAATAAAGCGGCAGATCATCCCATGACATTTCCGCTTTCAGCGCTGCCAGCCTTTCACAGGTGTTTTGCGCCACGACCGCAAAGGCGATTTTCTGCGATAAATGGGCGATCTGCCCATTCAACCCGTCCAGAAAGGCAGAACACATCGGGCAAGGTGCCTCTGCATCCGGCCCGTACATTAGCGAGTATATAGCCAAGGTGTCATGTGATCCGAACAAAGACGACAGCGGTGTCGGCGCACCCTTGTCTGACCGGAATGCATAGTCCCGCGGAACTGCCCCACCTTTGGGCAAACCGCGGCGCAGTTTTGCAACATTTTCAATCTGAGCCCGCAGTTCGGCTTCAGCCGACAGCAAGGTGTTTCGTGCGGTTCTGTATTGCGAAGTTTCGTTGGGTAGCGACACAGGCATTGTAGCCTCCTGGTTCTAGAACAAGTAATATATTTAACCTCATTGTTAAATAAAGGGCCATCAAAATCAAGCCTCAGATCAGACCGGCAGGGTTTAGGGGGAATGCCGCTAATTTTTCCCTTTGTGCAAATTCCCGCTCCCGTTACCGTGTCTGCGGCGCTGGTATGGCCAAAAACGAGTTTCAACCGGGAGATAACCATGGGAAAACGCGACGACCTGATCGCTAAATATGCCGAGGACCTGAAGTCCAAATGCGGTATGGACGCAGATATGGATCTGCTGACCAAAGTCACAATCGGCTGTGGACCTGCAATTTATGACGCCGATGCATCGACTGTCGCGGCATCTCAGGAAGGTGAGTTGGAAACGGTCAAGAACAACTTCCTCATCAAAAAGCTGGGCCTGTCGGACGGACCGGAACTGATGGAAGCGATCAACAAGGTACTGGAAACCTATGGCATGTCCGAGCGTAACAAATACCGCGCCGTCGTGTATTACATGCTGACCAAGCACTTCGGCAAAGAGGCTGTTTACGGCTGATCTCGCCACACCTTTTTTGCAGCGCCCGTCAGATCCCTGGCGGGCGTTTCCAATTTTAAGTACTTGCCGTTTGAACCGCGCCGCATGGATCGGTTAGTGTCAGGACGTGACCAGGACGGTCAGAGCCAAAATTTCCATACGCGTGTGGTGAGTCGGGAGCACGCGGGGTAGGGAAGGTTCTGCTTCTGTCAGGGCCTTCCCTTTAATCTGTTATTAAGTAGCCTGCGTGCCGCCCAGATCGCAGATCACCTGCCATTCCGCCTCGCTGACTGGCTGAACGGACAGGCGAGAGTTTTTGACCAATACCATTTCCCCCAAACGTTCGTCAGCCTTAATCTGGTCCAGCGTGACGGGGGTTGCAAACGGGCGAACGGCCTTGATGTCCACACATTCCCAACGCTCGTCATCCGTGGTGCTGTCGGGGTGCGCCTCGGCGCAGACCTCAACAATACCAACAATCGCCTTGTCCTTTTGCGAGTGGTAAAAGAACCCGCGATCGCCAACTGCCATCTGACGCATGAAATTGCGCGCCTGATAGTTGCGCACGCCGTCCCATTCTTCGCCCGCATCCCCTTTTGCAACCTGCTGGTCCCAGCCCCAGGTCGATGGTTCGGATTTGAACAGCCAGTACGCCATCAGCCTATGACCTTTTTCCACGCAATCAGGTCAACCGATTGGAACAACCCGGCTTTTGCATAAGGATCGTTGTCCGCCCAATTTTGCGCCGCGGCCATGTCTTCGACCTCCAGAATGATCAAAGAGCCGATCATTGCGTCGCCGTCCAGCAGCGGACCCGCCTGCGCAACGACACCCGTTTCCTCAATATAGGCCAGGTGGGCAGCGCGATTGTCCAGCCGGGTTTGCAGCGCGCCGTCCTTGTCACGGGCGATGAGAGCGATCAGCATATTATTCCTCCTTCAGGGGTCGGTTGAGCAGGGCTCGGATAGCTTCGGTCACACTGTAGGCGCCACTGCTAAGGTCTGCCACCGTTGTACTGATTGGCATGTCCAGCCCTTCGGCGGCGGCAATTTCCGTCATGGCCCGCGCTGTGGCGACCCCTTCAACAGTGGTGTGGGTATCGAACTGGATATTCCGACCCAATGAAAGGCCAAAGCGATAGTTTCGGGACAGTTCAGACGAACAAGTCAGGACCAGATCCCCCAATCCAGACAATCCCATTAGTGTATCGGGTCGCGCCCCGCGCATCAGCGCAAAGCGCTGCATTTCTGCAAACCCGCGTGTCATTAAGGCGGCGCGCGCGCTGTCGCCTAAGCCGGCCCCGATTGCAGCGCCGCATCCGATGGCCATTACGTTCTTCAAGGCGCCGCCAAGTTCCGCCCCAACCATGTCGGTGGTTCGATAGAGGCGCAAGTTGGCAGTGGTCAGGTCGTGTTGCAGCGTCAGACTCAGCGAGTCATCGGCGCAGGCCAAGGTTAGCGCCGTTGGCAACCCGCGTGCAATGTCGTCGGCAAAGCTGGGCCCGGTCAGCAGGGCGGGTCGCGCATCCGGGATCGTTTGCTGGATCACTGAAATCGGCCCAAGCCCGGACGATAGCTCAATACCTTTGCAGCACGCCACCAAGGTTTTTCCGTCCAGATCAGAGGCCTGCGCTTGCAAGGCATCGCGCAATTTTTGCATGGGGATAGCTATCAGCAGAACATCAGCCTTGGTCGCCTGATCGATGTTCGATGTCACCGTGATATCAGCAGGCAAAGCCACGTCAGGCAAACGCTGAGTGTTTTCACGTTCTGTCTGCATGTGCCGGGCCTGATCCGGATCCCGAGACCACAGCGTAACCGGCCCGTTCCCGGCCAGTGAAATGGCCAGGCTCGTGCCGAATGCGCCAGATCCCAGAACGGAAACGCTCATGCCTTGGCGCCTTTCTTGCCGCCGCCCAGCATCGCGGGACTGGTTTTATCCAGCGGCCAGCGTGGACGGGCTGTCAGGTCCAGCCCGTCGCGTGCGCCCAGGCGAAACCGTTCCATCCCGGCATAGGCGATCATGGCGGCATTGTCGGTGCACAGGTTGAGCGGCGGTGCGGTAAAGCGCGCGCCTTTTTCTGCGCAAACAGTCTCTAATGCGGACCGAATGGCGGTATTGGCGGCCACACCACCTGCGACGGCAATAACCGGATCTGTAGGGTTTTCATCAAGATACCTGTCAATCGCACGGCGGGTTTTCTCGGCCAGAGTATCGACGATGGCTTGCTGAAATCCGGCACACAGATCAGCGCGGTCTTGACGGGTTAGGCCGCCATTTTCGGCAACAATCTGATCCCGCATCCGCATCAACGCGGTTTTCAGCCCCGAAAAGGAGAGATCACATCCCGGCCGATCCAGCAGAGGTCGGGGAAAACGATACTGTTTGGGATCACCCGCCCGGGCCTCGGCCTCAACCGAAGGGCCGCCAGGTTGAGGCAAGCCCAGCAGGCGGGCGGTCTTGTCGAACGCCTCGCCGGGCGCGTCATCGATTGTTCCGCCCAACCGGGTGAATTCCTCAGGACCATGCGCGATTAGGTACTGGCAATGCCCACCGGAAACCAAAAGCATCAGGTAGGGAAACGTGATGTCATCCGTTAACCGGGGCGTCAGAGCATGACCGGCCAAGTGGTTCACACCGATCAGAGGCAGGCCGGTCGCGGCACTCAGCCCCTTGGCGCACATGACGCCGGACATGACTCCGCCGATCAGGCCGGGACCCGCAGTGACGGCGATCGCATCCATATCGGCCAGCGTCAGTCCTGCAGCCTCTAACGCCTGCACCACGCAAATATCCAGCTTTTCGGCATGGGCCCGCGCTGCGATTTCGGGCACGACGCCGCCAAATGCGCTGTGCAGCTCGGTTTGACCGTGAACGATAGACGACAGAACCTCGGCACACGCACCATCGGATTGGCGCACAACAGCGGCGGCCGTGTCATCACAGCTGCTTTCCAATCCAAGAACGGTAAGTGTTTGCACCATAGGCCTGATCCGTTGCATCATGACACTCAAGCGGGGTATCACCCTGCGCGGACGCAAACAATCCCAAGGCCGAAGGCCCCGCCATTGTATTTGTTGATGACCCGCCCTCGCGCCGCCTCTGAAAGGTTTGTGGCACAGCTGTCGGACCGCGTCAGGTCGCGGGTGGATGTCATCTATTCTCCGATCCTGGAAATCCGACCCCTGAGGGTTGCAGTCGAAACGGACGGAATTCGCGGATTGATCTTTACTTCGGCCAACTCGGTCAATGCCGCCGCGTCGCTGGGCGTTAAACCCGATCTGCCCGCCTATTGTGTTGGTCCGGCGACCACTGGAACCGCCAAAGGGGCTGGATGGGATGCATTGATGGTGGGCAATACCGCCGAAGAACTGGTGGCCTACCTGTTGAAACACCGGCCTGAAAGCCCGTTGCTGCATCTCAGGGGTGAACATACGCGGGGAAATGTTGCCGGGCGTCTGACCGAATCGGGGCTGACGGTTCACGAACAGATTGTTTATCAACAACGTTTGTTACCGCTGACATCCGAAGCGGCTGCGGCCACATCCGGTGACAGACCTGTTCTCGCACCGCTATTTTCGCCCCGAACGGCGCGACAATTTGCCGAAATTTGGACCGGAACCGCGCCCTTGTGGCTGGTTGCCATTAGCGAAGCCACGGCCGAGCCCCTTTATTCCTTGGACTATGAGCGCCTGAAGATCGCCAAAGAGCCGACACCCAAGAAAATGCGGAAAGCCGTGAAAAAGCTTGTCAAACACGCGATGCGGGTTGAGCGTGGAGAGACCACTGATTAACTTAGAGCGGTCTGTTATTCATATGAAATTGGATTCGATAAGGGGAACGTCGCGGTGGCTCGTAAGAAAAAAACCGATCAAAAGCCGGTGGAAGACCCCAAGTCGGACGAAACAGTTGAATTCACCTCGCAGCGTGATGAGACAGTCGTTGACGCGGATGAGCCGCTAGAAAAGGCCCTTTCCGAAGCCGAAGCCGAAGCCGAAGCCGAAGCCGAAGCCGAAGCCGAAGCCGAAGCCGAAGCCGAAGCCGAAGCCGAAGCCGAAGCCGAAGCCGAAGCCGAAGCCGAAGCCGAAGCCGAAGCCGAAGCGGCTGTGGAACTGACCCAGGAAGAGAACTCCGCGCCGCCGGAAAAATCGCATCGTGGAGAGTCGCAGCAGGAAGAAAAACGCAGAGGATTCGTCCCCGCTTTGCTCGGCGGTGTTATCGCGGCGGGAATCGGGTTTGCAGCCGGCAGCGCGGGCTTGGAAG